>JAPLNF010000001.1 GCA_026692965.1 Planctomycetota bacterium
CCCGCGAATTATTAGCATAGCATCAGTTTCACCCGTGCAATAATTCCAACAATCACACAGCGTGGGGATTCGATAATTTGCTGATGGAACTCAGAACCATAAATTTATCGCGAAGTGTTTGAATTTCATCCTTGGTTAATTTGTGAAGGGGCAGGCGAACCGGCCCACACTCAACTCCTAAAGCACCCATCAACGCTTTGCCACCGGGTATACCCCCGAACTCTTGAATCAGCCTGACAATCGCAACACTCTTTTCCTGCAGCAATCTGGTTTTTTCTACATCGCCCTTTTCAAAGGCTTCCATCATTTCAAGATAAATAGGAGCAGCAAAATTGTAGGTGCTTCCTACTGCGCCACGAACCCCCATCGCAATTGCACCCAGCAACATTTCATCGCAACCAAATAAAACTTCGAATCTGCCACCATCTAAAATCGTGCATTCAAGAAGATCTGAATTAACGCCTACAAGATTGGGGATTTTCTTACTCGCCATTCTTAAAAAGGGAGCAACCGGCCCATTCACCCCCGTGAAAAGCGGGATGTGATAATGATAAAAAGGAAGCTCAGGAGCAGCACTTGCAACCTCTGCTTGAAACTCAACCAGATCCGCTGGAGCCGCTGGCTTGAAAAAACAAGGTGCAGCAGAAGATATGGCATCTGCTCCAACAGATTTCGCATGCTTGGCAAGCTCTCGCGCTTCGCGGGCGCTATTATGACCAACATGAATCATGAAGGTTAGCTTGCCTTTAACCGCAACCGACCATGCCTGCGCAAGCTGCATTCTTTCCTGAAGAGTAAGCGACTGGCATTCTCCCGTGGTGCCTGCAACAAAAACACCTTTGACACCATTTTTTAAAAGATGGTTGGCCTGAACCGGAACCATATCCAGATTAAGATCACCCTTTTCATTCAAGGGGGTGAAGGGTGCAGCCATCAAACCAAGAAAAGGAAGGTGTCTCATGATTGCGTTATTCCTGATGATTTTGAATGACAATTCAACTTCACCGTATTTCATAGGCGTTTGCAATAGTGGGAATTACTACGAGGGATCATTCAACCAAGCTTACACCCTTAGATCCGTTACAGATGGAAGACTCGGGTAGTTTTTTCTGTGCAGCGACCATTTAAACGATTAATCTTTACTTTCGAGAAGAATACCAAAAAAGGAGCAAAACTATGGATCGCAGAAACTTTGTGAAAAGCACCCTCGCAACAAGCGCATCTTTAACCTTGGGAAATTCAGTGATGGCTTTTAATTCCAGCCTCGCACCAGCAAAGAAGCCCGTACTTCGACTTGCAGTTAAGTATAGCATGATCAAAGCAGGCACTACTCCGCTCGAAAAACTTACCCTTGCAAAAAAACTCGGGATTGAAGGTGTTGAAGTCGACAGCCCCAGTGGCTTGAACAAAGAAGAAGCCAAAAAAGCTGCAGAAGAGACAGGCGTTAAAATCCATGGCGTGATTGATTCGGTGCACTGGCGCGATACTCTTTCCTCGCCCGATGAAGCCATTCGAGCCAAGGGGCTAAAGGCTTTAATTTCAGGCATTGAGGATGCTAAGTTCTTTGGTGCAGATACCCTGCTTTTAGTTCCGGGTGTTGTCAATAAGGATGCAACCTACGAACAATGTTACGAACGATCCCAGATCGAAGTGAAGAAAGCTCTACCCACCGCAGAAAAACTAGGCATCAAGATTTGCATCGAAACCGTTTGGAACAACTTCATCACCAAACCCGATCAACTTGTTCAATACATCGATGACTTTAAAAGCCCTTTTATCGCTGCTTATTTTGATTGCTCTAACATGGTAAAGTTTGGCGTTAGCAGCGCTGACTGGATCCGCAAGCTCGACAAAAGAATGGTCAAATTCGACTTCAAAGGTTACAGCAAAACCAAGGAATGGTGCGCTATCGGCGAAGGCGATGAAAACTGGCCCGAAGTTTTAAAGGCCCTGGGCGAAATTGGCTATGATGGCTGGGCCACTTCCGAAGTCGGGGGTGGGGGCGAAAAAGAACTCACCGACATCGTTGCCCGTATGCGCAAAGTTCTTGATCTTCCAAGCGCTTGATTTTGTTTTACTACAATACCAACTGTTCCACTTTTTTAACGATTGAGGTTGATTCATGACGACTGCTACA
>JAPLNF010000002.1 GCA_026692965.1 Planctomycetota bacterium
CCTACGACCCAACGAATGATCGCAAAGGTGGCAACATTCTGAAATTCAATAAAGTGCCCGTGGTTCCGGGATCTAGTGGAGTGCAAATACAACTCGAATGCGGCATGCTTCTTGATGGCTTTCGCCCAACGAAGATTGTCCGGTATTATCCAGCCAGTTGGCCCTTTATCACCATACCTATGGAAGAATCCGCCTTCGGCCGCGAATGATTGCAGTACATTCCGCACTCACATTTTCTAAGCCCACTGCGCTGCAACTTTTGTCTTATTGAGCGGCGGATTTGGAAACCGACTCTTAACGGTATCTCTTGTCTTACAAGCCTGAAGCGCAAGCGAAGGAATAATGTGTGAATAATAAACAGGTATTTGAAGAACCTTTGCTTGCGCTTCAGGCTTGTAAAGATATGCAATAAAAAGTTGTGTTCGCCTCCGCAAGAAAGAACCGTCGCTTACGCATCCGGCTCTGAAAATCCCTCTTCCCCCTTTTCCACTTCTTTTCCGTGTCCTTCCGTGGCAAATGCTTCTGCTTTCGCTTCTGCTTGTTCTTTTTTCCGTGTTTTTCCGTGTTCGTCCGTGGCTAATGGTTCTTTTCTAATTGTTTTTATATCCGTTAAATTCTTTTTTTATTGTTTTCTAACCTCTGCTTCTGCTTCTGCTTCTTTCCGTGGTTAATTCTTTTGGTGCCCCCCTGCACAAACTTACCATATTCATCAAAAATGTGGTAAACATGGTAGTTTTGAGTTTACGGATTATTTAAAATAGGAAGAACAGAGCGAGTATTCTGCTTTTTAAGTTGACAACACCTTTTTGCCAGATATTATTAAATAAAGAGTGTATGTTCTGTTTTATTTGGTGCTTGCTTTGTACCGATAATGTTCATGGAGCGTATTTTTAACCACGCTGCAACTAAGCTGTTTTTACTTATAGGAAATCCCACCGATGTTAAATGTTTTCAAAAAACTTTTCACTCCAAAAATCACTAAAACAGCATTAAAAAAGGGTATTCGCAGTAGGCTCGAACTCCTTAGCCTTGAAGATAGAGTTGTTCCCGCTACCTTTACGGTTCTAAACGATTCAGATTCAGGCGCTGGTTCGCTTAGGCAAGCCATACTCGATGCCAACGCCACCACAGCCAATGACATCATTGATTTTTCAGTAGTTAACAGCCCCTACAGCATCAATCTGGCATCCGCTTTGCCCAACATTGCAACTACTAGTACCGCAGGCACACTTACCATCAATGGCCTTGGCGCTTCCTCGCTTATCATTGACGCTAACCAAGGCAGCTTTAGTATTTTCACCATTAATTCTGGGGGCAATCTAACCATCTCCGGCGTGACTGTTACTGGGGCGAATACCTCAGGCAGTGGCGGAGCCTTCTTTAACAATGGCAGGCTTAACATCTATAGTTCAACCATTTCTGGCAATACTGTAGCCGGCGATGGCGGCGGCATCAACAACCAAGGCAGCGGCACCCTCAAAATCTTCAATTCCACTATATCTGGCAATATTGCAACCGGCGCTTCAAGCAAATATGCTAATTATGGCGGTGGCATCAACAACAGTGGCACCCTCACCGTCTCCAATTCTACCATCGCTAATAATACTGGAAACCTAGGTGGCGGCATAAACAACAGCCGGAACGGAGGCACCATCACCATCTCCAATTCCACACTCTCTGGGAATATTGCAACAGTATACGGCGGTGGCATCAATAACTACAGTAACAGCGGTACCCTCACCGTCACCAATTGCACATTATCTGGCAATTCTGCTCAAACTGGTGGTGGCCTCCAGAACAACGAGACCCTCAACATTGCTAACACCATCATTGCCAACAGCCTTGCTCCCGGCAATATCACCCCAACTGATTACTTCGGCGGGGGTACCATCGGTACTAATCTCAACAACCTTGTGCAAGATGGAACTTTAAATGATACCACCGGCAACTCATCAGGTTCGGGAAACATTTCCGGCGATCCCTTTCTTAGCCCTTTAGCTAATAACGGTGGCCCCACCTTTACCATGGCACTCGGTGCTACTAGCCCCGCAATTGCAGCGGGCGATGCAACTGTAAGTAATGCAGCACCGATTTTTGGCTTGGATCAACGCGGCTATATACGATCTTCCACACCTAGCATTGGCGCCTTTGAATTTAATGGCACAATTCCACCAGCACCTTCTGTAACTAGCGTTTCGCCTTCTGCAGGATTTGCCACAGGTGGTACTAGCATTACCATCACAGGCACCGACTTGGCCGGCGCAACTTCTGTTACCATCGGTGGCACTGCTGTCAATTTTACCGTGGTTAGCTCAACAATCATTACTACAAGTACCCCTGCTCACACTGCAGGTGCTGTAAGTATTGAAGTTACCACTGTGGGCGGCACCAATACAGCCAACACATTGTACACTTATACACCTACCGTAACTCAGAACACAAGCAATCTGGCGATCAACGCCACCACGCTTATCATTACTGGTTCGGGTTTTGATACGATCGCAGCCAATAACACGGTTACCCTAAGCAGCGGTACAGGCACCGTCACCAGCGCAACTGCAACCCAGCTTACAGTAACCTTTAATACCGCGCCAACTCCTGGTACCTTGGGCGCAGAGGTAATCACGAATTCGATTAGCAGCGGCAGCGAAGTTCAAGTAGCCAACATTGTTGAAGTACCAACTATAACAAGTATTTCCCCTGCTGCCGGTCCTACAGGAGGTGGGACAACCATCACTATTAACGGTCTCGCTTTAAGCAACGTAACCGCAGTCACTATTGGCGGCATTGCGGCGAGCAGTTTTACCGTGGTGAACGGACAAAAGATTACTGCAATCACACCTCCTGGCACCCGTGGAGCTGCAAATGTTTTTGTAACTGATAACAATGGAACTAATTCAACTACAGTTAATACAGTGTTTAATTATACTGCTGGTGCTTTTATTACGCCCCCTGTTCCTTTCTCGCCTGCATTTCCCCATGCCTTATCCATTAATGCACCTGGAAGTACTGTCACCGATTCCGCTTCGTTCACGGTTACTTTTAATCAACCAGTTACCGGGGTGGATGCTGCCGACTTCAATTTAGTTGCTACCGGAACCGTTGCCAACGGAACTATCTCCTCCGTAACTGGTTCAGGGGCGAATTACACCGTAAATGTTACCGGCATTACTGGTTCCGGCTCACTTGGTGTTAACCTCGTAAGCTTACCAACCATTACCGCCTTGCCTTCGTTTGCAGCGCAAGCCACCTTCTCCACGGGATCTAAGCCCGCCTCCGTGACCTTGGGCGATGTGGATGGCGATGGTAGACTCGACATGATCACCGCAAATTTTAACTCCGCCAGCGTTAGCGTGCTCTTGGGCAATGGCAATGGCACCTTCCAAGGCCAGCAAACATTCGCCACGGGAAATAATCCATTCTCCGTGACCTTGGGCGATGTAAACGGCGATGGATTACTCGACATCATTACCGCGAATCAAGGCTCTAATAACGCCAGCGTGCTCTTGGGTAATGGCGATGGCGCCTTTAAAGCTCAAACCACTTTCGCCACGGGAACTAGTCCACGCTCCGTTGCCTTGGGCGATGTGAACGGCGATGGAACACTCGATATCATCACCGCCAATCAAAACTCCACTAGCGTCAGCGTGCTCTTGGGCACCGGTAATGGTTCCTTTGCACGTCAAGCTACATTCTCCACGGCAAATGGGCCATATGCCGTGACCTTAGGCGATGTGAATGGCGATGGTAAACTTGATATCGTAACCGCGAGTAGGAGCGCTAGCGGCCCCTGCGTGCTTCTGGGCAATGGCGATGGCACCTTCCACGCGTTCCACTCTTTCGGCGCAGGTGGTAATCAATTCGCCGTGGCCTTGGGCGATTTGAATGGCGATGGTAAACTCGACATCGTAACCGCAAATACTAACACCGCCGTTGCCGTGCTCATAGGCAATGGCAATGGCACCTTTCAATCCCAGAAAATTTTCGACGCGGGAACTAATCCACGCTCCCTGACCTTGAGGGATGTGAACGGCGATGGCATACTCGACATCACCACCGCGAATTTTGGGACCACCAATGCCAGCGTGCTCTTGGGCAATGGCAATGGCACCTTTAAATCTGCAGAAATCTTCGCCACGGGAACGAATTCACGATCCGCGACCTTGGGCGATGTGAACGGCGATGGCAGACTTGATATCATTGCCGCGAATTATAACTCTGATAACGCCAGCGTGCTCTTGGGCA
>JAPLNF010000003.1 GCA_026692965.1 Planctomycetota bacterium
ATTGTGCCAGGCTGATGCGCGAATTCGGCCCTGCAGAGTTTGATGAGGCGGGTAAGGGCCCTACTGGCAGAAAAGATGTCGCCTCCTCTTTCCTTAAAACTCAAGGTATTGTTTTTGATGACCGATTGGTGCTCGACGATGGCAAACAGCGGGTTGAATTTCTATTCATGGGCCATGCCCATACTGCGGGCGATGCTGTTGCTTGGTTACCCAAACATGGAATCCTTTGCACAGGGGATGCTTGTGTAAACGGCGCATACAACTTCATGGGGCATTCAGATTCCGGGTCATGGGTGAAGGCTTTGGAAAAGATGGCGGATCTTAAGCCAAAGATGGTTTGTCCCGGTCATGGCCCAGTTGCTGGTGCAGACCTGATTCAAAAGCAGAAACGCTATTTTGTTGATCTTCGTGATGAGGTGGGCAAGGGCATCAAACAAGCGAAAGATTTGAAGTCGTTACAGGAATCAATTAAATTTCCGTGGTATGAACAATGGACTGGCGTGCCTGTGAAACCTGATAACATCGAGCATGTTTATAAAGAACTTACAGGCATGGTTGTGCCTCATGATTTACTGCGCGACCTTAGTTATGTTTCGGGCAATTACACCCCTGAAAAACCAAAGACTGGCTGGGTTGCGCCTAAGCGTGTGATCTTATCTTCTGGGTTTATGCCCGCAAGAATCGCAGAGTTAAAAGCCATCGCGCCTGAAATCGAATTTGTTGCAGTGCCCACTTTGGAAGAAGCTGGCAAAGCCATTATGAATGCTGATGCAGTCTTGGGTTTTGCAGATAACAGCCTGCTAGAATCGGGGAATAAATTACGCTGGATACAAGTGGGCCCAGAACTGCCTAAAGATTTTCTGACCAATGCTAAAACTAAGGGCGTGCAAGTTACCAGCCTTGATCGTGCGGCACTTCCCGCAGAGGCAGATCAGGCGCTGCGTAATTTGCTTTGGGTTGCTCAACAAGGCAATGCTGATGGTTTGCAGGGTAAAAATGTTGCTATTTATGCTCCTGCAGCTTTAGCGAAGATTGTCTCTAACAGAGTTCAAAACTTTGGGGCCAAAATCTCCATCAATGAAACGTCGCCTACCATGGGTGGTACCGATGTGATGGTTGTTTATCTTAATAATATTAAGCAAGCCAATACCTTGGCGAATATCCCTTGGGCTGGTTTGAAGCAGGGTGGAAGCTTGATTATCATGGGTGATGCAACGGGTCTAAACGCTGAAGCAATTAACTCGGTTTTTAAGTCTGCAAAGGCCCAATTGGTTGCAGTTGATCTCAAAGGGATTCAAAATCCTGAGGCCATTGCAAAACAAACAGATGCTGGGAAAGTCCATCTGGTTGAAAAGAGTAATAATGCATCAACTTCAGTTACTGAGCGTAAGTGGAAGTTGTTGAGAGAGAATGTACGCAGGTTTTCAACAGGCGAACCTTTGCTTGCAATCATCGATAGTGAAGATTACTAACCCTTCAGCTTTTGCTGAACGAAGTAGCGGAAGAAAATTGCAATCGAATTCAAGCCGAGAAGCATGGCGATAAGAATTGCGCTTGCTAGGGCAGCGTTGTAATGGAATGCAGGGTCTGGATCATCAGACCAAGAATAAATCTGCATCGGTAGCGCAGTAAACCGGCTGAAAAGAGTCGGGCTGAAATTCACATAAAGCGCTGCGCCAAATAATACTAAAGGTGCTGCTTCGCCCATTGCTCGCGATAATGCCAGAATCATTCCTGTCAAAATCCCGGGCAGCG
>JAPLNF010000004.1 GCA_026692965.1 Planctomycetota bacterium
AGTGTGGGCAGGGTTTCAACGGGATTAAAATCGGTTGCAGGATTCAAATTGATTCCCAGAAGGGCAAGAATTCCGCCTTGGAAATAAAGCTGATCATACCCTTCCGCAAGTTGAACATTTACATTAAGAACAGCCGCCATGAATGCTCGTAGAGCAGGGGTAACAGGAGTGATTTTGCCCAGACTTGGGTCATCAGCCTCGGCTTGAGTTTGTATGAATTTTCCAGACTTCACTGCGGTGCCCGAATGTATGGTGATTCCCGGTGCAACTTTTGCAAGATGCAGAACCATCGTATCTTCTTCAAGTACTGCACCATCAACGATGGAGTTAAATCCAACGAAAGCAGGCAACCCGCCAGCTTTGCCAATTTGAGCAGAACCTAAAACACTAGCCCCGTGGGCAATGATAACTCTATCGCCGATTGTGACTCCATTCCCGCTGGAAACTATTCGTACATTATCTTGCAAATCGGAATCATCGCCGATAGTAATAGGGCCGTTGGTTGCATCAAGTACAACAAAAGGAGCAATTAATACTGCGCCTCCAATTTCAACGTTGCTTGGATGAATAAACTGAACAGTGGGGTCGATGTAGGTGTTGTTAAGTTGAACGGGGATGCGGACAGATCCAGCAGCGAAAACACCACCTTGAAAAGCTGCGTTATAGGCGAAAAAAGAGCTAAGTTCTGTGGCGGAACTACTCCAGATGCTAACTTCAGGAGATCCCCCAGGCCCTGCCGCAGCAACGATATCTTCGAAGCCATCGTAGTTAACATCTGTCAGGCCAACAGTAACCCCACCTGAAAATTGCTGATCAAAAGCAAAGAAGCTGCTTAGTAGGGTGGCATTACCACCATTAAAAACGCGGACATTAGGGCTACCACCTGGCCCGGGGCCGGTGACAATTTCAGATTTTCCATTAAGATCCATATCCCCAACTGCAACAAAAACCCCGCCTGTAAACTGTTCCGAGTAAGCGAAAAAGCTTCCTAATTCGATACCATCGGGTTGAAATATTTTAACATGAGGAGCGCCCCCCTGGCCAGTGCCGGTGATGATTTCATCGCCCGCATCGCCATTATAATTTTCTGCAGCAACGGTAACGCCGCCAGTAAAACTTTGGTCGTAGGCAAAGAAGCTGCTTGTCAGAGAAGCCAAGCCGTTTTCAATATTGAAGATGCGAACATTAGGCCCGCCACCAGCACCTGCGCTGACAACGATTTCAGAAAAACGATCGCTATCAAAGTTCCCTGCTGCAACAAAAACACCGCCGCTAAAAGAGGTATCAAAGGCAAAGAAGCTGGTTAATAGTTTCAGGGTTTTGCCATCAAACACATTTACCTGAGGGCCACCCCCCGGCCCTGCGCCGGTTATATAATCTGGAACACCATCTGCTGTAATATCAGCAACAGCAACCCGAACGCCCCCGGTGAAGGCTTCATTGTAAGCAAAAAAGGAAGCAGTTTCTTGATTGGTTTCAGCATCAAAGATGCGTACATTTGGGCTACCACCAGCCCCTGCACCCGTAGCAATTAATGCCCCAGCCAATGCAATTCGATTTTCCAATGTTTCCAAACGAGGTGTGAGCTTTAGAATGGTATGGTGAATCCTATGTTAAAACTACGGGCCTAGTACTTAAACATTTCAACATTTTTACTTTGGCTTGCGCCATGAGTAAAGTCAATTATTGTTTCGATGGTAATTTAAAGAGCATGGCTACGATTTTGCATTAGATAACGATTATGATCAATAACACTAATAAGAGTAGTTATGGTAATCAAAACCAAGAGGAAGAATAGCCACGGAAGGACACGGAATTACACAGAAAAAAAGTAAGATAAGCACGAACTAAGAAAATCTGTGTGTTTCTTCTTCCGTGCTTTTCCGTGTAATTCCGTGGCAAATGTTTTTCTTTGCTCTTCCTCTGTTGCCGTGGCGAACTTTTAACCCTTGTTGAACTTCTGGATACGGCCTTGTGGTACCCATTCCAATACATACAGATTCCCCTTGGAATCCAAGGTTAAAGCATGGGGTGCCTTGAATTTTCCTGGATGCATTCCAATATCATCCTTGATGCCAGAACCATCGCCCATTTGCGCCACGATTTTATCTTTTGCATCGATCACCGTTACGCGGGAACCAAGCTCAGGCACATAAAGATGCCCATCGTGCTGATACAAACAGCATGGGGCGCGAACCCCTTCAACGGTTCGCTTGTATTCCATTTCCAGGGATAAAACTTCCAAGCGGTTGTTGCTTCGGTCTGCGATGTAAAGTTCGGGTTCTTTGTTAAGTGTGCTAACCCAAACACCATGGCAGGTGTTGAATTTTCCGTGGTCTTTACCCGAGCCACCAATGGTTTTCAAATGCTTGAAGTTTTTGTCGAATTGAAAAACCTTCTGGCTGCCATAACCATCTACGATGTAGATATCACCATTGGGCGAAACAGCAACATCGGTAGGGTTTGTAAAATCCCACACGATTGCTTTAGGGCCTTCTTGGGCGACATTACCGATCTCGAATAATATCTTACCGTTCATGTCGGTCTTGTAGATGCGTGCGCCCAGCTTTTTACCATCTTTGCCCTTGGATACATTTTCGGTCCAGTAAAGGAATTCGCCTTCGGGTTCCTTGCGCCAGTAAAGGCCGTGAGCTGTGGCGTTAAACTGTCCCTGATCGTAGCCGATGCGCGAAGAAAT
>JAPLNF010000005.1 GCA_026692965.1 Planctomycetota bacterium
GTGCATTTCCGTGTCATTCCGTGGCAACTCTTATTCTTCTATTTAAATATCCGATAAACAGAAAGTAACCGTCGCTCACGCATCCGGCTCTGTTTCCGTGCATTTCCGTGTCATTCCGTGGCAACTCTTATTCTTCTATTTAAATATCCGATAAACAGAAAGTAACCGTCGCTCACGCATCCGGCTCTGTTTCCGTGCATTTCCGTGTCATTCCGTGGCAACTCTTATTCTTCAATTTAAATATCCGATGAATAGATAGTAGCCGTCGCTCACGCTTCCGGCTCTGTTTCCGTGCATTTCCGTGTCATTCCGTGGCAACTCTTATTCTTCTATTTAAATAACCGATAAATAGAAAGTAACCGTCGCTCACGCTTACGGCTCTGAAAGATATTTATGATATAATTTCTTTTTGTTGTCTATTAACATCTCAAAGAAAATTAAAGAGATCAAAACACACTTTTCTAAAATTGGTGTTTGCAAAGCGAGCAAATACGATTAGCATAGTTATTAATCGTATATTGCAAAACAGGATTGTTGTTGCGTTCGCATCAAGCATTAAGCAGATCTAAAATTTGATTTAAGTATAATTTTCTAAAGGGTGATCGCCATGAATTTCTTTAGCCGCAAAGCAACTAAAAAGAATAGCTTTTTCAGCAGGCCTTGTTTAGAAGGGCTAGAAATTCGTTTGGTACCTGCGGGGGAATTCGGGCTGCATAGCAACCCTGGCGCCACCAAGTGTATCTTTCTCGACTTCGATGGAAACACCACCACCGGCACTGCATGGTTAAATGGTGCAACCATTGTTACTCCAGCTTACGATATTGATAATAACACTAGCTCATTTTCTGCAACTGAATTGGCTAATATTCGAGAAATTTGGGAACGCGTTAGCGAAGATTTTTTACCTTTTAATGTGGATGTCACCACCGAAGATCCTGGTATTGAAGGGCTTCGCAAAGTAGGATCTTCAGATACAGCATGGGGAGTTCGTGTAGCAATTGGCGAAAACAATGCTCCCGCTCCGGGGGCGGGCGGGGTTTCGTATGTTGGAGTTTACGGCAATGAATATTATGGCCCTGCGTTTGTTTTTTCAGGCTCCCTTAATAATGGCAACCCAAAATCTGTTGCAGAGGCCACCAGCCATGAAGTAGGGCATAACCTTGGTTTAAGTCATGATGGTGATGCCACCCAAGGCTATTATCCCGGCCATGGTTCAGGAGCAACCGGTTGGGCCCCAATCATGGGCGTTGGGTATTACAAAAATCTTTCCCAATGGTCCAAAGGCGAATATTCAGGTGCCAACCAACTTCAAGATGACCTTGCCATCATTTCTAATTCTAAAAATGGTTTTGGCTACCGCACCGATGATTTCGGCAGCTCTATAGCCACCGCTTCCAACTTGAATTTTTCCAACTCCACCACGATTTCTACCACTGGCATCATCGAAAAAAACACCGATCTCGATTACTTCCGCTTTAACC
This sequence comes from Planctomycetota bacterium, assembly GCA_026692965.1. Classification (GTDB taxonomy): domain Bacteria; phylum Planctomycetota; class Planctomycetia; order Gemmatales; family Gemmataceae; genus UBA969. Next base: position 1,482 of record JAPLNF010000005.1, read on the forward strand.
TCGCTGTTGGTGGTTCAGCCACCATTAACATCGATCCCGCAGTTTATGGCCCCAACCTCGATATCGAAGCTAAGCTTTACAATGCATCTGGCACCCTTCTTCTGACCAGCAACCCTACTAATGCAATTAATGCAACATTCAGTACAACCTTAACGGCAGGCACTTATTACATTTCCATCGATGGCATTGGTATGGGCAACCCGCTTACCACCGGCTACACCGATTACGGCAGCCTAGGTTTCTATTCCATCACAGGCACCGTACCCAGCGCCACCACCCCACCCGTTATTACCGGCCCCACAGGCGGCCCAGGCGCAGCTACTAGCTCCGTCACCATGAACGAAAATATTAGTGCAGTCACCACGTTCTCTGCAGATAAATCCGTTGCTTGGTCTGTTAATGGCGGGCTCGATCAATCCAAGTTCTCCATCAACACCTTCACAGGTGCCTTATCCTTCATTAGCGCACCCGACTTTGAAAACCCAACCGATAGCAATGGCGACAATACCTATGTCGTGATTGTTCGGGCAACCGATAGCAATGGCAATATCTCTTCGCAAACCTTAACGGTAACCATCACCGATGTTGTGGAACTACCCCCTGTAATCACCGGGCCAAGTGGCGCTGCGGGGGCACTCACCAGCACCAAGGGCATTAACGAAAATACCAGCACCGTTTTCACCTTCATCGCAGATAAAACTGTCACATGGAGTATCAACGGTGGGTTGGATCAATCTAGATTTAGCATTAATTCCGTTACAGGTGCTCTTACTTTCATCAATAGTCCAGATTTTGAAAACCCCTCGGATAGCAATTTAAACAACACTTATATCGTAACCATACGGGCAACTGATTCCTCAGGCTTAACTTCAACCCAAACCCTTACGGTAACCATTTTGGATGTTGTCGAAACCGGAACAGGTACCAATCGCCCAGATATCACCGGGGCGAAAATCTCTAGCTCCAGCGCAACCGGTCTGGACGCTGGATCAATCACAGGTTTCCGAATTAAATTCAATGAATCCATCCAGCCTTCTACTTTTACCACCGCTGATATCACCCTTACTGATGCCAGCGGAGCCCCTATTGCAGTTTCCAATATTACTGCGGTTCCCAACTCCAATAACACTGAATTCACTTTCATCATTACGGGGGGCCCACGAACCGCGGCTGGTATTTACACCCTGAAAGTTGGACCCAATATTCTTGACCTTTCAGGCAACCCAATGAATCAAGATAACAATAGCATAAATGGCCAAATCACCCAGGATCAATATGTAGGATCCTACAGCCTATTTACCACCTATACCTTCACCAACACGCCAACCAACACCCTCATTAGGGATTTGGCAACTACAACCTCCACCATCACCATCAATCAAAACATCAACATCAAAGACCTTAATATTCAGATAAGCCTTAACCATACTGCGCTATCTGATTTGGTCATTACCCTGCGTTCCCCCACCGGCCAAGTCATTACACTATTCAGCAATAAAGGTGGTTGGGCTGATAATCTAGTCAACACCGTTTTTGATGATCAAGCCCCTACCGGAATTACAGGTGCCGCACCTTTTACCGGCTCTTTCAACCCAGAATCGGCGCTTTCCGTATTGAATGATAAAAACGCTAAGGGCACTTGGACACTGAGTATTACCGATACCGCTGGTGGCGATGTGGGCAAATTGATCTCTTGGAAACTGACCATGGTTTCCAACACCAAGCTTGGCTCTATCACCAACCTTGCAAGCACAAGCGGGGGATCCATCACCGTTACCAATCCTGTTGCAAGCATGGCAATGTTCGCGCCCGCACTTGCAAATGCAATCGTGAATACACCATCAACAACCACGGCAGGGACTTCAACCACCACTTCAAGCCCTGCTGCATTGCCTAACAATACTACTTCCCCAGCTAATTCCCTAGTTCCCAATGCAGCTTTCAACGGCAATACAAGTTCATCATCCAGCCAAAGGCCAACAACCCAACAAACTGTAGCTGATCAACTCTTTTCCGGTTTGTTCAGGATTTAAGCATTTATAAAAAGAATAAAATCCCGCGTGAGGTTGACGAAGGCAGTGGGTGCAAAACCAAAAAGTGCAAATGGAGCGGTTGCAGTGGGGCTTCCCCATCGCAACCGCTCTCTCTTTAAAAATGCCCACATCAATAAACAGATAAGAATAAAGAAAAAGACTAGCCACGGATTAACACTGAATTTCAAGGAAAGAAGAATAAGAATAAAATCCCACACAAGGTTGATAACCAAAAAAGTGCTAATGGAGCGGTTGCAGTGGGGCTTCCCCATCGCAACCGCTCTCTCTTTAAAAA
>JAPLNF010000006.1:0-825 GCA_026692965.1 Planctomycetota bacterium
GAACAGGGAAATGCTTGAACTTCCCCGGCATCGGGAAATAAAAGAAGTAATCAATCGTCTGGGTGCGATACGGTTCCAGATTCACTAGTATCGAATTGGTAAACTGGCCATTGTTTAATGCAATCGATCCAACAGGCAACTGCAACAACACAGTGAGTTTCTGCCTAGATGAAGTTGGATTGGTTACAACAACTTGACAGCCATAAACAGTATGGACCACAAATTCGCCCGAGATGAACTTATCAAGTTTTTCGCCATTCTCTTCGCGGAAACGATCGCCTTGCTTGTAAAAGTTCTGACTTACAAGAATGTTGATCTGATCTTTAAGAGGTTCTGCAGGTCGAACTTCTTCGTGGAATACTATAACGGGGCCTGCTGGTTTGAATTCCATGCTACCGGCTGCAAATTTGACTTCAGCTTTATTCGATTCAAAAGGAAGATCAAGAACGGAAAGCGCAAACATCATCTCCGTGAAATTGCGTGAAGCCTCAGGGAAGTGCTTGCTCAGGAAAGGTTTCGTAGCATCGGCAGAAGCGTAATCTTTCCAGAAGGAAGTAACACCCACAAGGGTGGAAATCTGAGATTGAATAGGAAGGTGATAGTAATTATTTTCAGCCCACTCCATCGTGGGATCGATTTTCAGATAAAGCTGCTTTAAATTCGAAGCAAGCGCACGATTGCGATAAATGGAACTTTCGTCCTTACCTTGTGCAAGCTTATCCATCATCATATCTTTGTCTGCACCTTCGCCATCCCGCTCCCTTAAAGATTCGTTTTCCTTGGCTGCGGCACTTCTGCCATCCTTCATCCGCAGGTTTTGCAGCG
>JAPLNF010000006.1:881-5357 GCA_026692965.1 Planctomycetota bacterium
CGGAAGGGCTAGCTTTCGTGCCGTTGGAACCACCAATGCCACCGAGCATACCGCCTCCGCCAGTAAATCCAGGCGCAGGAGCCCCCGCACCTTTAAAGTCTCCGCCTTTGGCTTCTGCCTGCTCGGCCCGCTTAAGCTCCCGCCTTGCGTCCTGCTTTTCCTTCTGGGCGACAACTCCAAACTGATCCCGTCCAGATAAGTCGTCTACCTTGATGGAAGTGTCAAAAAGCATTACCAATTGCTCGAGGTTTGGAGGAATAAGTTTCAGCATATCATCAAGATGGCGCTGGGTTTTTGTGCCCTGCTCCTTGATTCTTTGAGCCAACAAAACTCTTTCGACCACATTAAGTCGATCGTAATGCCATGGATCTAGGAATGAATCCAATGGCGATTGCAACAGCCAATGATCCATGAATGTCTTATCTTTTTTGTTGGCAAGATAAGGTTGAACCACTTCTTTAAAGAAGGCTGCATCTTTCTTGTAAATGAAGAAATTCAACTCATGGCTCGAATGCTTGGAGTAAAGCTTTCTCTTTTCTTCGATCTTGAGCTTGGGCCAAGTCGTTACAAAAGAGAATTCTTTAAGATTCTCGTTTTTCGAAAGAGTTGCATATAAGCCATATACTTTACCTAGGGAGTCATAGGCTTCAAACCTGCTACCTGAAAGATCTTCAATTTTGAAGTTGGCGTTAGCATCAAGAACTGAAACCTGCTTTTGCTGGGTGAAATGTTTTGTAGGGTCGAGGCCCTTGTTAAAGCTAAGATCAAGAAAGCTTGCAGACTGCTCGGGAATTGAAACATTGCGAGATGTGGTGCTTACAGGGTCGATCGCAACCACATGAATCATGGCGTGTTTACCAAGATCTTTCCTTGGGATTTTGATCACGCCATCTTTATCTGGAACAAGATTTAAAAGAACTGCAGAGGAATCTGCTAAGAAATCTAAGTTCGCAAAACCACCCGCAGCGTTTCCACCTCTGTCATCCATTAATTGTGACTTCGGGGGCGGCATTGCTTTTCCTGCTTCACTAATACTTTTGCGCTGAAATTCTTCACCACCTACCGCAGCCTGCTCGCCCGTCTGGGTAGAACGAATAACCCAAGGGTTCAATAAAAGCATGGGCCTTTCCAGCATATTGCCTGGGTATTTTTTCTGCCCCTTGCGATCAAGCACATAGCGGTATTCATCTCCAATATTGCGGCCTGAAAGATAAACCGACTCAGAGTACCCCGGAATGATGCCATCAAGTTCTGCATCGCGGATTTTCCCAAAATCGTTATAAGCGGAAAACTCAGGGGTATAGCGGGTTGCATAAATGTGAACCCTTGCAACTGCAGAGGAATCCTTTAAGCGGATCACTAATTCTTTTTCATCGGTGGTAACACTTTGAATTTGAACAGGTTTAAGAAGTGGAAGCCTCATATACCTGGTATTGCCTAAAACAAAGCCTGCTTCCACAACTCCCGCAACGATTCTGATTCGAATTTTCTCGCCTGTTCTTTTTACATACAAATCGTAATCGCCAGCTTCTGCACCCTTGATTTCCAACACTCCATCCTTGATAGAAAGCGCATTAAACGCATCAGTTCGGATAACGCCACCCACCATTGCAAACAGTGCATAATCGCTACGCAGAACCGTCACCCCAGTTCCCATATGTGGCAGAGTTACGGTTTCGCCTAGGCGCGCATGGATGAGTTGCTTGTAAGTATGTTGATCCGAATTAAGCGCCCAGTTATGCGAAGTGCCCTCGGGGCCGGTTGCAGAAATGTATTGAATATCAACTAGGGGCCCAAGATTAATCCTTCCAAGATTGTCTGTTTTCAGAGCTAGCTGAATTATATTTTTAAAATCGCGGTGCTTGATGCCCAATGAAACTGAACGATCCATCTTGGGTTCACCAGTGCGCCCCAAAAGTTCTATCACATAATCATTACCAAACTTTGCGAAGTGCAGATCCTCGATCTTTTCAGATCGTTCGATCTGATTGATAACCACCGAATGCGAAGCCGAAAGATCCACTGCTTTTGCCTGACTAAGATTCTTAACCTTGGCAGCAAGGGTTATGCTCAAATTCGACAATCTTGCAGGGACACGAATTTCATGCACGGATTCCCGGTCTTCAAACAATTTAAAGTCAGGCACTTCAACCGTGCTTGCAATACCAGAAAGATCGGTCGAGGTAATCAGCAAACGAACTTCTTCCAACATCTTGATGGAAACAGGAACCCCATTTAACTTTAACGAAGGCCGAATTACTACCTGCGCAGCCTTCAACGAAAGCATGGATTCCCTATCAACATGAATCCCCGCCTGCAATTGATACGCTTCGGGCAGATGGTTGATAGTATCGAGGGAAGAAAAACCTTGGCTGGAAATCACGATGGGCCTTTGGCCTGGGGACGCTGTAAAGGGGATGGTGATCGACCCATCCTTATCAGATTTATATTCCTGACCACCGAGCCAAACAGTTGCGTCTTTGATGCCTTTTTTAGCTTCATCAATGATGTTAATAACTTGGCCATCAGGCCCTGCAGTGCTAAGAGCACGGAGTTTACCCTTGTGAACAAGCGCCCTGCTGCTTTTTCCCGAACCAATGAAATCAACAACATACACACCGTTCTTGTTCATCTCATTAAATTCAAACCGCTTAGAAATTCTGCGAAACGGGCCATCGTTGAAGGTGTAAGTCTTTTCAGAATTTGCAACAAGCCCATCCAGATTAATGTTGGTCTCTATTTCGCTGAACTGGGTTTTGTAAAAATTGAAGGTGTTGATTTCAAAAACCTTCACCAAAAGAGAAGGTACATTCTTAATGTTCAATTCCAACACCACTGGGTCTGCAGATGCAAATTGCGTCTTGTTGGCATAGCCAAAATCAATATCGATGCGTTCGCGTAACTCTTTGAATTTTTCAGGAGGCAATTGATTGGCCCATGCCTCGACATCGCCCAAGCTGTTTTCAATTTTGGTTTCAGCAAACAAATGCCTTAGGTAAACATCATTGATATAAGGCTCAAATTCCTTGGGGGAGTTCACTTCCAAGAAAAATTGTTTCAGAAAGCTTCGCACCAAAGGCTCATCAAATCCCACTTGGGGAAGAAGTGTTACATTCGCAAAATCAAGGCCTAGTGTTGCGGGGTATTTTCGAGAATCATCTTGTTCCAACAACTTTAGAGCCATGTAAGGCTGTTGGCGCGGAAGATTTAAATAAGTAATGAATCGTTCTTGGTTGTAGATCCCCTGCGCGCGATCATGGGCTAGGCGGTGATAAAGCACATGCGCCTTCAAGGCATTATGCACAGGTGCAAGCGTTGCAACAAACTGCCAAAGGCGATCAAAATACTTTTCTGCTTCCTTGGGGTTTTTGCGCCAATCGGAATCTGCATCAGGCTGCAATCTCATAACCCACGCATTCACAAAAGCAGATTGGTTTAAAAGTGCTGGGCGAATTTTCTGCAACTCTGATAGTTGATCCATCGTAAGCATCTGATGAATTGGGTAAGCGCCAAAGGGAACAGGATTGGGGTTCTTGAAATCTTGTTCGATAAGGGAAGGCAGGTTGGCAACATCGGGCCTTCTAAGCCGTTGTAGATAATTGCGCAACTTCTGTGCATCAAGCTTGGATGCATCCAGCCAATCCAATGCTGCATCTTCAAAGTTTTCAAGATTCTGCCAGCGGGTCAATGATTCTGCCAAAAGTGTTTCGCGCGATATTCGTTTTTGATCCAACGAGGTGGGGAGATTAGGAATTGCACCCACGGTTTCTTTTTGATGATTGAAATTCAAACCAAGGTTGTTGCGAAGGTAGTCAAGGCTTTTGCGGGCATCGGCATCATACGAAAGCAGTGCCTTGCGAGTTTGAATTTCATTCATCCTAGGCGTTTGGCCAAAGCGTTCGAGCCAAGGCTTGATTAGAGGTTCGATTTTTTCGAACTGGCTCGTATTTAAATAATGAAGTGCATGGTAGTAGTAATAATCCTCGGTGCCCGGGATCAACTTTTTCAAGGATTCGGTTCTATCTTTGGAGAAGCTGAAGTCTTCGATGAAACCGATTTCTCCTGCTTGGGAAAAAGCTTGGATCAATACAAATGCAGCCAGGGAAATAGTACTTCGCATAAAAAGCTCCAGTCAAAGGGTAACGCTTATACCCATACAGACGATCCATCTTGCACTAAAAGGCCAATTTTGTGGATTAATCACCTTACGAGGTGGCCCCTAATGACAGCACCTGCCCCGCCCCACCTTTTAAAGCAATTGCGAAATGATTTCACCCTCGGTCAACGACACCGGCCGATTAAATTTATCAATGATCTGATGATGTGGATCGATCCCCAAGCTATGGTAAACCGTGGCTGCAAGATCCGCAGGCTTCGTTGGATTAAGCGATGGATAAGCTGCATAGCGATCACTGCTGCCATGAACCACGCCACCCTTGATGCCCCCACCCGCAAGCACCGAGGTAAAGCAGTTGG
>JAPLNF010000007.1 GCA_026692965.1 Planctomycetota bacterium
CGCCATTAATTGTCCCCTTGAAAAAACCGCATCTGGATTTTTTCCCAATAAAAACAGGAGTCCACCACGGCCATTGCCCCCACCAATTTAGAACTTAATCAATATAAATTAAACATAGCGGCGGCGAGCAGTACCATCCTCTGCTGACCCATGATGTCTCGAAAAACAGTAATGCGGCTCCGGTCTGCTGCAGCGACTTTTTAGCCGCCAACCTTCTCGCCAACACTCACTTCCCGCGACTCGGGTAGGCCGGGATTGATCCGCTGCCAACCCACGCCATGATACGATGACTTTCGCATCTCGACGACGACCAAGACAACTGTCACGAACAACGAAATAGCACCGTGACCAACCAACCTAGCATCTCAAACGAAATCGTGGTGCCGGCCAAGGGGACGAATACTTCGGCCCAAATCAACTATAGAAAGCCGAAACCTAGGAGCAAAAACAGCTTGTTTGATTACAACTGGCCAACACCCCATGTTTCTGTGAAAAATGTGCTTACTTACATAGGTTATTGATATTTGCAAAAGTTAGAAACCAAGGCGCCATTAATACCAGTAAATTAATCGGCTAAGACTTACTTCAACCCAGGGAGTTTGATGACGAGGCCCTGATTGAATTCTGTTCCGGGTTTTCCTGTGCCAGCAGACGTTGCGATACTCAACGCATCCGGATTAATACTCAAAGAATACAACACGCCCGTAGAAACCTCGTGCGCTGCAACAAGCGAACCATCAGCAGGCTTCCATTGCGTAAGTACGCCTTTGCCTTTTGGGGCTCCGCCAACTGCAAGCAATTGCTTTCCATCAGGAGTAAACCGAAGAGAATAAATCCAGCCTGGATGAGAAGCAGGTTCTTTATCAGAATTAGGAAGACCCTTGTTAACCAGATTACGAATAAACTTTCCATCCTGAAGATTCCAAAGTTTAATCACACGATCCCCGCCCGCAGTAGCAAGAATGGTTTGATCCGGACTTATTGCAAGGGAGAAAACACCCTCTTTATGGCCGTTATCTGCCTCTTTTTCTTTGTATGCTTTGATTTCATAAGCCATCGCTCCTGAAGGAATATCCCACGCTTTGATTGAACCCTGCATAGAACAAGAAATCAATAGTTTGCCATCATTAGCCCAAAGCACACTGTACACGGGGGAAGGTTCACCCTTGGTATGTGCATCAATTTCTTTGACCACATTACCCTTGGCGATATCAAAGAGCCTGACTTTGCCATCATGGCAACCAGTGGCAAGTAAAAGCCCCTTAGGATCAAAAGCCACTACATCGACAAAGTTTGGGTGGCCGAAAGATTTTTGCGGAGCATCACCTGCAATCTTCCACTCACTAAAATTGGCTGCTGCATCAGCACTAAAAAGAACTTTGCCCTCCTTGGAAAAAGAAATGGCGTTGGGAATACTACCCAGATTAAGAGTCTGAACAACACTACCAAAATCAGGGGCCAAGGGTTGACCTTGGGTAAAAGGTATTTGAAGCATCTGGATTGAACCATCTTCAGTGCCCACTGCAACAAGTTGATCCTTGGCAAAGGTAATAGTTTTAACAACACCTGGAAGTTTGACAGTGCTAATAAGTTTAAGATCGCTGGCTTGAAAAAATCGAACCTCGGGATCTAAGCCTCCCGTTGCAATCACTTGCCCATTAGGAGAAAGGGCAACAACGCGCACAGCATTGCCCCCTGCCTCGATGGTTTTATCAAGCATGTTGGTGCCTAGATTCCAAGAGCGAAGAATTTTATCATCGCAAGCAGCCCAAACAACTTGGGCACCTTGACCAAATGCAAAACTACGAACAGGGAACCCAGTAACTAAAACTTTGGTAATCGCAAGGTTATGAAGATAAAGAGAGCCATCGGTTGCCACAGCATGAAATGAAGTACCGTTTTGGCCGAATGCTACACCGCCTGCGAACCCTGCCCCGTCAAAGAACTGCTGTTCCCTACCCAACAAAAGATCCCAAGATCGGGCAATGCCATCCATGCACGTGGTGACAAGCTTAGTTTTATCAGATGAAAAAGCAACCTTGGTGACATCTTTAGGATGCCCCAAAACCCAAAGATCTTTGCCGTCTTCTGTTTGCCATACACGAACATTCTTGCCACTGGTAACAGCGCATCTTGTGCCATCCCTTGATAACACAACATCATTCAAAGCCTCAACCGCCAAGGCTTTATGCTTGAGGGTTTCCTTGGCGGTGGTGACATCCCACTTGTGAGGGATTTTATCTTCGCCAAAAGACCAAATGATATTATCAGCAGCGCCATAAACTGCAGTTTTCACGGGATTCGTTCCAACATCCAACATCTTCACAATACCAATATCATGAGAAGAAAGAGAATCTTTACCCACAACCATGATCGATCGCGGTTCCTGCAAGAACTGAAGGTTCTTAGCCTGCTCGCCTGCGATTCTAAATATCTCTTTACCCAACGAAACATCATAAACCCTAGCTGATTCGGCAGCTTCTTTTTCAAGAACCATCGCAGCCTGCTTACCATCCTGAGCCAATTCAAAAGCAGTAACCGGCCCAACATTCCACTCGGCCAAAGGTTTATAAATATCCTGAGCAAGATCAGCAACAGCAAGAAAAACAGTTTTGCCATCTTTGCCAATGACTGCAACAGTAGATCCATCTTTTGAAGACTTGATAAACTTCACTGGTACACCAAGAGAGTTTTTTTCGGATACCAGTTTGCCATCTGCATTTTTCACAAGAATGAGTTTGCCATCCTCGCAACCCAAAACAGAAACATCTTTGTTAATCAAGGGTGCGATCACATTAATGGGAGCAGCAACACGCACCGACCAATTAGCATTAGGGGACCAACTAAATACGCCTTTATCTTTCACCACGCCCAAAGCCTTGGCATTATCTGAAGACCATGCCACTTCTAAAATCGGATCAGCCATGGGCATGTATTCCAAAGTGGTGCCCTCGGATGAAAACAAAGCCAAACCATAGCCTTCGATTGCAGTTAAAATCTTTTTCTCTTCGTTATCAAATGCAAGGGATAGGGGATTCCCAAACAAAGGAAGCTTTGCAAGTGTTTTCAAATCGTTGGCATCAAGAATACGAATGGATTTATCAGCCATTGCGAGCAGGATTTTCTTACCCTGAGGAGAAATACGAATCTTGTTCAATGGTGCATCAAGAGGTGCAGAGGCAATTGGAGTAAAATCCGAAGCTTTACTTAACTTCAAGGTTTTATCTGCGCCCAACGAAAGCAACCCAGCGGGAGAAAACTCGAGCTTTACGATTTCTCCTGCATGAACAGAAACCAGCTTTGGCTCAGCTTTACCCTCGGATTCCAGCACCGCAATTTTACCATCAACCAGCCCAGCAACGATTTGTTTACCATCATTTCTAACAACTAAGCTTCGCACAGGGGCGGGTAGTTTTACAGGCGGTCTAATTTCCTTCTTGGTATCAGTTTTGATGATCTGCACCGTATCATTATTTGCAAGAACCATCACTTGTGCATCATGCGAAAAGCTTGCAACATTAAATGGTGTAGCAGGCTTGGGAATCACTCGGCCTTTATCGGTAGAACCGATGGCATTGCCTGTTTTAATAGAGCCATCGGGAAGAATCATCCAGATGTTTTTAGAAAAGGCTTCGACAAAAACAGCACTTGGGCCGGGCTCTGCAGTTCCTGCCTTGCTTGCGGAAGGTGTGGTTTTCCAACTACGAACAAAACCGTCATCGCCTGCAGTTAAAATCATGCCAGAAGGGTTGGCAAACGCAGAGAGCTTAGTTTTATGAGCTTGAATCAGCACATCTTTCTTCTCCGCATTTTGCAGCAATAAGCTGCCATCTGCAAACCCAAGATAAGCAGATTTATCGCCATCGCCTGGCAAAATCACTAAAGGGGTATCCTTAAGTGTAGCACCAATGTTTACAGGTGTACCCGTGGCGCCAAGGCCATTCATACGGATTTGTTTACCCGCACCGGCCCACATCCATTTTTTGCCATCTTGGCTGGAAACACCGACTAGAGGAACTTCTTGCAAGGGCGAGGGAGCAATAGAACCAGTCGCAGGCACCTGCCAAATTTTCATTACTCCTGTTTTTCCCAAAGACATGAATTGGCTGGATTGAGGAGCAAATTCTAAAGCGGCAATACCTTCGGGGTGAACAACCTTACTAGAAATTAATTTCCCCTCTGCAACCGACCAAACATTGGCAACACCTTGATCATTACCTGCAACAACCCACTTCTTATCAGAACTCAAAGAGATTTTGTTAAGGCCTGCAAACTTGGTATCAATATCGCGGGAAGTTTTGAATCCTTCACCCGAATTAATTTTAATCAAGGCATCCTTGGAAGCGGTTGCAATCATTGCGCCATCGTTGGAAATAGCAAAGGCAATCACAGGTGTTGCATGTTTTTTATCATTAGAAGAAGATTCTTTTGTAAGCAGGTTCCAAGATTTGATGGAACCATCTTCCCCAGAAGAAATTGCTCCGCCATCTTTAGAAAGTACAGAAGTCACAGAGCCAACATGTGCACCAATCACTAGGCCAGCTTTGCCATCAGCGACATTCCAAGTGCGAAGAGTACCATCGGTACCACCAGATACAAGCTGCAAGCCGTTGTTAACAAAGGCCAAGGAAGTTACAGGGCCTTGATGCCCTTTCAAAACAACCGGATCTTTGAAAACTTCTTTAGGATCTGCGATTTTCCACAAGCGAATGCTACCATCTTTAAGCCCCGCAGCAGCTTTGGTCCCATCGGGTGTAGACACCGTGGAGTGAACCGCCTCGCCGAGCGCCCATTTTTTTAGGGGATCAGACATAGGATAATCCCAAATGTTGGCGGTATTGTCTGAACTACCGGAAGCAATAAGCGAGCCATCGGGGCTAACAGCAACATTAAGAACCATTTGTTTATGGCCTTGGGGTCCGGTAAGTGTTCGGATTTCCTTTCCGGTTGTTGCATCCCAAATTTTGACGGTTTTATCAAAGCTACCAGTGACAATTTGTTTGCCGCTGGGGCTGAATACCAGAGAGTAAATAGTTTCGGTATGCCCCTTCAAAACATTGGAAGGGTTAGGAATCGAAGGAGCTTGCCCCTCGCACCAAGTCCCCACCATCAATGCCAACAAAACGACTGGGGCCCATCTGCAAGCAATAGAATTAGCAGTGGTAAAAAAGAAGAAACCCGATCGATTATTGGAATACATCTTAAACTCCGGATTGATCAACTTAAACTTATAGGTATGCAATGTAATTTTCGCACCTGCGAAGGTTCATGTCAACAAAGTTGAATGTTAAATCACTTGATCAGTGGTGCAATGATTTTTGATTGAAACCCAATCTCATGATGAATGGAGTTATTAGCAATCTTAGCGTTAGCGGGAAAATCTACGCCAAGAGGATCGCCGGTGTTGGGATTAGGTTCATAAAAAGGGGCGCCAGTACTTGCAATAGTGACCCTTATTTTATGCCCTTTGTTAAACTTCATGCTTAAAGATCCAACATCAAACGCAACTTTTGCAACCTTCCCTTTTTCTAAAAACACCTCTTTGTCGTAGCCTTCGCGGTAACGCACCCTACGAATATAATCGATAACCAGCATCGATCTGCCATCTGGGTAGACATCACTCACTCTAACAATAAGGTCGGTATCCAAGGCATCAGAAGAGAGAAACATTTCAGCTTGAACTTTACCTGTCCACTCCACAGGCGCATCGAGTATTTCCGTAGTAAAAGTTTTTACCTGATCTTGCGATTCAAAAGCCCTGGCATCGATCCCTCCGGGAAAACCCTTTGCAGGAATAGTCGCAGGCTTGATGGGGTCTGCAATAAAATCAGTTTTACCGGATTTAATCGTAGTGGGATTTAAGCTAAGCTTCCCGCCAGCGCCGAGATAATAGGAGGTGGGTATAGACTTTAAAGGCCAGTCTGCAGATTCTTTCCAAACATTACCAGGCGCATCTTTTTCGCCCACCGCACCCATCACATAATATTTTACCACAGCATCTTTTTCCACGCCGTTAGGCACACCTTTCAAGTAATGATCAAACCAGCGAATCATATGGTCATCCATAAAAAACTTAGCGTTGTCAGGATAGACCATCTCGTTTGCTTTGTTGGTTTCCTTGAATCTTCCATGCAACCAAGGGCCGATCAAAAGTTTCTGCGCACCTTTAGAATTAGGGCCACCCTGATGCTGGCGACCAACATAACTATCGATGGAACCAACAGACATAAAATCATACCAACTCCCAACAGTGAAGCAGGGGACATTCATTTTCGAAAAATGTTTGGAGCAATCTTCATCGGCCCAATAGGTATCATAAGTGGGATGTTTGAACCATTCCTTTAGCAACTGCATGTTATCTTCGGGGTTTCCTGGAACTGTGTTCATGGTTTTGAATCGGGTAGGCCGTGTAGTGCCACCAATTCTGTAACCTTCATGAAAAAGGCTAAGGCCCGTATCGATCATATACTGGCAAACAAGATGAGGAGGTTGCGTAACAGCAAGAAAATTCTGTGCAAAACCAGCCTGCGAACTACCAAGCGTTCCGATTTTACCTGTACTAAAAGACTGCTTTGCAAGCCATTCCACCGTATCATAACCATCCTTTAGTTCGCCCCACCCCAACGCTCTATAACCAACCCAAGTTCCTTCGGAAAGATGGCTGCCACGAAAATTTTGCACCACGACCACATACCCTGCATTGATCAGTTTTTCGTAACTTTTCCGAACCGCAGGAGATTTAATATCTGCATACCTTTGCTCATAAAGCACAGGCCAAGGCCCCTTACCTTCAGGAGCAAAAAGATACGCTGAAAGTTTTTTTCCATCCCGCATGGGTATCATTAAATGTTCATCTCCGCCCCACCCGACCGCTTGGCTTATGAACACCGAAAAAAGCCACAAAGCAATTCCAAAAGCATTTATTCTAAACATCACAAATTTCCTCAATACTACTTAGTTACGGGATTAAGCATTGCGCCAGCGGGATCAATAAGCTTTAATTTTCCACCCAGTTGCGCATAGCATTCAGGTAAGTCAAAAGAATCTAAAACATTGGGCAGCATGGATGACAAAGGCCAATCATAGCATTCAGAGCACGCAAGTTCTTTGTAGGAACTCAACGCATTCTTAAGGGTGACCTGTTTGATTTTAGGAGTAAGCATTGCTGCAAAAAGGGCGGGCAGGGTTCCCCATCCCTTTGCAGTAAGATGAACTTCTTCAAAACCATTACCCTTGAGCCAATCTAAAACACCCATCACATCTAAAACCTTCTGCCCAAGTAAGGGTGAATCAAGCATCAGAGAA
>JAPLNF010000008.1:0-8762 GCA_026692965.1 Planctomycetota bacterium
ATCCAGCCTTTTAATCGTGCCGTGCCAAAGATACTTGTTTTCTGGGTCGATCACCCTGTTGGCTTCTAACTCGGGATGATTTGAGCTTTGACGATAGGTCGCAGATGTAACCATCAGGCGATGAAGTTTCTTGATGCTAAAATTGTTTTCTGTGAAGTAGGAAGCAAGCCAATCGAGTAATTCTGGGTGCGAAGGTGGGTCACCTAATTTGCCAAAATCGCTAGCATTGGAAGCAAGGCCTTTGCCGAAATGTTGCTGCCAAATCCTGTTCACCATGACTTTTGAGGTGAGCGGATTGTTTTTGTCTGCGATCCAATTAGCAAGGGCGGATCTTCTGCCGGAGCTTTTCAAACCATTAGCTGGGGGATTGATCAGGGCCGGTTTTTCATTAAGGATGGTCAGGAAACCCGGTTCGATATTTGTGTTCCCCTTTTTCGGTATGGTTATTTCTGCAGCAATAGGACCAACATCCTTCACTACCAGTGGTCTTGGAAGTGGCGTGGGTTTGAGGTTGTCGAATGCGGATAACTGTTTCTTTAGTGCAAGGTATTTTTCTTTTTCTTCCTTCTTGATGTGGGTTTCGATGCGTTGGAATTCGTAGAGTGCCTGCCTGTAAGAAAGTTCAGCAAGTTGATGCTCGAATGTGGTTCGCTCAGAGGGTTTCTTGCGCATCATGGCTTGAATATCTAAGGGGAATCTGGTGATCGCACCTTCTTCTGCTATAAGCATGGAAGGCTTTTCAATGGCTTCGATTTCTTTCCGCAAAGCTTCGGTCTTGTCTTCCCATGCCTTTAACTTAGTTTGATAAGCTGCTTTTTCTTCTAATGTGCCCACATCTATGTTTTCTAAGGGCAATACGCCACTGAAGAACGCACGCAATCTGAAATAATCCTTCTGTAGAATAGGATCAAATTTGTGATCATGGCATCTTGCACATTGTAAACCCAAACCCATGAAGACATCGCTTGTGGTGTCGGTCAGATCATCAAGAATAATGTTCCACTGGGTGCGAACATCGCGCTGATTATATTCGTAAATCCAATGGCGGAGGTAGCCGGTTGCAATCAGGGCGTCGGGGTTGTCTGGGAAAAGTTCGTCGCCCGCAATTTGTTCTTTGATGAAAAGATCGTAGGGTTTATCTGCATTGAAACTATTCACAACATAGTCGCGGTATAGCCAAGCTTGAGGCCGGTATTCATCGAGGCGGTAACCATCGCTTTCAGCGTAGCGGACAAGATCAAGCCAGAATCTTGCAGATCTTTCACCGTACTGTTGGGAATTCAAAAGATGGTCAACCATGGATTCGTAAGCATTGGGGGATTGATCATTGACGAAACGATCAACTTCCGCAGGGGTGGGTGGTAAACCGATGAGATCAAAATAAAGTCTTCGAACAAGAATGCGTTTTTCTGCCTCGGGTGCAGGTGTGAGTTTGTTTAGCGAATGTTTTTCGGAGATGAAATGATCGATGCTGTTTTTAGCCCAAGTGCCGCCTGTGCTTGGCACGGGTTTTTTAATCACTGGCTGGAAGGCCCACCACTTGCGGTCTTCTTCGGTGATTTTTCCTGGGGTTCGTTTAGCAGAAGAATCCGGGCTAGCAGGCCATAGGGCGCCTTTTTTGATCCATGAAGATATATCGCTGATTTCTTGATCCGATAACTTGCCTTTGGGAGGCATTTTAAAATCTTGATTGGTGTGAGATATAGCTTCAACTAGTTTGCTTTTTTCGGGCTTCCCCACAATGATTGCAGCACCGGAGTCGCCACCTTCCAGCATCCCCGCAAGGGAATCAAGGATCAAGCCGCCTTTGTTCTTTTTGGATTCATGGCTGTGGCAGGAGAAACATTTTTGCTGAAGAATGGGTTTGATCTTGGTGTTGAACAGTTCCGCATCGCTGGCAAAAAGGTTTGGGATCCAATTAATTAGTATTAGGCAAAGCAACTGCCACTTGGCGAAGGTTGAAAGCCTTTTAGTTGATGAGTTTTGCATACTTAGGTAAACCTAAAAAGTTAATAATACCATTATCTATGATAGCCTAAGCCAACGATTAAATTAATAGGAAAGGCTTAAGTATTTAAGCAGAATTAACTGGTTGCGTTCCTATAATTAATACTTGATGCAAAAGCCAATATAAGAATTCAGGAGCTTCCCTTCTGAAACTAAGTCGATTGGTCTTCAATTTCGTAATTTAGCGTATCTGCTTTCATTTTTTTGTTAATGAGTTTTTGATTATGAAGTCAACAATGGGGGTGGGGTCATCCAGTCCATGGGGATGATGTCCTATACCTTTCTTGCGAATAAGAGTGATGTCACCACCCATTTTTTTATACCGTTCTTCAATCAATCCAGTGTTTTCTTCCCATGGAACGACATCGTCTGCATCACCAAATACATGAAGAAGCGGAACCTTGGCTTCTGCAAGCGGTTTTAGATTATCGATAGGATTGAACTTATAATCTAGGGCTTCCATTTCAGTTTTAAAACCATAGACATCAAGAACAAGTTTCCAATCGCGGGGGCTTCCCTTACCTTTGCCTTTACCGCCCGGCCAGCTTTTAAAATCGCAAACAGGGGCATCTGCATATATGCATGAAACTTTAGAGGGATTAGCCGCGGCCCAGTTGTAGCAATAAAGCCCACCCCTGCTTAAACCAACCAATGCAGCTTTGGGGGCAAAACCATATTTGGTAGTAAGTTCGGTGTAAAAAGAATCCCACAGCTTAACAGCGCGTGGCGCACCCAGCATATCTTGTACACGCATATAAACGATGTGGAATCCTTTGTCCAAAAGGGCGATATCAGGTGCGGGTTTGTGACCAAAAAATTCGCCATGCCAGACCCAAGGTCTTCCAAGTGCTTCTGTTTTTGGAGTCACCACTAAAACTTGTTTTCCATCAACTTCAAAGTCGTATTTTTTAAATCCATTCCAGTTTGATTCTTTCCCAGGGAACTTTAGCTCTTCCGCATGTGAAATAGAGGCAAAGAGAAATAGCACTGCAACAGAAATTAGGCGTATACTTTGAAACATGTTTGAAGGTTCCTTGAAAAAGAAATCGGTAAAAGATGCGGTCTGTTAATTGGAAAGATGATATTACTTGCTTTCAGAAGCATCTAGGTCTTTAAGCTTAATGTTTTTTTTTTTTTTTTCGCCAACGACCTCGCTATTTTCAACCCGGTATTTTGCCATGCCCTCTTTTTGAATCCAGCCTGAAAGATCTTTACCATTGAAAAAATTAACCCAGCCAGTTTCATCCGCTGCATGAGATAACGATCCAGATGTAACCATTTGGAATAATCCCAGAAATAACGAACGTAAAGACCAAGTGCAAATCATCATGGGTTTCCTTTGTAAAGCGGTAAAAAGTACAATTGTAGATTAACAGGTCTGGACGTTGCTGCAAACGATATAACAGTCATTAAGGCTGGGGCTTTGAGGTTAATTTTTGATGAGGATTCCTGCGATTGCAGCGTTTAATAGCGTTGCAACAAAACCAACGAAAAGGGCCCTAGCACCAAGTTTTGCCAGATCGCCTCTGCGTTCGGGTGCCATCGCACCTATGCCGCCCAATTGAATTCCAATCGATGAAAAATTGGCGAATCCGGTGAGAGCAAATGCGGTTAATTGGTAGGATCTTTCTGTCATAAATTCGGGTATAGCTTTCCATTCCTTCATTTGCAGGTAGGCATAATGCTCATTGATTGCAAGCTTTGAACCCAGAAGGCTACCCACCTTTTGGATATCATCCATTTCGATACCCATAAGGAATGCCGCTGGTGCAAAACACCAGCCAAAAACCTTCCTTAAAGATAAATCGTCAGGCCAAGTTACTAGCGCCTCCGGAGAAAGGCCAATGCTAAGTAGTATTGGTTTGATTCCCGAAAGTAAAGCATCGAACATTGCAACAAAGGCTATAAAAACAATAAGCATAGCGCCAACATTCAGTGCTAGTTTAAGGCCATCAGTGGTTCCTGAAGCAATGGCATCAACCGCATTGACATAGGGGGATTTTTCGGAGTGAGTGTTTACGGTGCCCAGTGTTTCAGGTGTGGAAGTTTCGGGAAGAAAAAGTTTTGCGAGGTAAAGGCTGCAAGGGCAGGCCATCACGCAGGTGGTAAGCACTGCAACCGGGTCTGCACCATAGTTGATGTAAACAACCATCATGCCTCCTGAGATGTGTGCCATGCCGCTTACCATAAGTGCAAAAAGTTCGGAGTTGGTCATTCGGGGAACATAAGGTTTGACAATAAGAGGTGCTTCGGTCTGGCCCATGAAAACATTGGCGGAAACAGAAAGAGTCTCGGCCCCGCTGGTGCCCATCAGGTTAACCATGATCCTTGCTAACAGTCTGACACATTTTTGTAATATGCCGAAATGATAAAGCAGGGTGAAGAATGCGGACACGAACAAAATTGGTGGGAGGGCAACAAATGCGAATTGGAACATGTAGTTTGATTCAAATAATTTGGACCAAGTTCCCCCGATTGCTGGAGGCCGTGCATCTGCGAGATTGCCAAATACAAACTGAGCCCCAGCATCGGAAAATCCAATGAACTTTTTGACTATTCCGCCTACCGAAGAAATGATCTTGTAAACTAATTCTACTTTAAGCACCAAAACAGCCAGGATCATTTGGAGGGAAAAGCCCCAGATGATGGTGTGCCAGTTTACCGCCCTCAGGTTTTTAGAAAATACCGCGACTAGCCCAAAGAAGAAAATCACCCCCGCAACCGATTGGCCCTTTAATCCAATCGTTGATCGTAAAAAGTACGCAAATAACGCAATAAGCATAATTGCGAGAGCGATACCTATGCGCCATTGCATGGGTGTTTCTAAGGGTTGTTTTTTTTCAAAAGCGGGTGTTTCAACAGATTGCATGAAAGCTCCGATTCACAACGGTTGGTATGATTACTATGCCAGTTTGTTGGGGGGATAAGTAATAAGCAAGTTATAAAAACGAAAAGGCAAGATCATGATTCCGATGGTGAATTCTTCGATTCGCATCTGCCTGTTTGTATGGATAGGGAAAAATGTTTTCTGCAAAGGCTGACATAGCGTTCGTTCCCACCGATTTCGACTTGCTGGCCTTGTTTTTCTACCGTGCCATCAGGCAAAACGCGGACTACCATGATGGCTTTTCTACCACAAAAGCAAATGGTTTTAAGTTCATGAAGGTTGTCGGCCCAAGCAAGAAGGGCTGCGCTGCCCGGAAAAAGTTCACCTCGAAAATCAGTGCGAATCCCATAGCACATCACAGGAATGTTTGATTCATCCACTAGCCTTGCGAGTTGCTTCACCTGCTCGTTGGTAAGGAATTGGGCCTCGTCGATTAGAATACAGTTAGGCTTCGAAGGTGTGCATTCGTTCCAAAAATCGGTTGCAGGTGTGAACCTTCCTGCATCAGCTTCGATGCCAATACGCGAAGCGATCCGCCCTTGAGCCCTGTTATCTAATAAAGCGGTGAAGAGCATGGTTTTCATGCCCCGCTCTGAATAGTTGTAAGCAGCTTGAAGAAGTGCGGTGGATTTTCCCGCATTCATGGTCGAGTAATAAAAGTAAAGCTTTGCCATCCTGACACAATCCGTTTTTCTGAAAAAATAAAGCTAATAATCAGCGCCACTTTGTTTATATGCTTTTTGCAAATGCTTTGGAATCATGCAGTCAAGATTTTTTTCATTCCTTCGGTCATTTGTAAATCAATGGTGTCTGCACAATTTGCAACGCTAACTTCGTAACCGCCCTGAGGGTATGCTTCTTTGACTGGGATATACCAAGGCCCGCCATCGCCGTAAGCTGCGGTTGCAACAAAGCGATCCGGTTGGAGTTTCTGAGCGCGCAATTGGTATTCCAAAAATGACTCAGCAGGAAGATGAAGCAGCGATGTTTTGTTGATATGCAGTGCGCTAAGGATGATTGGAATTTTGCTGTTAACACGATCCATCCATGCAAGTCTCATAGCGGGCCTAATGCGGTTGGCAGCAAGGTTTTTCTTGTTTTCTAAAAGAGTAGTTTCACTTTCTTTTGTAAACAAAGGGTTAACTGATGCTAAAAGTTCGTGAGTCTTCCATGAAATGCTAGTGATAGGTTCTGGCGTCAAGTTTTTTTCAGAAGATGTAATGCCCTCGTAAATTCGCTGAGTAAGTTCCACCCGCGCTTCAGGGGAACCATTGTTGTACTTGCCTGCGGAAATATTTCCCGATGCGCCTGTAAAGTAAATATGGGTGCAGTCTGGGTCTTCTTTTTGCTTTTGCTTTCGGGCCAACCCTACAAAGTCGCTACTGACATTTCCCTGTCCATAATGGCTCATGGGGTGGGTGGCGTAATAATGGCACGCCAAAACTTTTTTCTCTCCATCATAGAACGCAACGGTTTTTAACATCGGGTCGATCAAGCCCTCGGGCAATGCG
Organism: Planctomycetota bacterium; assembly: GCA_026692965.1. Lineage (GTDB taxonomy): Bacteria > Planctomycetota > Planctomycetia > Gemmatales > Gemmataceae > UBA969. The sequence goes on from JAPLNF010000008.1 coordinate 6,406, forward strand.
ATCAATTCTGGATCTTTGCATGCGCTGCCTCGCATCTTGGTTATTTTTCCATTAGAGTCCATCGCTACCCTTCTGTTTGATGCTACTTTTTGAACTTTGCTTTCGCCATGTGCGATGTGAGTAAACGGTCTTACTTTTGTTAAAGCTTCTTTAATTGCCTGAGTCGCTTTGTTAAGGCAGGAATTGAAAAAATCCATCTGCACGATAGTGAGAGTATCGTTTTGCTTTGCGACCAATTTTTCTGCATCGATGCAAACAAAAGGGGCATCATGCTGATGCACACATTGCACCGCGACTCGATCTGGAGTCGTTCCCGCGGCCTGGGCCAATGCTGTACGCCAAGCAACATGGGCGCTGTTAAGAATACCAGTCCAATCGACTGCGCAAACCACCACTGGTTTATCCAGTCCAAGAATTACATAGCCAATTGCTTCAAGATTATCGCTTATGGATTTGACGGGAGTTATCCATCCGCCACATAAAGGGTGGCCCATGGGAGGAGTAACATCAAATCTGAAAGGAGCAATTTTTAAAGTAGGAGAGTTCGGTGCCAGATCAGATGCGAATGCTTCTTGAGCCGAAATATAACTTGCAAATGTGCTAGCAATTACTGATTTTTTAATAAATGATCTTCGTGTGTTAGTGTGGTTACTCATCGTTTTACCTGAAGAAAAGAGGGTTGTTTTCTGGGATGTTCTTTTAATAACCTTGATGTTTAGTATCTGATGCAACAAGTGAGTCTACAAGAACCAAACCTAGGCTAAGGGCAAAGAGTGGGATTGCGGCCAGTTTTTTGAAACAGGGTTAAATTGATCCTTTCATTAAGGAGGTATTAAAGGTCAGGTCAAATTGTAATGGCAGTGAAATTTGTTGCAAACAAGATTCCTGCTATTTGCTTGAGCTTTAGATTTTTTTGTAATGAAGTGAATGTTATTCCTGAAGGTGGAAAAGAGTCTCCTGGTTTTAATACGCCCCCTTTTGTCGATTATTTTTATTTTATATCCCTCATTATTCGACTCATGCTATTATTGGACTCTTGGAAAGCAACCATACTTTTGGGCGTTTTAGTGCAACCTATTTATGAGTAAATTCGACAAACATCTTCAGGCCGATTCGCGTAATGCTTTTTTAAACAGCTTGGCTAAAATCGAAAAAAACACTTTGCTAGCAATTATGGGTCGAATGGCTACCTTTATGTGGCAGGAAATAACTTGGGATATGGCGTGGAACTTTAAAGAAAAACTTGGCCTACGAAATATGAATTGGGCATATTCCTAGGTCCTCAAGTTTCGGTACCAGACGTTACCAAGTTTGTTTGATTTACAAGGTTGCGTTAGATTTTAACTTTGGATGTTGCTTAATGATAACCGTATTAAAGAAAGTGGCCTAATGGTTGATATTGATCTTGGGAAAAGTACCCTGAAAAAAGTTGCATGGAGGCTAATCCCTTTCATATGTCTGCTGTACCTAATGAATATCATCGATCGTGCAAATGTCGGGTTTGCACGATTGAAAATGCAGGACGATTTACTACTTAGTGAAGATACCTTTAATGTAGGTTATGGCATGTTCTATGTTGGGTACTTATTGTTTGAGGTGCCTAGCAATCTGTTGATGAAAAAAGTCGGCGCAAGGTTGTGGATTGCCCGCATCATGATTAGTTGGGGCCTGATTTCTTCCTTAAGTATGTTCGCTTGGGATCAGTGGAGCTTTTATGGCTTGCGCATTTGCCTCGGTATTGCGGAAGCCGGTTTCTTTCCGGGCATCATTCTTTATCTGAGTTATTGGTTCCCCGAACGCCAACGGGCTAAGATGACTGCCTTCTTCATGATGGCTATCGGCCTGGCTTTTGTTTTTGGGAATCCTCTTTCTGGTTTCATTATGCAATATCTTGATACCTATGCAGGTTTACATGGCTGGCAGTGGTTATTTCTTCTTGAAGGAATTCCTTCGGTTATTCTTGGGATTGCTGTTTTTTATTATTTGACTGATTACCCTCGTGATGCCTCTTGGCTCTCTCCGGAACAAAGAGAATGGCTTGTCACTGAAATGCAAAACGAAGAGCAGCAACGTAAGGAACGGTATAATGCTGATCGCTTGCTTGCAGTTCTTCAATGGCGTGTCTGGTTGCTTATAGCAATATATTCCACTTTAGCAGTAGGCACGAATGCGAGTGGCGCTTATTTTCCCAAGCTTATCAAACAGCAATTTGATTACCTCGATACCTCTCGGATCGGATTACTTAGCGCATTGCCCCACATCTGTGCGATCGTTGGGATGATTGTTTTTAGTATAAGTTCAGATCGCATGAACGAAAGGCGTGGGCATTTAATTGTAGCAGCACTGCTAGCTGTCAT
>JAPLNF010000008.1:8782-11631 GCA_026692965.1 Planctomycetota bacterium
GCACTGCTAGCTGTCATAGGATGGAGCTTGGCTGCTGCCAATTTTTCTCCAGTGATTGCTTTGGTGGGTTTGTGTATCGCTCAAACGGGAATGATGAGCATGATTCCTGTATTCTGGACTTTACCAACTGCATTTTTAACTGGTGCAGCCCTTGCTGGCGGAATAGCAATGATTAATTCTGTGGCAAACATTGGTGGGATTTTTGCCGCTACCATTTTGGGTACTTATGGCTTATGGTCTATGGCATTGATACATTTTGTTGGCGCAGTGTTATTAATTGTAGTTCAAGAGAATTCTGCTAAAGAGAGAACTTCATGACGATGGATAATCCTATTTACTCTGGAAACCTTTTTGACCTGACCGGGAAAGTGGCGGTTATTTCCGGTGCAGCTCAGGGTTTGGGTAAGGCTGCCTCACTCGCAGTTGCTCAGGCTGGTGCTAATGTTGTTTTGGTCGATCGCAATGTTGCCGGGTTGGAAACTACTGCAGATTTGATTAGAAAAATGGGGCGAAAAGCTCTCGTTAGTGTGACCAATGTTTCAGATCCCGATGCTATAGCTGAGCTATTCAAACGGGTTGATGTGGAGTTTGGAAGAGTAGACTTTTTAGGAAATATTGCGGGCGATGGGCATCTTGCAAAGCCAGAAGAATTGACGATTGCAGACTTGCATTCTGTGATGCAGAACTTGGTAGTGGGGCGCTTCGCCATGTGCCAGCAGGCCGGGTTACGGATGCTTACCCAAGGTCGTGGTTCCATTATGAATATAGGCTCGCTTGCAAGTTCCACTGCGCTTGGCCGTGGACATATTGCTTACAGTATGGCAATGGGCGCGGTTTTGCAAATGACGAGGGAACTTAGTACGGAATGGAGCCACCGTGGCGTTCGTGTGAATTGTGTAACCCCTGCCCAGATAGTTAATCCCGGCCTTACCGCGCGCATGAGCGAAGATCCAACCTTGGAAGATAGATTTCTACATGGTATCCCCGCTCATCGGCTTGGCCAACCCAATGATATCATGGGCCTAGCTGTGCTTCTTGCTTCGGATTCTTCTGGATGGATCACGGGTGCAATTATTCCTTTAGATGGTGGGAACATGGCGATGAATGCTGGGGGCACTCCGGGCCATGAGCAGAGAAGCATTCAAAATTTTCACCCTAAAACAAAATGATAAAGGATCAGAATCTAATGGTTCATAAAGAACTTCTTTCGTTGTTTCGTACCATGCTAATCATCCGACATACGGAAGAGGAGCTTGCTCGCTGCCATCAACGTGGCCTTATCTTTGGCGCCTGCCATACCTATGTTGGTCAAGAAGCAATATCCACTGGCGTTTGTTCTCATTTAACCAAGGATGATTCTGTTTTTAGTACGCATCGTGGGCATGGGCATGCGCTCTCTAAAGGGATGCACCCTCGAGAACTGATGGCAGAATTGTTTGGGCGGGCGACGGGCTGTTCGCGTGGCCGAGGAGGGTCGATGCATATTTTCTCGCCTGAAATCGGCATGATGGGAACAAGCGGTATCGTGGGCCCTTGCATTCTGCAGGCTTGCGGCGGTGGGTATAGTTCCAAGTTGATGAAGACTGGAAGCGTTGCTGTTGCATTCTTTGGAGATGGCGCTGTAAACAACGGGGCATTTCATGAGGGCCTTAACATGGCCAGCATTTGGAAGCTGCCTGTACTCTTTATCTGCGAAAATAACCAGTTTGCAACTGAAGTCCCTTTTTCTTATTCGAGTGGGATTCCCGATGTTGGCCGTCGCGCTGCTAGCTACGGGCTTCCTGGTTTCGAAGTTGATGGTAATGATGTGATTGCAGTAACGGAAGTTGCGCGTGAGGCAATTGCTCGTGCGCGATCAGGTGAGGGCGCAACCCTTATTGAATGCAAAACCTATCGTACTCGCCCTCATGCAGAGGGAATGGGTGATTTTATGTATCGCACCCGTGAACAAGTTGAAGAGTGGAAACGCAAGTGTCCTATAGCTTCCTTAAGGGAGAAATTGTTAAACGAGTTCGGTATAAATGAAGCAACGATTCAGGGTATTGAATCTGAAATTCAGGCTCTTGTTGCGGAATCTAGGGCTTTTGCTGAAAGTAGCCCTTTGCCTGATCCTTCTACTGCTGCGATGAATGTTTATGCACCAGTTAGAAAAGTAGCCCCTTGTACGAGATTGATCGCAGGGAACGATCCCTCCCGAAATATCACTTTCACTCAGGCAACACACGAAGCACTTGCAGAAGAAATGGCTGTTAATCCCAGTATCTTTGTGATGGGTGAAGGGATTGGGGTTCGTGGGGGTAACTTTAAGACTACCGCAGGCCTTTACGATTTGTATGGCCCGGTAAGACTTTGCGACACTCCTATTTCCGAACGCGGTTTCGTTGGGCTTGCAGGTGGTGCAGCGATGACTGGCACTCGTCCAGTTATCGATTTTATGTTCGCTGATTTTATCCTTGATTCGATTGGCGAGATTATCAACCAGATCGCCAAGATGCAGTATATGTCGAGTGGGCGCTTGAAAATGCCTGTGCTATTGCGCGGGTGTATAGGCATTGGTCATTCTGCTGCAACGCATCACTCCGGCAGTTATTATGCCATGTATGCACAGGTTCCCGGTTTGAGGGTAGTTGTGCCTTCAAATGCTTATGATGCAAAGGGATTAATGAAGTATGCGCTTCGTTGCGATGATCCGGTTATGTTTCTTGAGCATCGGGAAATTCTAACTATTAAGTGTCATGTTCCTACGGAAGATTATGAAATTGAATTTGGTCATGCTGCAATTGTAAGGGAAGGAAAGAATGTTACGGTGGTCGCATTGGCTCGAATGGTTCATCTTACCATGTCAGTTT
>JAPLNF010000009.1 GCA_026692965.1 Planctomycetota bacterium
ATCACCAAGCCGGAGGTCGCTTGGATATTGTTACCCGCATCGGCGGCACTACCAAGCGTCAGGGTAAGCGTCTTAGCATCAGTACCAGTTCCAAATACTTCACTCGCATTACCCGTGATGGTCAGCATCTCAGGATTACCACCAGCAGCGGCAGCGTAGGTCACCAGAGCCGTTGCATTAAATGTGCCGCCAGCGATCACCCAGTTACTAGCTACTGCTTTCGCATCTAGGCTGTCGAGTTTATTGTTCTTGATCACAAGGCCTGCTGTCGCAGGAATATTGTTCGCTACATCGGCAGCGCTACCAAGCGTCAGGCTCAGCGTCTTCGCATCAGTGCCGGTGCCAAATACTTCGGTCGCATTACCCGTGATGGTGAAGGTGTTCGCACTGTTGCTGTAGGTCATCGTGCTGTTGGAAGTGAAAGTTCCGCCAGCAATCAGCGTACTTATGCCCACCGTCGCACCAAAGCCGACAAACGCACCGTTCGTGACAACCAAGCCCTGTGTCGTTCCAGACCCCAGGCCCACGGTCATTGTACCTAGGCCGCTGACGGTCGCACTACTAGAGCCCGTGACGGAAAGCGTCTGTGATGATGTGGTGTAACTCACGACCATCTGAGATGAGCCAAGCGTCATCCCGCCCAGTGAGAGCGCCCCGCTGCTAACTGTCGCGGTCACACCTGTCAGGTCGATGCCGTTGCTGTTGATTTGGACATAGTTGGCATTGTTCACCGCGATCGACATGCCGTAGAGACTGACGGCCCCTTGGAGCCTAACGGTGGGCAGATTGCTGATGTTTTGTAGCGATAAGGAATCCAGCGTAAATGACAAACCCTTTACGGAAACATTCGCACCGGCGAGCCCAGCTAGCCCAGTCGAGGTAAGCGCAGAGATGTTGGCGTTGTTAATGCCACCGCTGAGGAGGGTCACCGTTGATCCGCTTGCCACCGCATTGACATTACCGGTAGCCGAAAAAATGCCCTTATTAGAATCGAGAGAGATGCTGCCATTGAGTTGAAGCAACGACTTAAATGTGTTGGAGCCGGGCGAAAAGCCCACATCCACAACCGACGAAGCATTGTAGACACTGCCTAGCGAGGTGAAATCACCACGGAAAAGCAGCCCGCCAACTACGATGTCGCTGGCCAGCGCATACCGGGCTTCGAGAGTTTCTATAGAGGGTCTGAATGCAGTACTTTTGGAAAGTTTGGAAAAAGGCAAGGGGGCATCACCGTCGAGGCGTTCTAAAGAGGATCTGAATCCGCTGTATCTCCGGGAAGGGCCCCTGCGGAAAGATCGAGATGAAAAGGATAAATCGAGATAGCGATGGAGGCGAGCGCAGCTTTCGAAGAGACTTTCAAAAAGCCTATGAAAGAACATATTCTTTTTCATTAATGGCACCCTTTTCAAACCCCGATGGTACTCCTAGAGCGAGCCCCGACCGAGTTTTGGATTATCTGACCAAAATATTTATAACACATCAATACTAGAGTGAAGATTCTATATAGTCAAGTTCAAGTCACCTTCTTTAAGAGAATTACAAGAAAAACATTTCCTTAACAATTCCTTCATTTAACCAAGTAATAGCGATGCGAACTCTGCTGGATTGGATCTAACTGAGAGCCAACTGGGGCAAGGAAATATGAAAATCACCTAATAATAGAGGACTTATTTCCGGAGTAATAGAATGCTAATTCTTGGTGAAAAACTAAAGCAAAGGCTTTGATTTGTGGGTAAATTATGTTTGGTTGTGGTTCTTTTTTGGCACATATGCGGGCACGAACAAGCCCTTAAAGGTGAATTCCAACAAACTCTTTAATCATTGTAGCTTGGGGAGATTACCCCTGCAGCTAAATCGAGGGTTCAGATGAGAAAGCAATTCGCCAGAGTTCCAATGCGATAAGCAGGTGCCCGATCTGCCGGAAAGTGCGATCAGGGCTTACCCGAACCTGCCTTGAGATAAGCCACAAGACAGCTTGAGACTTCGCTCACCAGCGCAGGGATTGGGATCTCCACACCGGAGACTTCCTCGTCATCAAACATCATCTGCTGGGCTAAAACCGCATACAACATCCGCCAGGCTACATCGACCGCGATCATAGGAGAGGCATGGGCAATCTCCTCGCGGTGGCTTAGCACGAGCGAGGTAAAAATGCCGGCGAATAAGGTATTTGCCCGAATGCCCTGAGCCCTCAGGACCGGATCGGACGAACGATGAAGGACGAAAAATCGGGCTGAATTGCGGTACTCTTGGGTGGCGGTGAAGACGTGGGACATGAACACCTCAATCGCGCTTGCCAAAGTTTTTTCGTTGCCGGCTGTTGCGACTGCTACATGCGCTGCGCCTCCAATTCGTAAGAGAAAGCGCTCGTGCATAGCTTTGAGCAGGCCGTTGCGGTCGCCGAAGCGGCTGTAGAAGCTGCCTACCGAGGTATCCGCAAGCTTTATGACTGCGTCCACAGTAAGGGCGTTATCCCCGCCCTTTGCGAAAATGGCCTCGGCAGCGTCAAGCATTTTAGCCATCGAACGAACACTGCGGTCTTGCTGAGGTTTGCGGTGTTGTTGCTGAGGAATACCGGCTTGCTTTGGTTTACGGCCCATGTTCATCCAAAATAGGTTTTTTGTGCAATGTTTTATGCCCCGCACCCTTGGGGCAACGGTAGCAGGGGGCAATAACGCCCAGAAGATAATAATATAGTCTTTCTGCGAGTTTTTCCAACCATAATCTAAAATCATAAAAGGTAAAAACATAGAAGACTACGAAGTCGCAGGGTGTGGGTAGTGCAGGTATTGTGGCAACTATTATGAAGGTAATTGCAAGCATTTGATTGACATTATTATGCCCAAGCAATTATTATACTTTGTTAGATAACAGTTTGCTTAATTGTCCCGCCTAATTGCTTCCCCAAGAGATCAAGTTTGTGAATTCAGCTTATGGCTTCATGCGATTATCTTTCATACCGATTTTGAGCTTATGCTTTCTAATTGCACCAGATGCTTATGCAGCAGATGCCTTCACGGATAAAGTTCTTCCATTTATGAAGACTTACTGCTCGAGATGTCACAATGAAAAAACTAAGAATGGCGAATTCGATCTTTCACGATATACCACTGCAGCGAAGGCCATCGAGGATTTTAAACAGTGGGAACATGTGGTGACTTTTCTTAGGAAAGAAGAAATGCCGCCTGCGGAATCAAAGCAACCATCTACGGAGTTACGAGCAGAAATGCTAAAGGTGGTTGAAGGGATTTTAGTAGAAGAGGCGCGAAAGTATACGGGCGACCCAGGGGTGGTGGTTCCACGCAGACTCACCAATTCGGAATTTGACAACACCATTCGCGATATCACCGGGATGGATATTCGCCCAACCGCATCATTCCCTCTAGATCCTTCCTCGGGAGAAGGTTTCAACAATACGGGTGAAGCGTTGATGATGTCGCCTAGTTTGTTCAAAAAGTATTACGGCGCTGCCCAGCAAGTTGCAGATCATGCGCTGTTGACATCCACAGGTTTAAAGTTTGCACCCCATGCGGTTACCACATTCGCAGACCGCCAGAAATATTATGAACAACGCATTCTCAAGCTTTATGAAGGCCACAAGGTTGAATACGAAACCTATCTGACTGCGCTATGGCTTTACAAATATCGCGCTGCAAACGATAAAGCAACTTCGATTGAAGCATGGGCAAAGAATAAAAACCTTAGTGCAAAATACATGGGTTTGTTGTGGGAAACTCTTAACGTTGCCCCAGAAGATGGCCAGTTTTATATGAGTTGGTTGCGACAAAGTTGGGAAGCGATTCCCGCACCAAAAAACTTACTTGAGCCCACCGTATCGAACGAAGTTTCAAAAGCACTAAAAACCCTTGCGAATGATATTAACGACTTAAGCATGAAACTATGCCCGCCTGAAACGCCTGCAATCGTTGCAAATGCAGGCAATAGCCCCGTGGCGCATCTTGATTCACGCAGAAAGATGGCGCAATCGCGTGACACCTTCGATTTCAAATCTGCATCGGTGCAACGGTTCCAACATTCATTCTCAAACGTTGGTAATACGCCAACCATAAAGCTGTCAATTGAGATTGCAGCCAGCAATAATTTGAAAGCAGATGGATTTGTTACTCTTGATGGTGGGTTTACAACATCGAATCCTTTGAATGCAAATCTGAACGATGCCAAAAAGAAAAAATGGACACTGTATGCAATTCTTTCAGAGCATGCCCCCGACCAATTTAAAAAATTAACCTTTGGTACAAGGCCAGATAGCAAAAAAGCAGATCCTGACTCTCTGATTTTAAAAGCACCAGTGGCACTTGAAATCGAGATCCCTGCGGCAGCATTTAATACTAAGGGCAACCTCAACTTTTTCGCAGACTGCAAGCTTGAAGGTTCCTCACAAGGGATGGTTCAGGTTAAAATTTCTGCAGGAACACCTGTCAAAAACGAAAAAGCTAGACCTTCCACTAATCTTTTTGAATCTGGCCATGCAAACGCCCAAAAGATCCAAACTTCGGGAGAGGCGTTTTGCAAACTGTTCCCCAACCGGTTTTATTTTGTCGATAACACCCGTGGTCTCTCTGCAGGATTCCATCTGATTGAAGGATTCTTCCGCGATGATCAACCACTTTACAAACTAACACTTAGCGATTCTGAAAAAATGGAGATTGATCAACTTTGGAACGATCTTTATTTCGTTACGGATATTTGGCAGAAGATGCTTCGCGGGTTTGTTTTCTTCGAACGATCCGAACGCAGTTTCCTTAAGCACCCCGATTTCGATTCCATCAAGGAAGAAGATCCTGATTTAATCAAGGAAGAAAACTTAAAACGGTTCAAAGAGCTTTACTTGCTTCGATCTAATGTAAAATCCACAGGAAAAGAATTAAGCAAACACCCCATCAGTATCTTTTTCGATGACATTTCGGCAGGCCTGAAATATCGAACAGAAACTTTTAAAACCATCGCTCCGGTGTACCTTAAAAATCTGGAAGACTTCGCAACCCTTGCGTATCGCAGACCATTAACCGATCCAGAATTGCAAAGCCTTAGAAAGTTTTTCCTCGAGATAAATCAAAACAAAGAATTGGGTATCGAGCAAGCTGTGCAGGCATCGATCGTCAGGATTTTGGTCTCTCCTTACTTCAGCTATCGCATGGATGTATCACCTGCTGGGAAAAGCGTTGCGGCACTTCCAGATATCGCATTGGCATCACGCCTAAGCTATTTCCTTTGGGCAGGCCCTCCTGATGCAGAACTTTATCAGCTTGCAGCAAGTGGCAAACTCCACGATGAAAAAGTTCTACGCGAGCAAACACGCAGAATGCTGAAAGACCCTAAAGTTAGTAGATTTGCATTGGAATTCTTCGGGCAATGGCTTGGCTATCGCGAGTTCCTGAAAAACGAAGCAGTAAGCAGAGAAGTTTTCCCCACATTCGACGATGCACTTCGTCAGGCAATGTTTGAAGAACCCACCAGGCTTGCAGCATACCTAATCCAACAAAACAAACCCATCACTGATCTACTCTCCAGCGATTCTACCTTTGTTAATAAGAAACTGGCCCAGCACTATGGCCTGCCCTTTAACGGCAAAGCTGATGATTGGGAATTGGTTGAAGGAATGCAAAAGTTAGGAAGAGGCGGCGTAATGGGCATGGCTGTTTTTCTTACCAAGAATTCCCAACCACAGCGCACCAGCCCGGTGAAGCGGGGTTTCTGGGTGGTAAGCAAAATGCTGGGCGAACATATACCGCCTCCTCCCGCAGATGTCGCAGTGCTTCCCGCAAAAGAAACCGACACCCAGGGCAAAACAATCCGCCAACTTATGGTGCTTCATACCGATGATAACCGCTGCGCACGGTGCCACGTTCGTTTTGATTCTGTAGGTCTGGCAATGGAAGGTTTTAACCCAATCGGGGCATCGCGTACCAAGGATCTAGCTGGGCGAGCTATCGATAATCTGGTTATTCTACCTTCAGGCAAAGAAGCCAAAGGCGTGCCCGAGTTTTCAAAACATTTACTTTCTAGCCGTAAGAACGAGTTCACTAAAACATTGAATCAGAAACTTCTTGGTTATGCATTGGGCAGGTCGCTGCAGCTTTCAGATCATTCGTTATTGGAAAAGATGCAAGCCGATTTGGATACCAATGAAGATAAACTAGGCGCGCTGTTTGAAACCGTGATCACCAGTCCACAATTCCTTAATCAACGATGCCGGGATTTCTCGGCTTCTCAATTTGTAAACGAAACGAAAGGCAACTAGCCATGAACGCATCAATGAATTTATCTAGGCGATTACTTCTTAAGGGGCTTGGGATTTCTGTTGCACTGCCTTGGTTGGAATCTGCGCATTTGCTGGCTAAAGCGCAAGAAGAACCAAAACGATTTGCATGCTTATTCATAGGCGATGGTATCTGCCCAACCACCTGGTGGGCCAAGGGCAATGGCGCAGATATGGAACTGGGCTCCAGCCTCGAACCACTTGCTCCTTTCAAACAGAAAATAAATGTAATCCGCGGGCTTCATAATCGCGAAGGCGATGGCGGCCATGCCAAGTGCACGGGAAATATTCTTTCAGGCGCAGCCTTAAAAAGAGGTAGCATCATCCAAGGCGGCATCAGCATGGATCAGCGCCTAGCAAAGCATTTCGAAGAAGAAACTGCAATCCCTAGCTTGGTACTCGGGTGCGAACAACCTGTAAGTGGGTTTCACGAAAGCCAGTACTCCATGGTTTATGCTTCTCATATTTCATGGCGTAGCCCTGATTCACCCATCCCCATCGAACTTTATCCTGCGCTGGCTTTCGATAGCCTTTTCGGCAGCCAAGTGGGCAAGTTGCAAGGCAGCATTCTTGATCAAGTTTTGGAACAGGCTAATGATTTAAAGCGTAAGGTTAGTGGCTTTGATCAGATTAAGCTTGATGAATATCTTACTTCGGTAAGAGAAACCGAGCAGCATGTACAAAGGCTTAATCGCAGACAGGCAAAAGAAAATGTTGCGGCCAATGTTCCACTGCAT
>JAPLNF010000010.1 GCA_026692965.1 Planctomycetota bacterium
TCTTCTCTTCGCTTATGTAGGCCTTACGCTCAGCCTTGCCAATGGGCTTTACCGCCCGCTTTCTCGTAAATTCTCCGTCTATTTTTTCCTTACCTTGGGTATTCTGCTCATGGGTTCAGGCGTTGCAAGCCTTGCTGGTATCACTTATATTTCCCGTAACAACATCCTCGCAGATTTCCTTCTTCCACTCATGATGGTAAGCCTGACTATTTCAGTTGTTGGATTTGCCTTTCTTACCCCTAGTGCTCAGGCACTTGTTTCGCAACGCGCAGACCCAGAACGACAAGGTGAAATCCTAGGAGTTAATCAATCCTGCTCTTCTCTTGCTCGCATCTTCGGCCCAATCTTTGGGCTAACCCTTTATAAGATCGACAGCATGGCTCCCTTCCTTTTCGCAGGGGTGCTTGTGCTTGCAATGCTTCCCCTTGTCTCACGCATTCGAAGTTTCAAAGAAGCTTGATTACCTAACCGGGATTAGCTTAATAGGCTCTTCCCCTTCTTTGATAATTAATTTTGAAATCCGGTTTTTATTGAATCGGGTGAGATGGTTTAAATTATTGATCGGATGTATGCTAAATTTTATTTGATGGGGAACTTACCAATGCAGGTATTTTGCAGTCCACTTCGTTATGTTCAGGGCATTTCAGCCAGTAATCAATTAGCCCAGCAGATGGATGCAGTTGGGATGAAGCCGCCGGTCTTGCTAGTTGCGAGCAAGTCTGCCCGTTCGCAAGCTGAAAAATCTTGGCAGGAAAGTATGAAGCAGATGGGGTGGGATTTTTCCATTCTTGATTTTACAGGCGAATGTACACCCAAAGAAATTGATTCTGTTGTTGCCAGGGCGAAAACTCTTGGGGTTAAAAGTTTGGTGGGTGCAGGGGGTGGAAAAGTTCTTGATACCGCACGCGCCGCTGCAAACATTTGTAATATTTCTATCGCACTTGCGCCTAGCATCGCTTCAACCGATGCCCCCACCAGTGCCCTTTCGGTCGTTTATGATGAACAAGGCAAAGTTCTTGAATATCGTATATTTAAGCGTAATCCAGATCTTGTACTGGTTGATATAAGCCTGATTGCTCAGGCCCCGGTAAGGTTCCTTGCAGCAGGCATTGGCGATGCGCTTTCAACTTATTTCGAATCAGATGCCTGCAGGTTGTCGAGAAAGCCCAACATGCGGGGAGGCTTAAGCACGCAAGCTGCATTTGCACTTGCCCGGTTCTGCTTCGATTCAATTATTGCTGATGGCGCAGATGCCTGTGTTGCAGTTGCAAACAAATTAGTCTCTCCTGCGCTTGAACGCGTGGTCGAGGCGAACACCTTACTTTCAGGCTTAGGGTTTGAGTCTTCAGGCCTTGCCGCTGCCCATGCCATTCATAATGGGTTGACCATGATACCCTCAACGCATGATTTTTTGCATGGTGAAAAAGTCACTATAGGGGTACTTACCCAATTGGCCCTTGAAGGCAAGCCTAGGCAGTTTTTTCAAGATATCGTCAGGTTTCTTAAATCCGTTAATCTTCCAACCCGCCTGAAAGATCTTGGCATTGATGTCAACGATTTAAATGCAATAAATACCATTGCCAAAAGGGCAACCCAACCGGGTGAAACCATTCATAACGAGCCATTTCTTGTTACTGCATCCATGGATGCGCTTGCTGGGCAAGTGTGAAAGTAAGCCTATTATCTGTGCCTTTCTAATGTAAGGGGTTACTCTTGGGGTGGGTTTCTAGCATCTTGAAACCCAAAAAAACATGATTTATCATGCAATTACACTTTTATTATTCACGAAACCTTCTTATTATGGACCATCATATTTTATATTTATCCCCGTAAGGTGAATCACCAATGATAACAAAAGATAAAAGCTCAAAGATAATAAGAGGTTTTACACTGATAGAATTGCTGGTCGTTATAGCGATTATCGCAATTCTTATTGGGTTGCTATTGCCTGCGGTGCAAAAAGTTCGGGAGGCATCTGCAAAGGCAACGTGTAGCAACAACCTCAAGCAATGGTCGCTTGCAATTCATAATTATCATTCGACTTATGGAACTTTAATGCCCGCAGCAGTAGCTAATCCAAATCGTATTTCTTGGCCTGTTTTTCTTTGGCCATATGTTGAGATGGATAATACTGCTAATAAGTACGATAAAACTCTCGGGTTTTGGCAACCTAACAATATAATTCAAAATACGCATAATGGGGTTTGTTCCACGACTGCGAAAATATATTATTGTGGGTCGGGTCGTCAGGATGCCAAATGGCAAGGGGATTCATACTGGCGGGCAAGAAGCAATTATGTGATAAACTGGGGCCCCGTGAGAATGCCTTTGCTCGGCGCAGCACCTTCAACCTATTCACCATGGGGGTATACCGATTTTTCAAACCGGGCGTCTCCAAGAATTTCTACTTTAGATAAATTTGCAGATGGAACTTCTAACACCTTGGCGTTTTCTGAAGTACTTATGCATGACAGCGATGCTGCGGCCGATTTTCGTGGCGATTTTATTAACGATGATACTCAATGTGGAAGGTTCATGACGATAGACACCCCCAATAGTGGCGTTGATGAATTGAGTGGCGGTTGGTGTGTTAACGATGCAGTTAAAATGCCTTGTATAGTAAGTGGTAACGGAAAAATTGCAGCACGCAGCAGGCATTCAGGTGGTGTGAACGCTAGTTTTTGCGATGGATCCATTCGCTTTGTTTCCAATTCCATTTCCTTGGTAACTTGGCAGGCCCTCAGCACCATGAATGGTTCTGAAGTATTTGATCCCAATTACTAACCTTGAAAATATTATGAATAAACTTGTGTACTCTTTTGTGTTTGTTTCATTTCTTGCTTGTGCCTGCAGCAGCGACCCAGCTAACTACCCGGTTGCAGGCGGAGTGCTGTTAGATGGCAACCCTGTTGGGAATAAAGATGATGCCGTCATTCGCTTTGAAAGCACTGATAAGAAAGGCAATACATCTGAAAGCTTTGTTGTTGAAGGAAAGTATTTGGCAAAGCTTACCGAGGGAAATTACAAGGTATCGCTTACCTGGAGTAAAAAGTCGGGTAAAACCTTGAAGAGTAAAATTGCGGGACCCGGTCAGGAATCAGAAGAAATTATACAGATGATCCCGGCAAAGTATGGTGCTAATAGCACTTTAAAAGTTGATGTTTCCGCCAAGAATCTTCGCCACGATTTCGACCTTAAGAGCAAATGACCGTAGTTTAAAAGAGATCGGATGGGGATCAGAACCTTTGGCGCTTCTCTTTTTCTATTGCCTTGCATACGTAAGGTTTCAATTCGCATAATATTTTATATGCGACTATACATATGCCCTATGTAAATAAGATGCTGTTGTTTTAGTGTGTGTTGCAAAGATAAAGAATATGTTTGAGCATATCCCGAACCGAAATCATTGCGATGGGTTTGCCATCCTTTAATACAGGCAGGTGTCTGTATCCGCCATTATCCATCTTGTGAAGAACAAAGGCCAGCCTATCGGTGGTGCGAACCGTTTCAGGTTCTTCGGTCATATAGTCGGAAATAGGTTTCTCTGCGTAATCAGTTGGGTCATCAAGGACATGGTTAAGCATGTCTCTTTCACTAAAGATTCCGAGCATTTTATTTTGATCATCAACCACAAGAAGAGCGCCTATGTTTTGATCGATCATGATATCGAGGGCTTTGGAAACAGGAGTGGAGGCATGAAGGATCACTGCGGGTGGTGGCTTTACAACGCCTACCGGATCTTCCATAAGGCTTCGTTCAACCCGATCATGAGCTACGGGGACATCGAAAGAGGAAAGGTCGAGCTTGCAGTTGCTGCAAGAATCGATGCCTGGATAATTTCGTTTGTTGCAATGGGGGCAAATCATGGTTTATTCCAAAGGGAAGGAGTCGGGGCCTTCGAGGTCTAGTTTTGGTATTTCTGGGTTCGGAGTATTGGTGCCACGGTAAAAAGATTCATGATGGCAAATTCTTGTGACAGCCCTAAAGACCCCGATACATTCAGGGAAATCAGGGTTTTCAAGCGCTGCAAGCATCTGGGCTGCGAAGGGGCTTTCGCATGCCTCATCATGAATGGCTGGTGCGGTTGATGCAGCATGATTGGGCTGCACAAGGCTGACCGATGCGTTCTCGAATTTGATTCCCTGTCTGCTCTGTGCGCCGTAAACCATAGGCTTGCCATGTTCTAGGTAAACAAGATGCTCTGGCCGATCGTGTTGGGTTGCAAGATTATCGAATACGAGATCGTTGTAGACTTTACAGTTCTGAAGGATTTCAACAAAAGCAAAACCTTTGTGTGCAGAGGCCCGTTGCAAGATGGTGCCCAGATGATCGACATCAACGTCAAGTGATCGTGCGACGAAGGTAGCGCCAGCCGCTAGGGTAAGTGCGCATGGGTGCCATGGATTATCGGAGGAACCTTCGGGGCATGTTGCGGTGAGGGTGCCGGGTCTGGTGGTTGCAGATTCCTGACCTCGGGAGAGTCCGCGGATTTCATTGTTGATGAAAAGAACTTTGATATCGACATTGCGTCTGCAGGCATGCAAGAGGTGTTGGGTTGCTGCGCCAAACCCTTCTCCATCCCCCAAAACAATCCAAACGGTGAGGTTAGGTTGGGCAAGTTTAAGTCCCATTCCAGCAGAAACTGCACCACCATGCAGCCCACGAAATCCGTAGGTGCTAAGGTAGTTTGGCATACGCGATGCGCAGCCTATGCCCGAAAGGAAAACTTGTTCCTCTCTAAGTAGTGGCATGTCTGCGAGCATTTTTTTGATTTGTGCGAGGATTGCGAAATCGCCACACCCCGGGCACCATCGTACTTCTTGTTCGGAGGCAAAATCGGTGGGTTGATTTTGGGTGATCATGAAGATTCTCCCCGCGCGAATTGAACGATGGCTTGTTCAACTTGAGATATGACAAAGTTTAGGCCATCTTGCCTGGTGAAGCTGATGCCATTGAATTCGAATTTTTCTTTAAGTAAAGCAAAGAGCCTGCCCGAGTTTAATTCTGCGACGATAACTTTAGGATAGGAGTTAAGAACCATCTGCATATTTTTCGGAAGTGGATTGAGAAAGCGGAGGTGAGCGAAGGCTACGCTGATACCGTTTTTTCTTGCCAATGCGGTAGCTGCTTCGAGAACATTTTTAGTCCCGCCCCATCCTAGTAAAAGAATCTGCGCATCGTTGTCACCAGAAACAGGCAGAGGCCCAAGAAATTCTGCAATTCTTTGCATGCGCGCAGCACGATGGCGGTTCATTGCAAGGTGATCTAGCGGAAGAAAACTAACCTGAGGGCTGTTTAGCTTTCGTTCGTTACCACCCAAGCGGTGCTCTTTACCTGGCGTGCCCGGGGTGATCCATGGCCTTGCAAGATGATCATCGCATTCGTAAGGGCCAGAGGAAGAATCCGATGCGAAGTGGGGGAATTCAAAATCGGGAAGCGATTCTGGTTCGGGTATAAGCCATGATTCACTGGCGCGCGAATTCAAAAGATCATGAAGGATGCAAACCGGTGCGAGAAATCGCATTGCAACCTTGGCAGCAAGCAGGGTTAATGCGAAGCAATCCGAAGGAGAATCTGGAGCCAGTACGACAAGAGGGGCTTCGCCATTTCTTCCCATCAATGCCATGCCTAGATCGGATTGAGCGACTCGCTGGGGTAACCCGGTCGAAATTCCTGCGCGTTGGTATTCAAGCAGTAATAGTGGAAGCTCTGCTGCAGATGCCAAGCTTATTACTTCTGATTGATGCGGAAACCCGATGCCTGAAACTGCGGTGCATCCGAGGCCCCCGCCATACGAAACGCCAATTGCGATGGAAGCGGCAGCGTGTTCATCATCAGCAAGAATGAAGGAAAACCCATCGCCAGTATTCTTGGCAGCGAGTGAGCTGATTTCGTGAGAGGGTGGCCTAGAGGTAGATGCGAGCAAAACGGGTCTGTTGGTTTTTAAAGCAACATGTTTGAGAGCAAGAAGCGAGGCATCATTGCCCGAGATCATGCGACAAATCCGCCCTTTTTTACTCAGAGATTCTGCGGGGTGGTAGGCGGGAACTTGGGGAAAGACATTGGCAGTTTCAGAATAGATGAACCCTGCCTTGAACGCTTTTTGCGAAGCATCGAGAATCGAAGGGTTGATGGAAAACTTTTGTTTTAACCAGCGCAATACGGGGTCGATAGGAATGGAGTAGTACCACAGAATCATGCCTAGGGCGAAGAGGTTTCTGCAACGATCAACTTCGCGG
The DNA here is from genome assembly GCA_026692965.1 of Planctomycetota bacterium. GTDB lineage: Bacteria > Planctomycetota > Planctomycetia > Gemmatales > Gemmataceae > UBA969. The sequence continues at coordinate 6,240 of JAPLNF010000010.1, forward strand.
TAGGAAAGGAGTGCGCCCTTTTCGCCAGCCCGAGTCAGGTTGATTGCATGGTTCGTAAGTTGTGCCATGGGAACCGAGATGGTGCGATGGAAAAGCTGGTTCTTTCC
>JAPLNF010000011.1 GCA_026692965.1 Planctomycetota bacterium
AAGAATCAAGATGTTGGTTGAGTTGTGCGAGGTTTCGGATTTGTACGAGTTCGCCTGCTTCTTCCATTGCACGATACCATGCTAGCTGCCCCTGAGTTTGGGCCCAAGCTTGTTCGGGGGAATTCCAGCCCGCGAGTTTGTGGAAGTAAGGGGACTAGCGGCCTATCTGGGTTGCAACGCATAGCCCTATGTGCCCTTTGCGCATTTCTGGGAAGCTTACGGTGTTGTTGCCCCGGTCGACTTTATCCTTCATGGTGTATTCCCACCTGCGGATCTTTTCGATAGACCAGCGCAGATCGCGATTCCATTCGAGGGCATTCATGCTGAGATCGAGATGTACATCGAAGGTGAATACAGGTTGGCTCATTTTGGATTCTCGCTGGAAGGTTTTACTTTTAAGGTATGAAGGCCAGAACCTAGATTACTATAAAAATCATGGGAGTAATAATAACTTTTGATCGTGGGTTGTATTTTTTCTTGGTGCCAGTTGGTTGATTACTTTTATTTTAACTTGTTAGCATGGGTAAGATTACTTCGTTAGAATAATCGCTGCATCCCGATTTTGTTATTTTCTATTAAGGGTCGACAATGAAAACCTTTAGAGCTACTGCAGTTTGTTTTTTCCTTTTATTGATAATAGATCTATTTGCTTTTGAACTTTACGCCCAAGCTGCCAAGGTTGATCCCGGCATTCTTACAGTCGATCGGATTTTCAACTCGAAAGAATTTGAACTTGAAAGCGCGCCAGCAACCAGATGGCGTAAAAATGGTGCGGTGAGCATTTCGCTAGAATCTGGTGACAAAGGCCAGAAGCTTGTCTCCCATGATTTGAATGCAGGGGTTCAAGAAACCTTGGTTCCCGAGCACTGGCTGATTCCTGCAGGGGAAACCAAGCCTCTTAATGTCGAAGATTATGAGTTCTCGGATAATGGATCTAAGTTGCTGATTTACACCAATAGCAAGAAAGTATGGCGGGTTAATTCCCGTGGCGATTATTGGGTGCTTGATCTTTCTAATAGGGAACTGAAAAAATTAGGGGGCGATTTTTTGCCTTCTACACTCATGTTTGCAACCTTCTCTCCTGATGGTAAACGCGTTTGTTTTGTTCATAAAAACAACTTGTATGTTCAAGATCTACTCGATTTTAATATCACACCTCTTACCACCAATGGCACTGCAAAATTAATTAATGGCACTTTCGATTGGGTTTATGAAGAAGAATTAGGGCTTAGAAAAGGCTTTCGTTGGAGCCCTGATAGTAACTCTGTAGCGTATTGGCAAATCGATACCGAAGGCGTCAAAGATTTTATGATCACTAGTAGTTCGGATGGCCCTTATGCCAAGCTGATTACTTTTGGTTACCCGAAAACCGGTGAGAAAAACCCTGCAGCGAAGATTGGCGTTGTTAGCGCAAAGGGTGGCGAAACAACCTTCCTGCAAATTCCTGGTGACTCCCGCGATCATTACCTTGCCAAGATGGATTGGGTGGAAAATAGCATTGTGCTGCAACAATTTAATCGATTGCAAAACAAAAATACGGTGATGATTGCAGACCCCAAGAATGGCAAGTGCAACACCATTATGATCGAGACAGATAAGGCTTGGGTCGAAAACGATAACGAATTTCTTTGGGTTAATAAGAACCAGAATTTTATATGGCTGAGTGAACGCGATGGCTGGTGCCATGCTTATTTGGTTTCTCGTAGTGGCGATAAAATAACCCAGATCACCAAAGGCAATTTTGATGTGATTCATATCGAAGCGGTAGATGAAAAGAACGGCTGGCTTTACTATTTGGCTTCGCCTGATAACCCTACGCAAAGGTATCTTTACCGGGTTTCCCTTAATGGTGGAGATCCGGAGTTGGTAAGCCCTAAGGATATGAAAGGTACGCATGCTTATTCTCTTTCGCCTGATGCGACCCATGCCGTTCATCGGTTTTCCAATTTCAATACCCCACCTTCTGCCCATTTGATTCATCTTGCTGATCACAAGGTGATTAAGACTTACACGGAAAACGCAGCCTTTAAGAAGAAGCTTGAAACGATCAAGAAAGTTGGCACGGAGTTCTTCAGAGTAAAGGTTGATCAAGGTGTTGAATTGGATGGCTGGTGTATCAAACCACCAGAGTTCGATCCTGCAAAAAAGCATCCTGTTTTGTTTTATGTGTATGGCGAACCTGCTGGGCAAACGGTGCTTGATCGCTGGGATGGGAAGCGATTTTTATGGCATGCCATGCTTGCCCAAAATGGGTATCTGGTTATGAGTGTTGATAACCGGGGTACGCCAGCGCCTAGGGGAAGGGATTGGCGCAAAAGTGTTTACAGGCAGGTTGGAATCCTTGCATCTTCTGATCAGGCTAATGCTGTCAAAGAACTTTTGAAAACGCATTCCTACATGGATGCTTCTAGAATTGCGATATGGGGTTGGAGTGGTGGTGGGTCGATGACTCTCAATGCGCTTTTCCGCCATCCTGATCTTTATAAAACGGGCATGTCGATTGCGCCCGTGCCTAATCAACGCCATTACGATACTATTTATCAGGAACGCTACATGGGCCTGCCCGCTGATAATCCAGATGGCTATAAAAATGGTTCACCCATTAATTTTGCACATCAGTTGAAAGGCAAGATGCTTCTTGTGCATGGCACTGGCGATGATAATTGCCATTACCTAGGAATGGAAACACTTATTGATGAACTAATTAGCCATAACAAACAATTCACCATGCTCGCCTACCCTAATCGAAGCCATAGCATTAATGAAGGAAAGAACACTACCAGGCACCTTTACGATTTGCTGACGAAGTATTTGTTTAATAATAATTAGTAATGGAAGTGCAGCGGTAAGTGTTTTACTATTTCGTATTACTGATATTTAATTTGTTTAAGAGTGACCTACATGAAAATCAAGCGTATTCGGGCTTACCAAGTCGACCTTCCTCTTGTTGAAGGCAGCTACAAATGGTCGGGTGGCAAATCCGTTTCTGTTTTTGATTCGACCGTGGTTGAAATTGAAACCGACACAGGCGTTATAGGTTATGGCGAAGTATGCCCGCTTGGGCCCTTCTATCTTCCTGCTTATGCCAACGGCGTTCGCGCTGGTATCGTTGAACTAGGTAGACATTTGATTGGTGAAAATCCAATTGAATTGCAAAAGTTAAATCGCCTGATGGATGCCGCGCTTAAAGGCCATGCCTATGTGAAATCGGGCATTGATATGGCTTGTTGGGATATCCTTGGCAAGGTTACTAACCAACCTGTTTGCACTTTAATGGGTGGAAGATATGGGGATAGCGTCAGCTTGTATCGGGCTATTTCTCAGGAAGCTCCGGATGCGATGGCCAATAAAGTTGCGGGCTATCGGGCAGAAGGTTACAAGCGTTTTCAGCTTAAGGTTGGTGGCGATGCCGCAGTTGATATTGCTCGTATTCAAGCTGTTGCAGCTAAATTACAACCTGGCGATAGATTAGTTGCAGATGCCAACACCGGTTGGCTTATGCACGATGCGATGAGGGTTGTAAAAGCTGTTAAAGATGTTGATGTTTATATCGAGCAACCTTGCCTTTCTTACGAAGAATGCCTTTCCATTCGAAGGCATACGAACAATCCCTTCATTCTTGATGAAGTGATTGATTCGGTTGATGTGCTGATGAAAGGAAATGCAGACTTGGCCATGGATGTCGTCAATCTTAAAATCAGCAAGTTTGGTGGTCTTACGAAAGTGAAACAGGCACGCGATCTTTGCGTTTCACTTGGTATTGCAATGACATTAGAAGATAGTTGGGGCGGGGATATTATTACCGCTGCGATTGCTCACTTGGCGCAAAGCACCCCTCCCGAATTTCAGTTCTCTGCTACTGATTTTAATAGCTATGTTTCCGTAAGTATTGCGGATGGCGCGCCTAAAAGAATTGATGGGAAAATGTCTGCAAGTACCGCACCCGGCTTGGGTATTACCCCCAAGATGAATGTGCTGGGCAAGCCTGTGCTGGAAGTTTCGTAAGCTACTGCAACACTATTGATGGATGCCTTTGTTCCACTAGATGGGCGCAGGTATATCCCTGCGTTCGAAGATGCGCCAGGATATTAGGTACCCTAAAGTTCCCACGCCATAAAGCACGAGAAGACAAGGGATTTGAAATAAAGTCTCGCCTTGGTTCCATTCCGAGAAATTGACGCTCCAACCTCTACCAAGAATCATTTGCTGAGGCTGATAGTAATAAAAGATGGTGAGCGGGCGTAAAGGCATGAGTGGTTCCCATACTTGTGAAATCACATTAACGAGGAACATGATAAGGATAATGAAAACAGCATAGCCCAGAACGCGGAACCTGAATCTGCCGGTTGCCGAAATAGCCATGGTGATGCCTGTGATAGCGAAAATCAAACCGCCCGTAGCAAGAAGCCCTTTACCTAAAAGTTCTGGATGCAATGCGAGTCTTCCTTCGCCCGGTGGCATTTTTGCAGAAGAAGAAGCTGCTGCTAAAGTGGGATCTTTTATTTTTACTTTCAGCCCTGCGATCCCAAACTCGATATCTAACTTTTGGATCTTGGGAAGGTTATCGTACTCTTTCAATGTTAAGGGGTTTACAAGCCAGTATCCTACATAAGAACCAAACCACATACTCAGGCAAATAAGCGGAATGGTGATGATATCCACAACGAGGTGAGCAAGAATTAAAGTGCCCCTGCCAATGGGTTGGGAAAGAAGAAGCTCCATGGTGCCTCGGTCAATTTCCCCTGCGAGAGCACCCGCGGCTCTGCCGACTGCCCAGATGCAAATGATGGTTTGAACAAGGGGATGAACATAGGCGATGGTGAACATATCCATTGCGTTATTGAGGTCGATGGTTTCGCCACCGATGATGGATCGGATGAGTTTTCCCGGGCCATCAAAAACAACTTTTTCAACTTGCTTGATATCGATACCAGAATATCCAGCCATGCCATAAAAGAAGGGCGCGAGTTGTGCGATGATGCGTTCCATGATTTTCGCCCAGAAGACTTGGAACAGGCAAAGGAGAGAGGCGGTGACGAACAAAGTCAGCCTGAGATCGCGAAGAAGTTTAAGAACAAGGGTAAGAATCACGCGCCTTCGCCGTGGATTGTTCGATAAATACTGTCAAGGCCCAAAGGTTCGATACTAAGCTCTAGGGGATCAAGTTTGCCGATACAAT
>JAPLNF010000012.1 GCA_026692965.1 Planctomycetota bacterium
AACATGACGAGGCATAGGGGGCCGAAGCCAACGATAGGCATCCATGCAGCAAGTGCGGGTGCGATAAAGTCGGAATCACCTAAGATTTTAAAGCAATAACAGGTTGCAAAAAAGATACCACAAAGCACCAGGCAAGACCCAGCACTAATGATAACATTGCGATTTTGATCACGCAAAATTACTGAAAGGCCTAACAAAACCAACACCATTCCAAGAATGGGTCGGGTCAGGCGGATATGAAATAATACAGCGACGGAAACAAGGCGGTTGCCTTCGGGTTTCTGAAGCTCATGATAGATTCTAGAGGTGGAAGCCAATCTAAACCAGTTTGGGTTCCGGGTGATATGATCAAAATCGATTTCGCGCACATGCAGAATAAATCGGCCTGTATCTATTTGCTCAAGCACGCCATTGCTTTTATCCAAACCTTCAACTTCAGCAGGTTTGGTTGCGGTAAGCTCCCACTTCCCTCCTCGCTGGCCTTCAGGAGGTGGAATAAATACAGCTTGCTTGGCAGTTAGGTGAAGTAAGTTTCCTGCTACAGATTCTGGTATGGTGCAGCGAAAATCAAGAATCATGCGTTCATTACGTTTGGCTTTTTCGCCTTCAATATGGATGCCGTTGGGTTCATACGCTCCGCGTACACCCACTTCTTTCTCGCCTATCGGGTCATCCTTATCATTTAAAAGCCGATGCCCAACTTTGGGGATGATCAATTCCTGATTGATTACAGCAAGGCTAAGCATGACAAAAGCGCTGAACAAAACCGGGGTTACTATCCTACAGCAAGGCTTAACATGACAAATGCGCTGAATAAAACTGGAGTTACAATCCTGCGGGTGGATACCCCTGAAGAAAGAAGAGGTACCATTTCGTTTTGTCGCTGCATCCAAGCGATGGTGAACATTGCGGAAAGCAACACAATGTATTCGCATAATTGATCAAAGATCTGGGTAAGTTTGAAACTGTAATACATACCGATATCGCTTAAGGTATGCAAAAAATCTTTTTGCTTACTGGAAAAGTCATCGAGGTTGGTGAATAAATCCACCACCACATAAAGGCTGAGCAAACTTACAAGGCAAATAAAGTAAGCCTTGAAGTAGCCGATGATTAATTGTCGATCTATCAGGGTGAACATAATCCCCTGCATCCTTGCTGGGTAAGAAATTTAGTTAGAGCCAACCCCTGCAATGCGGGGTTCCTTTTCAACAGCGGCCAAGGGAATCCGAATCCCAGGCTTATAATTTAGCACATACTGAATCACATAATCGTTGGCATTGGTGCATGCAAAATCGCCAAAACCATGATCCCGCATTTCTCGGTAGGCCTCATTCACAGTCCAATGGTTGTATTCCATTCTGTAGATTGCAGCCAGCACTCCGGTTCGGTGCAATCCGGCTCTACAATGAATCACCATGGGGTAATTAGAGGGGTCATCGCAAATTTTAAGGAAGTCTTCAACCGCCCTAGGGCGCTTTGACGGAACCTCAGGCCTCGGCCTAAGATCAGGGCTGATAAAGAGGTATTTAACACCAAGATCTTCGCAAACCTTTTTCTCACTTATCGTAGATCGATCCCAGAAAGTTTTATAAACATCAGGGTCTGGATAATCATCTTGAAGATTGACGATCGATTTTAATTTGTAGTGCTCTACCGCATCTTTAAAACCTGCAACCGTGAGTTGCCCACAACGATACATTTTTCCAGCCTCGACAACTCGAAGCCTTCTGCCATGATTCCAAACATCACGGCTGTGTAATATCGGAAATACTACGACTGCTGCAAACATTGCACTGATAATAAGCCAACGCAAAAACGCCAGACCCATGCCACCCCTCCTAGAAGGAAAGCCGAAATCGCCGGCGAGATTGGTTCTCCCGGTTCAGCAAGGGGATATTGGCAAGGATAAGGAGAAAGCACAAGGCCGATTATGGCGACCTTGTGCGAGAAACAACCTAGTCTACAGGAACTTGGGTAGATTGAAGAATTTCGCCTGTTGCCATGTTTTGGATAAACACAACAACTAGTAGATCGGTAAAATTCAAGGGCCTGCCTTTTCCGGAAAAAGGCTCTTCCTTGGCAACTTGGTCAAGATAGGAAGCCCACTTCTTCCTCAACTCTTCCAAATTCACTTTCGCTTCTTTTTTACCATTCTTTTCCATCATTGCGATACCATCCACTCCTGCTGGGAATGAACGCACCACATGGTGATGCTTTTTCTGCTTGTTGCCACCCTGATAGCGGACTTCTTTTTCAACCAAAACCATATTCAGGCGGATGTTGTTACCAATTTCGGTAAGATCTTTCACCTCAACAGAAATCGATACATCTTCGCCAACTTTCTTGGCGCTGGCCAACAAGCTGGCAGCCGCGCCTTTTTCCAGAAGTGGTTCCACCACCGCTTTATATTCTTTGAATTTATCCATGGCTGCATCTCTAGGGCCACCACCACCTGCTGCGGATTTTCCGTTGAAGAAAATAGCAGGTGTGCCTTCAATCTGCTTGCCATAATATTTGGCACGATTTTCAGATTCAGGATTGGTCAAAGGGTCGGGGCCTGGGATGTGCAAATGATATTGCAACACAACGACTTCGCTTGATTTAAACGCTTTGGGCAACGCATCAAATGCCATATCTGCTGCAACGCATGGTGGGCATTCGGTACCTGTGAACAATTCAACTAAAACCGCACGGTCGCTCTTGGATTTTCTCCCAGCAAAAGGTTCAGGCTTGATACCGAGATCCATCTTTTCCATCTTGGCCTGAATTTCCTTGGCATCATCAATCTTCCCGGAAGATTCTAAAGCATCTGCAAGGATTTCCAGCACCTTGAGTTTACTTGCAACGGAATCATTCTCTGCAAGTGCGCGTTCTGCCTGCCTTGCGTATTGCAGGGCGATAGGAGCGTAATCTTTCTGAGGCGCTAATAGTTCTGCGATTTCCAGCCCAACTTGGGCCTTCCATTTTGCGCCATAGTTTTCTGAAGATTTCACCGCTTTATCTGCCCAAGAGCGAACCTCTTCAATTTTTGATTTTCTAATTTCCGCTTCTGCAAGAAGACTAAGCGCAGCTTTCACAACTTCGTATTCTGGCTGATCTGCCCGGGCAATCATTTCCTTGTTGATGTCGAATGCACTAAGGGAAGTCAGCGAGGTGGGTTCTAAAATCGCAGGGGTCACGATATCCTTGATCATTACGCTGCCTTGGATTTTCTCTTTCTTATCCTTGGGTAGCGTTCCTTCAAACTTAAAGGTGCCTTGTTTCGATTTAAGATCAAATGAAATGGTGCCATCTTTCACTAAAACATTTTCAAAAGTTGCTTTGGGCATTTGATTGGCGGAAGCTAAAACTTCGCCCGATGCTTTATCTGCACTTAGTTTCAATTGAACAAGCCATACAGGGGCATTGGCCTCACGTATCAAAAATGGCATGAACACTTTGTAATTCTGTTCTGCGGGGGCTTGCACCGCACCTACAGAAACGATCAAACTTAAAAACATCCCAACTACCAAATAAAAACGAACCATAGTTTCTCCTTTTAGCCTGTGATAGAAATGATAATCTATCATGGTACTTTAGAATTATTACTTTATCATGCATTGGGGTTGTTGGCATAAGAATTTTTTCGCATCTTCTTTGCAAGGATCGCATCGGCCATGAATTACAAATTCCTAATCGCTTTTCTTCTGGGGTTCATTTCTAACATGAGTTTATTTTCTGATGAAGGCATGTGGCTTTTTAACGACCCGCCCACCACGCTGCTTAGCAAAAAACACAACTTCAACCTTACGAACCCTTGGCTGGAAAACGCCTGCCTTTCCTCAGTGAGGTTTAACAATGGCGGTTCGGGTGGTTTTATTTCTGCGGATGGATTGATCATCACCAACCACCATATTGGTGCAGATTCCCTGCAAAAACTTAGTACCGCGACCCGCGATTTGCTTAAGGATGGGTTCATTGCAAAAAAACAGGCCGACGAAATCCCCTGCCCCGATCTCGAACTCAATGTGCTCATCAGCATCGAAGACATGACCGACAAAATAAAAAACGCTGTTACTTCAAACATGAGCCCTGCCGAAGCTTTTGCTGCCCGAAGATCAGCCATGGCTGCCATCGAAAAAGAATCAGCAGACCGCACAGGATTGCGCAGCGACATAGTCACCCTTTATCAAGGCGGCCTTTATCATTTGTATCGTTACAAAAAATACACTGAAGTAAAGCTGGTGCTGGCACCTGAAAGTGCGATCGCAGCATTCGGGGGCGATGTTGATAACTTTGAATTCCCCAGGCACAGTCTCGATTTCTGCTTGTTTCGCGCATACGAGAATGGCAAACCTGCCAAGCCTGCAAAATTCTTCAAGCTGGCAAAAAGTGGACCTCAAGAGGGGGACTTAGTGTTTGTAACAGGCCACCCAGGCACCACCAACAGACTCGAAACACTCGCCAAAATCCTGCACAGGCGCGATTATTTCCTGCCTTATAATCTTGCAAGGCTTCGTACCTATGAAGCGGCTTTGCTTCAGTTCAGTGCAAGTTCCCCTGCCAATGGCGCTATGGCCACAACCGATTTACATCGCGTTGCCAACGCTAGAAAAGCTTTCACAGGCCAGTACAACGGGTTGCTTAACCCTTCCATCATTCAGGCTAAAAGCGTACAAGAAAATGCCATTCTCTTAGCAGCAGAAAAAGAACCTGAAAAAGATGCACCTTGGAAATCCATCGCTCTGGTGCAAAAAAAATTAGCCTTGTTCGAAACCGAATATTTATTGTTTGAACGCGGGGATGCCTTTTTTTCCGAGCTCTTCACCATGGCAAGGCGAATCGTGCGCATGGCAGATGAGCTTCCCCAACCCAGCGGCAAAAGATTCCGCGAATACCGCGACTCAAATTTAGATTCCCTCAAGTTCGAGCTTTATTCCCCTGCGCCAATTCATGCTGCATTAGAGCAGGCGAAACTCGCTTCATCACTTTCATTCATGGCAGAAAAATTAGGGGGCGCCCACCCTATGGTTAAACTTGCACTCGATAACGAACCCCCCGCAGTTCGTGCAGCTACCTTGGTGCAAGGCTGCAAACTCTTTAACCCCGAAGAACGAAAAAAGCTTGTGGAAGGTGGCAAAACTGCAGTCCAAGCCTCTGCTGATCCTTTCATAAAACTAGCCCGTGAAGTTGATGCGAAATCACGCGAACTTCGCCAGCGTTACGAAGAAGAAGTCGAAGAACCCGAAAGGCAGGCGTATTCCGATATCGCTCGAATCCGCTTTAAAACGCTTGGAAAAAATGTCGCTCCTGATGCAACCTTTACGTTAAGGCTGGCATTTGGAATCGTTCGCGGCTACCAACTTGATGATAAAGAAATCCCCTTTCATACCACGTACAAAAGCCTTTTCGATCGCCATTCTCTTATGCAGGGGAAGGTACCATTCGATTTACCCGAGCGATGGTTGCAAAACAAAGATAAGCTAAAGTTGTCCACGCCTTTGAATTTTGCAAGCACCGCAGATACCATCGGAGGAAATTCAGGCAGCCCGGTACTTAATCGCGAGGGCGAATTAATTGGTGTGAACTTTGATCGCAACCGCCATGGATTAGTTCGGAACTTTGTTTATACCGATGTGCAAGCCAGGCACATTGCGGTTCATACACAAGGAATATTAGAAGCTCTGCAAACCATTTACCAAGCAGAAGATCTAATCAAGGAAATGGCTGGACAATAAAGTTTAGGATTAATTTTCGAAAGCTTTGGTAAGCCAATCGTAGGCGATCCTGCGAATTTCATTGGGGAAATCGTGTTTGCATTCGGGATAGTAAGCCTGCAAACCGGTGCGGGAATTCATCAAACTAAAAACCCCCTGTGCCGCGGCAACGCATTCCTTGACTCCAACCACTTCAAAATTACTATCTTCCATGGGTGCATTAATAAACAACGCCCGCGGAGCAATGGTTCCCAGAATTTCCGGAAAATCAAAAGGCACATACTCCGTTTTCAGTTTGTAAACGGTTGCCAATCTGGGCATGTAGCGATCACTGGTCCAACCCTTGATATTGCCGTTGTAATACCGAGGGAAACTGGTGAATCCGCAACTTGTAATAACAGCCTTAATTCGTTCATCAAACGCAGCAACAAACAAACTGTTGTGCCCGCCCAAAGAATGTCCAATGACTCCTATCTTCTCTTTATCAACGGATTCCATGGCACACAAAAGATCAACGGCACAGATGTGATTCCAAACGCCCTTGATAGTACCACTGGCATGTTTACTTTTCTTAAAATCATACTGGTAATCGCCAAAGGCGCCAAGGCAATATAGCCTCGCAGTGCAAGTTCATGGGCATAATGAAGATTAGGCAAGCCGCCTAATCCTGCAGGTTCTCCCTTGCCAATCGAAGTAGTTTGATGCAGGCAAAGCATGGCTGGTGCTTTCCCTACTATTTTATGTGGTATGAGAAGATAAGCTGGAACACGGTCGCCTTCTTCAGAGGCATAGGTTATTTTTTTAAGCGTGTATTTTTCCTTGGCAGTCTCTTCAAGAACCTTTACATCGAGAGGAACTTTTTTCGTGGGTAAGGGCCCCATGACTTCCTGCATCGAATTCAAAATGTGAGATCTTCTTTTAGCCCAATCCTGTGCATTCCTAACAGGGACTAGATCTCCCTTGGCATCAAAAACAACGAGAAGACTATGCTTTTCAGGGTATCGAAGCTTAACAGGTTCTGCACCCAATGATGCTAAACAGAGAAGTATCGGGATCAGCATGGTTTACTTTTCGCCAACGCAGTAAAGAAATTTCTGACTGCGAACAAAAAGCTTGCCATCAGAAACTGCGGGTGAAGCGCCAAAATCTAGCGCAGTGCCGTTGCCCAGAACATTCCGGTAAAGTACTTTAAAATCCAGACCAGGATCAACCACAACGGTTTCGCCATCATCCATAAGGAAAAGCAATTTGCCTCTCACGATGATTGGCGAACCCAGAGATTTATTTTTGCCATTACCCAAACGAACATCATAGATTTCCTTACCGGTGTTAAGGTTAATTGCGGTAAGCATACCCTTAGAGTCAGGCTGATAAATAATATTGTTGAAAAGTACAGGTGACGAAACATCCCGGTGTTTTTTTCGTTCTTCCTGCCATGCCACATGGCTTTTTGTCACATCACCTTCGCCTGGCAATCGCAGTGCCTGGCAAGGCCCGGGCCTGCCCGAAAGAATGAAGATAAGCTGGCCATCAGAAACAGGCATGGGTTCGCCAAACCTGGCTTGATCTTTAGGATCACTGCGATCGCAGCGCCATAGTTCCTTACCCGTTTTGGGATCATATCCTGCAACCCGGTTGGGGCCATTAAGAACTAGATCCTTCCTGCCCGCTGCAACTTTCATCATCATGGGGGTGCTGAATCCTCTGCCGAGGTCTCGCTTTGTTTCCCACTTTATTTTCCCGGTTTTTTTGTCCATCGCTATCAAACTAACAGGAGCAATCTTTGCCCCTGCTGCTGCGCCTGCGGGAAGTGGCCCTTTGTCCCCATCGTTATCGCAATTTTGAATCACGAGATCTTCAAAAAGAAAAGGTGATGCTGCAGTACCCCATCCCGCTTCACTCGTGAAGGTGCCGAATGATTTCTTCCATAAAAGATTACCATCGATGCTGTAACAGAAAAGGCCTGGCGACCCAAAGAATGCATAAACGCGTTCGCCATCGGTGGTGCAAGATGCAGAAGCAAATCCATTCCATTGATGTGTTTTGCCAGCGGGTTCAGACTTGGATGCAGTTTTCTCCCAAAGCTTTTTCCCAGACTTAGTATCAATGCAAATTACCATTCTTTCAGAACCATCATCGCTTGATGCAGTCAGAAAAGCCTTGTTGTTGTGAATGATAGGTGAAGAATTGCCATTGCCTGGCAATGGAGATTTCCAAAGGACATTTTGTTTTTCGTTCCATTGAAGTGGCACCCGTGTGTCGTCGCTATTGCCTTGAAAATCTGGGCCACGCCAATGTGTCCAGTTGGAATCAGCATAATTAGAAGTAACAAAGACCAATGCAGTTAATAACATCAAGGAATAATAACGCATAAAAAACTCCTTCCAAAGGCGGGTAAGATTAAATTAGCCTACCTTGAAGTAATCAAATAAGCCATCAAGAAAAGCTGCAATGAAAAAGAAAGTTCCTGCTCTCTCTCTTCTCTTTTTTCTCTTCCACCTTCACTCATATTTACTCTTTCTTTTTTACTTTCTTCCCCCAACTCCCAACTCTCTTCCCTCCGGGAAAAGGGCCCTTCGCTTCGCTAGCCCGGGTTTCTATCCTCCACCACTGCTTTTGCAAGTTTCGTCTTATTGAGCGGCGGATGTAAATCCGCTGGTGCTCGCCCCACGCCTTTTTCTTATTCTTCCTTTAACTTCCTATTGATTAATATGAGCTTGTTTAAAGACAGAGTAGTTGCAATGGGGAAGCCCCACTGCAACTACTCCATTTACAACCTTTAGACTTTGCACCTAAGGGATGAGTATTACTTCAGGCTCTGAATTATGTGTTCTTCATTCCGTATCTCTGCTTCTGTCTTTTTCGTGAAATTCCGTGTTAATCCGTGGCAAATTCTTCTGATTGTTTTTGGTCTTCTTTCTGTGGCAATTCTTCACAAAAAACAACTTATACTCTTTATTTAAGTAATAACCTTAATTCCATCATTAAAAACCGCCAAGGTAAGATTAGGCAGATTAGGGTAAACAGGGTGAGATTTTGGGCCGAGCCTATTGACACTTTAAATTTATGCTTTAGCATTAATGATGACTAGAATTATCTTAAGTTAGCACTATTTTTTAGCCGATCCCTAGCAACTGCGCTCAAGTTTCTAGAGGTTTGGTAGTCTTTGATGGGGATAATAAGCATGGGTAATTTTCTAAGGCAGCTTTTTAAACGTCTGACTTCCTCAAAAAGCAAGAAAAACCCTTTTCTTCGTCCTCCTCAACTCATTTTTCTTGAAGAAAGAATCACGCCTTCAAACTCCCCTATTATTGTTACCACTACTTTGCCTTCAGGTGCTGGATCTCTCGATGCAGCTATCACCCAAGCCAACACCATTGCTGGCGATGACATCATTGACTTTAATTTCGCTTCAGGCACCAACCCTTATACCATCACCCTTGCTGGCGCATTACCTACCATTTTAGATGCCACTGCCTTGATCAACGGTGCCCCTAGAGGCACCCTGACCATCACTGGCCTTGGCGCTTCTTTGCTTACCATTGATGGAAGCCTAGGTGGCTTTAGTATCTTCAACATCGATACTGATGGCAATCTAACCATCTCTGGCGTTACCGTTTCCGGGGCGCAAACCTCTGGCAATGGCGGGGGCTTTAATAACTCCGGCACCCTCACCATCTCCAATTCCACCATCTCGAGCAATTCTGCAACTGGTAATGGCGGGGGCTTTAATAACTCCGGCACCCTGACCATCTCCAATTCCACAATCTCTGGTAATTCTACAACGGCTGTTTCAACCTACGGCGGCGGTATTGCCAACTCTGGCACTCTTAACATCTCTAATTCAACACTCTCAAATAATTCTGCTTTCCCTAGCGGCACCAGTGGTGGTGGTGCAATCTTTACCTCTGGTATTCTTAACATCTCTAATTCAACACTCTCAAATAATTCAGCAAATCGAGGTGGTGGCATCGATAACTTCGGCACCGCCAACGTATCCAATACCACTTTCTTTGGCAATTCGGCAACCAGCGGCCCTGGCGGTGCCATTTTTAACTTTAACTTAAAAACTCTCAATATCACCAATTCCACGATCTCTAACAATTCTGCACCTAGTAACAATGGGGGTGGCATTTTTAATCAATCTACTGGCATCATGAACATTGCCAACACCATCATCGCCAATAGCACTAGTGGTGGAGATTACGCAGGTGCCGGAACGGTGGTGACTAACACCAACAACCTTGTGGAAGATGGGTCACTAACAGGTGCAAGTATCGGCGATCCACGCCTTGGCCCCCTGCAAAATAACGGCGGCGCAACCTTCACCATGGCTTTGGGGGCTGGTAGTCCCGCGATTGGAACTGCCCCAGGCACTGGCACAGATCAGCGTGGCATCAATCGCACAACCAATGATATCGGTGCCTATTCCTTCGGTATTGCTGTTACTAATACTAGCGATAACCTAACCAGCCCAACTGTAGGTTCGCTTCGTGCTGCAATCAATCGAGCCAACACCACCGCTGGCAATGATCAAATTAGTGTCAACCTAACAGGGGCCAATCCTTATACCATCACCCTTGCTGGCGCATTACCTACCATTTTAGATGCTACTGCCTTGATCAACGGTGCCCCTAGAGGCACTGTAACCCTCACTGGCCTTGGTTCTTCCTCGCTTAACATCAGTGGTAATAACGGCAACGCTGGCCGTGACTTCAATATCTTCAACATCGATACTGGCGGCAATCTAACTATCTCCGGCGTTACTGTTTCCGGGGCGCAAACCACGATGGGCGAAGGTGGGGCCTTTAGAGTCAACGACAGTACCCTTAGCATCTTTGATTCCATCATCTCTGATAATAAGGCCAGAATCGGTGGTGGCATCTACAGCACCTATGGCAACGTCACCGTTAATAAATCTACCCTCTCTGGCAATTTTGCTATCAGCGTTGAAAATTACGGTGGGGGGGAAGGGGGAGGCATAGCCAATGACGATTACAGTAAACTATACGTCGATAACTCAACCCTTACAGGCAATTCTGCTACCACCAATGGTGGAGGCATCCACAATAAATTTAATGGTAACATCACTGTCACCAATTCCACCATCGCAAGCAATAGGGCTGACAACGGCAATGGTGGTGGTATTTTTAACAGCTTTAACGACACCTTAGGTGCAGGTATAGCGACCGTCACCAATTCCACTATCTCCGGTAATTCGGCAAACACTGGTGGCGGCGCTGGAAACATAGGCACCCTCACCATCTCCAATTCCACAATCTCGAGCAATTCTACAACCCAGCAAGGCGGCGGCATCTATAACCTCGGCACACTCGCCGTTTCCAATTCCACCCTCTCCGGTAATATTGCAAAACATGGTGGCGGTTTTTACAACTCAGGTATAGCGACCGTCACCAATTCCACTATCTCCAGTAATTCAGTTATCTCCAGTAATTCCGCAAGCGACTTCGGTGGTGGCGCTGCAAACAAAGGCACCCTCACCATTACTAATTCCACCCTCTCTGGTAACTCCGCTTTAAATATAGGCGGCGCACTTTGGAATGGACTCAATGGTAACTTAACGGTCAGTAACTCCACCCTCTCCGGAAATTCCGCAAGCTACTTCGGTGGTGGCATCTACAACTTTGGCACAACAACCGTCACCAATTCCACCATCTCAGGAAATTCCGCGGGCAATGGTGGCGGCATCTTTAATTATTCAGGTTCAATTAATACAGCTACCCTCAGCATTGCCAACACCATTATCGCCAATAGCACCAGCGGAGGGGATTACGCCGGCAACGGCGCCATCGGAATTAACACCAACAACCTTGTGGAAGATGGAACTTTACCGGGAACCAGTGAAATCACCGGTGATCCTAAACTTGGCCCCCTACAAAATAACGGCGGCCCTAACCTTACCATGGCCCTGCTTAATGGTAGTGCCGCTATTGGCGCAGGCGATTCCACAATTAGCAATGCCGCTCCCATCAACGGCTTGGATCAGCGAGGTTTTGCCCGCAACACTTCCGATATCGGGGCTTACTCTTATAATTTCGCCAGCGCAAACGATGCCGTGGTCAGTCTCGATAACTCCAATCAAGTGGTGTTAACCCTTTCCTCTTCTGGCACCACTCTTTCAGATGTGAATACATTATTTAATTCAGTAAATAACACGCTGACAATCACTGCTGCCACCTCGGGCACCTTGCTTACGGCCCCTGCTGCAGGCATTTCGGGCATTACCATCAATAGTGGATCTGACACCATCACTCTAGATTTAAACACTCTGACTAATTTTGCAGGGCTTGTTATCGTTGGAAATTCCGGTCTTGATTCAGTAACCATTGGCACAGGCGGCGTGGATTTATCTGCAGTTACCACTGGCGCAGCCAATCAATCTTTCACAGCCAATATTCTTGGAACAAGCACAAGCACCAGCGCTTTAGCTTTATCTAATGCCATCAAAACCAAAGGTACGGCTGCAACCTACCTGAGTGCTGGAACCATTAACGGTTCCGGTTTGATTACCACCCCATCCATCACCCTGTTAGCACTATCCGGCATTGGTGACACGATGGCCCTTAACTTAGCGGCGGCCTCTATCGCTGCCGACTCGACGACGGGCAGGATCGACCTCAATAATACATCGTCGTCAGCCGTTACGGTGACCTCGCTCACTTCAGCAGGGAAGACCGACCCGAGCGGAGCCCT
>JAPLNF010000013.1:0-2080 GCA_026692965.1 Planctomycetota bacterium
CTTGGCAAGCTTTGGATCTACCCAACGAAAAACTATTAGGCATGGCGTTGGCTGCAAAAAATCCTAATGTTCGTGCTGCTGGAATTCGAGTTGCAGAAATGTGGCGCAACAAAATGCCAGGCACTTTCGATCTCGTTAAAGCCAAAGTGAACGATTCCCATCCGCAAGTCAGGCTCGAAGCTGTGCGGGCGTTGGGGCTTTACCCTAAGGCTGAAGCTGCAGAAGCTTCTCTTGCAGTGCTTGATTCACCCATGGATAAATTCATTGAGTATAGCTTGTGGCTTACCCTGCAGGAATTGCAGGAAAGCTGGCTGCCAGCTTTCAGTAAAGGTGAGTTAACCTTCGGTGGTAAATCAGATCGCATGGTCTATGCCCTTAAAGCTGCTGGTACTGCAGATGTTGCTAAGAAGCTTGGCGAACTTGTTGTTGAAGGCAAGCTTCCACCCTCCGCAATGGAAGGCGCATACCTTCATCTTGCTTCCGTGGGCGGTCCTGTGGAATTAGGGATTGTTGCCACCAAGGCCTTAGGCATGGCGGATGCTCAAGCTGGTAATGCAATCTTATCTGCACTTATTGAATCTACAAAAACCCGTGCCATCAAGGCGCAAATCGATCCTAAAGCTCTTATGGCTTCTTTGGAAAGTAAAAGCGATCCAAGGCAGGCATCTGCAATTCGGCTCTTGGGCTTGTGGAAAATTATTTCAGCACAGCCTGCCCTAGAAGGTATTGCCAAGGATGATGCCAAAGATTTGAGCATCCGCAAAGCTGCGTTTGAAAGCTTAGCAGACCTTGGTAGTAAATCCTCCATCGCTTTGCTTAAGGGAATGATTGCAGCATCAAGTGATAATCCCTTGCCAATCAAGCGCTGGGCATTGGTCTCACTTGCATCGTTAGATGTAAACTCTGCAGCAGAATTATCTGTAAAGATTCTGGAACTGCCTCAAAGCAGTGCAGAAATTGCAGAAGTGTTTGACGCTTTTTTAAGCAAAAAAGAAGGCTTGGCTCCAATTCTTAAAGTGCTTGCGAATTCTACAATCTCTACTGATGCAGCGAAGGTGGGCATTCGTCAGGCAAAAGGTTCGGGTCGGTATGTAACTGAATTAGTGAAGAACCTCGAAAAAGCCGGTAAGATTGGCACTGTTTCAAGAGAACTCAGCAAGGAAAAACTCGCTGAAATGACGAAGGCTGTTCTTGCCCAGGGCGATCCTGCTCGGGGCGAACTTGTATTTCGAAGGAAAGAACTTGTCTGCATGAAGTGCCATGCGATTTCAGGTTCGGGCGGCTTAGTTGGCCCAGATATGACTAGCATTGGCGCCAGTGCTCAAATCGATTACCTGATCGAATCTATGATCAATCCTAACAAAGCCATCAAGGAAAATTATCATTCCATCGTGGTCACCACCGATGATGGCAAAGTTTTCAATGGCATCAAGGTTAGGCAGGATAATAATGAACTGGTTCTGCGTGATGCGGAAGACCGGATTATTAACATCTCGCTAAAGAAGATCGAAGAACAGAAAAACGGTAAATCCCTGATGCCCGAGGGCTTGGTGGATTCATTGACACAAGGCGAGCTTCTTGACCTTGTAAGATTTCTTTCCGAGTTAGGGAAAGTCGGGTCCTATGGTCCGGGCAAGGCTTCCATTGTGCGAAGATACGAAGCAATGGAACCAGATGCAAATGCCTACACCGTACTATCGCGCAAGGGGCAGGATGCCTTTGCAAATCCCGCAGAGAATTTAAAATGGTCAAGTGCTTATTCCATGGTGGATGGCACATTGCCCTTGCGCGATCTGCCCTTGTTGCAACAAAAGCGAAGCCTTGAAAATATCACGCATTCAATGGCGTTTGTTCGCTTTGGGTTCGAAACAAGTAGCATGGGAAGTGTAAACATCATGCTAGACAAAGCTGTTGGGATATCGGCCTGGGTGGATGGAAAACCAATTGCAATTGCGCCAACGGGTTTGATTAACCTCAAGGTCACTTCTGGAGTGCACACGGTGGTTCTTAAACTAGATGGAAAAGTTCCAGGTGTGAAAATTGAACTCGAAGATGATAAGGAAAGCCCTGCAAAGGTTAA
>JAPLNF010000013.1:2152-19370 GCA_026692965.1 Planctomycetota bacterium
TAAGGAAAGCCCTGCAAAGGTTAAAATAGTGCAGGGCAAGTAAGCCATTATTACATCGCAACTAGATCCCAGTTAATGCTGGGTGCGGGAAACTTTGGGTGCTTGTGCACTAGCGCAGGCAGGTTTTCATCCTTAAAGTATTGCCCCACCCGTTCTTCAATTTGCTGGAATCGATCTTCGCAAGCCTGATGCGATAGGTTCGATACATCACCAGCAACCCAACGATTTCGTAGCTGTGCAATCTCGCATAACAGGGCTGCGTAAATCTTCTGGTCTAACCGGTGATAGCAACGCGGATGATTTCCGTGTTCAGTGCTCCAAAAGCTTTCTGCGTACGCATCCGGATTACCAACTTCAATCCAATGAAATTGAGCATCCACAAAAAGGTTGCAGGCATTTGGGTTTTTCTTGCGCTTGAGTGGCGCCTTTTTTATCGCAGGAAGACTCTGTATATCTTCCGAAACTGAAATGTTGATAGCTAGCATGACCAATCCTTCCTGAATTCAGGTGGCTGGCGCATCCTTGCGCACGATATCAATTTCTATAATCATCTTACGCAGCGAACTACCTATTTGTTCGCAAGAATTCATGAATTATTCGTGTAATTATCATTAATCAAATAAAAAAGCTCTCTCCCACAACTATTGCGGGAGAGAGCTTTTGCTGAATATTAGGCGATTTATATTACTTTACTTCGATCGCGTAAAGAGTTTCAAACCCTCGAATATAAATTTTACCATTCGAAATCGCAGGTGAGGAAGTGATTTCATCGGGAAGCTTATTGGTCGCTATAATCTCAAACTTCGGCCCCGCCTTCACTACGGTTACCGTGCCATCTCTTGCTGCTAGATAGATTTTGCCATCAGCTAAAACAGGGGAAGCTCTATGGCGGGCGTTATGTGTTCGCTCGTTGTAAAGTTCTTTTCCAGTCTTGGCATCCATGCAAATAAGGAATCCGTTTTCCCTGCAGAGATAAACCAATCCATCATAAATCAATGGCGAAGGTACATCCGGGGTGCTGGTGGGCCTGCGCCATACTTCGCTACTGTTGCCCATAGTGACCAAACCAGAAGCCCCTGGTTTCAAGCCAACCACTGGGCCATTCTTAGCGCTTGGAATCACAATTAGGTCGCTGACTGCGACGGGTGAAGCCACGAACCTTAGGGTTTTGTTGTACTTGTCTTTGGGGTTTAAGCCGCCTACACGCCAGAGTTCCTTGCCATCCGTAAGCGAATGCCCGGTTGCGTAATCGTTGCCATGCACGATCAATTGGGTTTCCTTGCCATTAGTCCAGATGGTGGGTGAAGCGTAGGAATGCTTGCATTCTTCAACGCCATCGCTGGGTCGATCAATTTTCCAAACTTCTTTACCAGTGTTTTTATCAATGCAAATCACCTTGGCTCCGCCATCGTGAATCAAGGTTTGGTAAAGTTTGTCTTCATGCAAAACGGGTGTGGAGTGGATTCCGAATTGGATTTTGAATGCGCCATACTCCTTCTGCATATCCATCTTCCAGACTTCTTTGCCTGAAAAATCATAGCACCCAAGGATACCAGCACCGACAAAAGCCCAGACATTTTTGCCATCGGTGGAGCAGGATGCGGAAGCGCCATTGCCTTCATCCACTCTTACCTTGGAGCTACCTTTTGCCAATACATTTTTCCAAAGCTGTTTGCCTTCGGTGCTAACGCAAAGTAACACTTGGTCTTCGCCATCCACACTGGTAAGAAACATCTTGTCGTTCCAAATCACGGGGGTGGAACTGCCCATTCCAGGCATGGGTAATTTCCAGGCGATATTCTGCTTGTCGCTCCAGGTGGAGGGGAGTTTGGTTTCTTTGGATATTCCATCAAAGGATTGTCCGCGCCAGTTGGGCCAGTTCTCTGCATTGGCAATCGAGGCGGAAACAATCAGGAAAACGCCTAATGCGCCAACTCGAATAGATTGTGATAACTTTTTGGAAATCCTTAACATTTGCAATACTCCTAGATTTTGAAAAACAAGGCAGGTTTCAATACGTAGATATCGCACTATGATAGCATTCTTTGGCTATCAAAGAAGATAAATGTGGTGAGGGTTTAAACTTCAAAATTATCAACTCGGAGTAATTCCGGGCGATGCAATTTGCAATTCAATGTTTAGTTTTGGGAAGATAAAAAGCTCATTACTTTCGGTAGTGTTCTGGGCATTTTTCTTACTGGCATACATCACTAATTTGATCAAGATTTGTGCTTTGAATCCAAAAATTCCCTCATAAAAATCGCTTTTCGGCCTTAAAAGCAATAATTCTAAAAATAAATATAATGCATAACTTGTTTTATTGTATTTACTTATGTTGTTTTAAGCCTGATAAAAATTAAAATTTACCTTGATTATAATTTTAGTGAACTTATATTGACAAAAGAACGATATATCATTAAGTTGATAAACATAATGTTCTGGAGTGCAAGTGATGAATCTTAATCTTTCAGGTTTCTTGTTTTCTTTCGGCTTTATTCTTTTGCTTTCCGGGTGCCAAGGGGCTGAAACTTCTTCGGCACTTCCTTATGAGGGGGAGGTCAAAATCAATGGCAAGCCGATCACTGGAGCAATGGTAGTTTTTCATGCCAAAACAAAAGGTGACCAAATGGTTTCGCCTTCGGGTACCACCGATGGAACTGGGAAATTCCGGTTGACCAGTAACAAAGAATTTGATGGTGCGCCTGCCGGGGAATACGCGGTGACCATTACTTGGTTTAAGCCAGTTACCACCGGCAACAAAGTGCGAGAAGGGGATGGAGTCGTCCGAAATTTTCTCCCAGCTTATCTCGCAAATCCACAAACGTCCGGGCTTGTAGCGTCAGTTCAAAAAGATCTTTCGCAGGCCAAATCTTTTGATCTTCGATTTCAGCGTTAGTTTTTACTTTTTTTTAAAAGGAGTCTTCTCATGGTTAGTCGTTTGTTCAATGCTAGGAAGGCATTTACACTTATAGAGCTCTTGGTGGTAATTGCTATCATTGCAATTCTTATCGGGCTTTTATTGCCTGCGGTGCAAAAAGTGCGGGAGGCCGCAGCTAAAACACAATGTGTTAATAATTTGAAACAACTTGGTATATCCGTCCATGGTTATGCTAGTTCGAATGACAGTAAAATTCCTACCAGTACTAGGCCTGGCGGGGTGACTACTTCACCAAGAATTAGCTGGGCCGTTGCCTTGCTGCCTTACTTGGAGCAGGGAAACTTGGTTAAAACATATGACTTGACCACCACTTGGAGTTCCGCGGCGAACCTGCTTATTACCAAGCAACCGATTAAAATCTTTCAATGCCCTGTATCTCAGGATGAAACTAGGTTAGATGGGGATCCTCAAACAGGCACCTGGGATATAGTGGCTATATCAGATTACGCTGCAATTACGGGGGTAAATGCACTAGCAACCAATGTAAATACCACAGGGGCATTGATACCTGGGATCATGGAAAAGAATAAAACGGTCAAGCTTCTTGATGTGCGAGATGGGCTTTCCAATACCATTGCAATTACAGAATCTGCTGGAAGACCCAGACTTATTCAAAAAGGGGTTAAAATTGGTGCGGTGCCAACCAAAAAAGTAAATGGTGGGGGCTGGTGTCGGCCTGCTTCGGATATGGATTTAATTACATCAAATGCTTTAGGAACGGGTTATCCTGGCCCTTGCGCTGTTAATTGCACTAATGGTTTTGATTACCCAACCTACAACATGGCTCCTTTTGGTACAGAAGGGACCAGCCAGCCCTTTTCTTTTCATTCGGGCACCATTAACAATTTATTAGGTGATGGCTCTGTTAGGTCGATAAATGCAGCAGTTTCAGTTACTGTATTTGCCGCCCTATGCACCCGTGATAATGGCGAAACCATTCCTGGTGATTATTAATCCTTGGCAAACCAATAAACTGGTTTTCGATTGCAGGCATACTTTTGTGTGCCTGCTTTTTTTATTTGGTATGTGCTTGATATCTGTTTCTCTTGCCTGATTTTATCTAAGAACGCACAATCTTGACTAATGCTGCAGTGCAGGAAGCGCATTATCGGGCGCCCCCTGCGGGTTTTAAGTATTTGGTGACGGAGCAGGTTTGTATGGTAACGGGTGGACCGCAAAAATACTCGGGCCGTTCGATGATGGATTCTCACCGCCATCTAAACAGCACCTCCAAGGAGTGGGGCTGTATTTATGGACGATTTTCAGCAGACCTTGAATAAGTTCAAGGTTCCCGCACAAGAAAGGAGTGTTTCTGTTAATTATCAGTAATTCTAATCCAAATGCATCGTGCATGTTGATAAAGCCACTATACATATCCTCTTAGCGATTACTAGACAATTTATTAATGCGAAACGCCCGCAGGCCTATGAGAAAGCTGCGGGCGTTTGGTTTAATCTGCACTAAAGTTACTCTCGTGATTGTATCGATGCGGTAAGCACTTTTTGGATTCGTTCCTGGCATTCATCCAAATGCGCCCTGCTCGCATCTTCAATGATCAAAGTTTTGTCTGCAAGAACAACGACGATGTCCTTTTGGATTTCCTTCAAATGCATTCTCGCAAGGCTTTTGCCATCTGAAATCCCAGACGAATTCAGGACCAGATCGGAAAGCGATTGCACATACTTCCTTTGCAAATTCCTTCGGATGATTGAAAGGTTGACATCCTTTTTAGCTTGCTGTCAACGAGCGGAATACTTCACTCATGGCGAGGGGCTTGTCGTTTGCTGCAGCCTTTGGAATGTTATTTTGAATTCTTGAAAGCGTTGCATTATTTAAGAACTGATTGATTGCAACACTTTGGATTGAAAGTACTTTTTGGTACAAGGGGAAATCCACGCTTGACATTACGCGGTCATTGCCCCAATGCATCCAGCGGTCTGCTGCAAGTTTGCGCAGCAACTCGGGTGGGAATGAAAATGCGGTGTCTGCAAGAATGTTTTCCTGCACGAACTTCAAGGCATCGCGTTGTTTGGCGCCACTCACTGGAATAAACGGATCACGGGCACCTGGGTCGCCCCGATGATCACGGTGCATGTATTCGCCACCCACAAAGTTAGAGGCTAGCGCACCCGCGTTACCATACTGGTTTAATATCACAGAGAAAGCCGTGCGAACGCGTTGGTAACCTTCGCCCGGTTCGATGGTTTTTTCTGCAAGGCCCTGTACGAGTTCCTTGGCAATCTGGACTCGCTCTTTGGCGAACAAAAGTGGATCTGCACCCAGATCCCAAACATTTACCAGTGGATCGGAACTTGCCATCATATCTTCATCGGTAGCGTAATCATTGCCCGAGGTTGGTGCAAGTTTGGCAATTTCACGAAGCTTTTCGACTTCCCCATCGGTGCCACCTGAAAGAGGCTTGTAGGCGTATTCAATGGCCCAGTAATCGTAGACGCCTAGGGTGTTGGTGTAGTAGTCACCTTGTTTTTTGCCCTTGGGCGCGATGTTTGTTGGTGCGTAATCCATGACCGATCCTACCAATCCTTGCTTTCGGGTAATGGTAGTATCATGAAGTTGGTCGTTCTTTAAAAAGGTGCTTGCTTTGAAATTATGCCTTAGTCCAAGTGTATGGCCCACTTCATGCATGGTCACTTCCTTGATGGCTTGCGTGAGAAGCTCTTCAGGGATTTTTTCGCCAGGCTTTAGCAAACTGCGATCCATCGAAGCCAGTGCTGCCAAACTTAATTCGTGTTTCATATGCGAACTGCATTGGCATAAACCATGCTGGCCTGCAAGTTCGATTGCACTTTTGCGATTATCATCCGTGGTATTTGCATTATTCCAGTTAAGGCCCTCGCGGAAAAAGCCGGGTAGGGTGGGTGTCTGCAGGAAGTTCAAACCTTTGCGTGCTTCCATGATGGTGCTCGCAGGTTCGTTGTTTCCTGAATACACTTTTGCTTCCTGCCTCCAGAATCGAACCATGCTGGCATCGAAGATGATGTCTGCATCTAAAATTTCACCTGTCAAAGGATTGGCCCGTGATGGCCCCATCGCAAATCCCTGATCGGTTGCTATCCATCGGAAAGTGTTGTAATTGATATCTTCGGGATCGAAATCTTCGCTCTCCTGTTGCCGTACTTCAATCGCATCGCGGAATCCAATTTTTTCAAAAGCCTTGTTCCACTCAAGAATCCCTTCCCGCACCGCAGCACGATATTCATCAGGGACTGATTTTTCGATCCAGAATATGATCTTCTTGCGTGGCGGAGAAAGTTTGCCGGGGTTCTTTGGGTCTGCAGGCTCAGCCCGTTCTAATCTCCAGCGATTCACGTATCGAATGAATGTGGTATCGGTGTTTTCCGAGCTGAAATCCTTGACTGCACTAATGAAATGGCCCACACGATCATCTGCAATGCGGGGCTGGTAGCCAAAATCTGAAAGCGCGCAGATACCATAATGGATGACAACATTTTCACCACGCGAGTCGATTACGCTATCGCCACTTCCTCCATGAAATCCGCGGTTGCGCCCCCCCGTGTAGGTTGCGGAAACTTCAAGTTCAATGTTCTTGGGGAAAGCCTTGACCTTGCTCCAACTGCTTCTGGTGGGGTCAAACATTCCCATTCCAAGCTGAGCAAAATCCGACATAAAGATATCGTTGAGGTTGATGAGGACACTTTGCCTGCCTGGGTTGATGGAAATAATTCGCAGCGCAATCAGTGTGGAATCGGTGTAGGTGGTTTCCACAGCTTTAGCGGTGGGCGATCCTGCCTTGGCAGTGAAGCGCACATTTTTTCGTACCAAATGAACTTTATCGCCTACTCTTTTGAATGCTATAACCCATTGGTTGTCAGAATTAAGAGTATGGCCACCCATGCCTGCCCCACGGGCGATTGCGATGGGAAGTAAGAAATTTCGTTCCATCTGATCTGGGCGAATTTCTGCGTAGAGCTTGTCTTCCTTAAGATGAAGTCGAAACAATCCTTCGTATTCTTTTGCTCCCTTTACGACTTTATCAAAATCCTCAAACTTCTTTTCAATCGCTTCTCCTTGTCCCCGAACATTCGCTGAATGCATCAGGGGGATGGTAATAATTGCAAGAAGGGAAGCCAAGCCGATCAATCGATAAAACATTACAAATCTCCAACTCGAATAAAAGGAAGCATCAATTTTCTTAAAAACTGGAACTTTCAACATAGTTGTTTCAAGAGGCAACCACAAGAGAAAAGCACCCATTCTTGCCCATTTAGCCAACCAGAATAATCGTTAAAATCATAACAAGTTCAAATTTTAAAACTTGTAGAAGCTGGCGCCCTTTTAAGTCGATGTTAATACATGAATCTTGATTTTATCTTGCGAATGCACTTGCGCAGAGGGCTTTTCGATGGCTACCAATTTTACCCGACGAACTATCTTGCAGGGCCTTGCTGTGGGGGCGGTTCCAGCACTTTTGCCTGCAAATGCTGAAGCTCGGGTCAAACATGACGGCAAGGTGGTCGGGCTTATGTCGGGCGCACGGGCTCTGGTCGAAACCCTGCTTGCAGAAGGTTGCGAATGCGTGTTTGGGATTCCCGGTGCTCAGGAAAACGAACTTTGGGATGCTATGAAATCCCGTGATCTTCCTTATTTGTTTGTTACTCATGAATTTTCCGCCTCAACCATGGCGGATGGTTATGCCCGAGCAACAGGCAAGCCCGGGGTTATCAGCGTGGTGCCTGGGCCAGGCCTTACCAATTCCCTAACAGGAATGGGCGAAGCACTTTTAGATAGCATTCCTATGGTGTGCATTGTAGGCGATGTCGCCCGGGGTGAAAAATACCGACCCTTTCAGGTGCATGAACTTCCCATGGAACAACTTCTGAAAGCTGTGACCAAGGAAGTAATTTCAGTAAGCACGGTGGATGAAATCCCTTGTGCAATCCGTACCGCATTCATGAAAGCAAAAGAAGGAGAGCCTGGCCCTGTCGGGGTTTTGGTTCCTTATAATCTCTTTATCGAAGCTACAAGGTTCAACAGCCAGCCATTACCAAACCCAGGCATCCCTTTTGATGAAGCGTGTTTTGCAGAAGCTTTAAACCTGCTTAAAAAAATAAATTTAAGAGTCGGAATATATGCTGGAATCGGGTGTCAGGATTTCTCTGATGAGCTTACCACTCTTGCAGAGGTGCTGCAGGCCCCCGTTGCAACCAGTGTTTCAGGCAAGGGCGCAATTGATGAATGTCACCCGTTGGCAGTAGGTTGGGGCTACGGTCCACAGGGAACGCCCACGGCTGAAAAAGCTTTTATGGCTGTGGATTTGGTGCTTGCCATCGGCGTCAAGTTCAGTGAAGTTTCCACCGCTTTTTATTCTCTTCCACCCAAGCCTTACCTTATTCATGTAGATGCCAAGGCTGATAACATGAATAAAATTAAAAAAGCTACCGTTGCGGTGCATACCGATGCTGGCTTCTTTATGAGAAAGCTCTTGGAAAACGAATCCGCTATCCAAAGAAATAAAAGCGATAAGCTAACCTCATGCATTGCTTCATGGAAGGCCGAGGATGCCCGGGCTAACGCTAAGCCAAATTCAAAGTGTGGTATTGATCCGATGCAATTCATCCTGGCATTAAGGAAGACAACAAAACCTGATGCCCTCACTTATGTTGATGTTACCTTAAGCGAGCATTGGGCAGCAGAGGCGTTTACCACCCGCAGGCCCAGACACTATTTCAACCCAACCGATAATCAAGCGATGGGTTGGTCTATTCCTGCATCCATTGGTGGCCAGAAAGCTTTTCCAAACAGGCAAGTGGTAACTATCACCGGCGATGGATGTTTCTTGATGAGTGCGATGGAAATCTCGACAACGGCACGAGAATGCTTGCCCGTGAAGTTTTTCGTGCTCGATGATCAAACTTACCATTACATGCAAAAACTGCAAAAGCAGGCGTACTTGCGCACCACTGCCACCATTCTTGCACGCATGAACTATGAGGCTTTAGCAAAGGGCTTTGGTGTGGATTACCACGAAATAAAACCAGGGGATGATTTCGAAGCTTCGATTCAGATTGCGTTGGATAAAAAGGGGCCGGTGTTGACTCGGGTTATCACGGATTATGGTCAAAGACCAGTGCGCTGGATTGATGCAGTCAAGGATCGCTACACCAAAGAGCTTTCCGGCAGGCAGAAGTTAAAGTTCATGGCACGCATGGGTGCCCGTGCCCTCGACCTGAAAAAAGATAACGACTGATTTAATTTTAAGGAAAATTCTTTGTCTTAAGAATCATTCTTTAGGGGTTGGTACATTACGGACCAAGGGTTATCATTTAATTAAAGTTCTTCTGCCAATAGCAGAATAAGGTTAAAAAATGATCACACTCAAAAAGACCAAATTGATCCATGTAGGCCGGTATGCAGCAGAGGTTGCAGTGGAATTGATTGATGATGATACCGGCTGGGCCCCTTATCTCACCGTTGAAGACGCTAGAAAACTTGACAGGGTTAGGGAGTTGTTGCGTTACGAGCGGATTGGTGAAGCTCTAAAGTATGGGTCAGTGTTTGAATTACAGCCCGTGCCCTCGACCTGAAAAAAGATAACGACTGATTTGGTTTTAAGTATGACCACTTTAAAAATTAAACCCATCCTATCAATTAGGGTGGGTTTCGTTGCTTAGCTAAAGAAAAAACTGAATGTTTGCAGAAGAATCGGAACATTTCAAGAATCGTTAGCGAGTTCTTTCAAGGTGGTTTGCAGAACAGTACCATCCGTGAACGGGATAAAAATAGAGTTACCTGCGCCTTGATACGGCGTGGTAGAAGGGAACAATCCTTCGGGTAGATTGAATCCCGTTTTTAAAACCTTGCCTGTGGTTTCGTCGAGAAGAAGGGTGTCGCCCGATTCTAGAAAGAGCAGGATTTTTTGTTCAATTACAAAGGGTTTTACAAGTGGAGCAGAGGCAAGTGGAATATCCCAAAGCGTTTTTTCTCCAGTTAAATCAATCCAGACAAATCTTCCAGCATTTGAACTAATTGCATAACGGATAGGGCGGTTAGCGGCTTGAATAATCCAGCTTGCTTTCGGTGTTACCTTTAAACCAATGGTGTTCAATTTTTGGATAGAGCCATCAGGCTTGGATTCAAATGAGATCAGTTGTCCCTGAGGGTCTAGGAAGATTCCAAGTGTGCCTTTTTCTGTGGGTATGGAGTCAAGGGAAAAGCATTGTGTGGGGGCGAAGTTTTGCGGTGCCTTGGTTTTTTCGAAGGTGGCATCAGGAATGTTGTTCCAGCGGAAAAACGATATGCCATTGGTGCCATCCGAAAAGCAGAAAGTGTTGTTATCCAAGATTGCGATTTTGCATTGGGTGTTTTTTGTAGCTTCAGGAGATTTCCAAGTGGGGCCGGTGGATAATATTGGCTTGTTATCTTTAAGCCAGATGCGTGCGATGCTTCCATTGGACAAAGGGATGAGAATCTGGTTTCCCAGCGTTTTTGGAATCCCTGCAAAAGCGTGAGTTATCTCAGGAATATCGAGTGATTTAATATTTGGAGATTCGTTATCGAAGCTAATAAGTTTTAGGGTTACTTTTTTTGAGATAGTATCTTGGAGGATTTGTAGTGCTGATTTTTTATCTTCCAATTGTAATAGATGCGATAAGGATTGCGAATCAGAGTTCGAGTTTCTTGCGATACATAGGGCGCCCTCGTCCCAGTTTGATTGCGTTGTTATTGGGGGTAATGGGTTGTTTTTTGTAAGGAAAAGGTTGCATGCACTATCTGCAAGAAGGAAGAAGTTTTTTTCTGGTGTTGGAGCGATGGAAAGTGGAGCGCTTTCAAAGCGCGGAGAAAGCAGTGTCTTCCACAAGAGTTTGTTCTTTTGGGAATCGATCAATTGGGCGATGGTGGAACCGTTGGGCAGTTTTCCTGTGATAGCCCAGGCGTTTCTGGAAAGAGCAGGATCTTCTATAAGGGTGAGTTTTGAAGATAGCGTCCCTGTTTGGTGAAAGGGGGGTTTAGAGCTGGTAAGTTTAAGCCCATCGCGCAAGTTCCATGCGAAAAATAGTTTACAATAGTGGCCATTATAAAGGATATCCGCTTCGGTTTCATCGAAGGCAAGTACCTGGGATGTACCTTTTTTTTGTTTGAGTGATTCAAACAGATTTGCCAGAGGTTTGTTTTGGTTTTTGTCGTCGAAGAATGGCACGAGAGGTGCTTTTGTGGCTTCCTATATATAGGATGTTTTATGTAGTTATTTTGATTTGTGGGGAATGGGAAAACGCTAATTGTGGTAATCGGCCCTGGTTCTTCGATGCAGAGAAGAATATGGCTTGGTTCCTTTTGGTTGGTTAAGAAGACGGGGATAGGGGGAAATATCAGGGCGCCGAATGCGTGGTTTGAGGCAATGATGCCTGTGCATTTTTTGGTGGCGAGATCCAGACAAAGAATGTGTCCAGGGTCTGCTGGGATAAAGCCTGCGTTAGAATCATTAGGAATACAAAGCGGATGAAGGAGGGCTTGCCCCAGATTCCAGCGCCCAAGGATATTCCCACCTGCCAATTCCACTTCAACCAGAAAGCCTTCGAGGCAAGGTATCAAAGCTGTGTTGTGCCATAGGGTGATGCCCGCAAGGCAGGTTCCGCCCAAGCTCGTTTTCCAAAGGGTGCTGCCTGATTTGTCGAGGGCAGAGAGGCTTGTGCCGTTATCTTCAAGGGTGATCAGGCTGGCATCTGTCGATTGATTGGTAGAAAATTCGAGGGGAGGGGATTCGACATCAACGCCTAGCCTTTTGATCCAAAGTACATTTCCCCGTGTTCGATCAAGGGCGTAAAGGATGCCGTGGTTTAGGGTTAAGATCGGAGATTGAAGTTCTGGAGTCCAGTTGGCGATTCTTAGTGCTTGTTCAGGGTGTTGGAAGTATTTCCAGCCTTGGAGTAATTTTTGAGACGATGGGGTTTGTTTTTCTTGGAGGTTGTTTTTTTCGTAAACGATGGAGTGTAGGTGTCTGGTTTTAGCGGTTTCAAGTGCGACCTTACAATCAGATATATTGTTGGACTTTGGGTTTTTCAGTAACTCCTGTTCCATGAAATATTGGATGGATTGAAATGCGGTAGGGGCGGGCAGGGCCTCTAACTGTTTCAGTTGGGCAAGGAACCTTACTTTTTCTTCTTCTTCAAGTTTCTGCTTGGCGAGGATACTTCTTTTTTCTGCTATCAATGCCAACACCGCCACAGTCGCGACCTCGTCTCCCGGGAATTTCTTTTTTACATTGTTTACCTCTACCTCTACCCAGTCTAATAGGGCTGGCTCTGCAACTGATTTCTCTAAAAGCGTTTGCATCAACCCCAAGTATTGAAGCCAGGCAAAAGGCGAATGCTCTGAAGTCGTGAGTGGTTTAGTACGAAGTATTTCAAAAGTTTCAGAAGGATTGTGCGATTCGGATTCTAATCCATTTCGTTGAGAGGCGATTTTCTCTAGAAACAAATATTCTTGATGCCAAGCGCTTTGTGGATGAAGTGAGGCTAGTTCCTCGAATTTCACTGAAGCAAGCAGAAAGTTTTTCTCTAGGAGTTGCTCTTGGGCGTATTTTCGTTTCTTCTCTTCGGTTTCTAACTTTGCGACATCAATGAAAAGCCAGGCAGCGGTTAGCCCCAGCATTGCCAGAACAAATAAACCGGAAACAATCAAGAGGGGCGCAATGGATGAACTTTTGGGAGTTTGTAGGATTGGCACGATTGTAGCTGCGGGCTCTTCGGGCGGCAGAATGTTTGTTTCGCCGTTCTCTGTTTCAGGCTCAGTGAGGTTGAGTGAGGTTTTTGGTTGTACTGGTGGCTCATGATCTCTGAAGATGGTGACTTTAGGAGCAGTGGTGTTTAAGGGCGGCTGGCCCGCAAGAAGCGTAACACGGGGTGAAATGTTTTTTGGGGTAGATCCAAGCCGAGTGGCTTGCGGGTCGGCAGCTTCTTTGATCGGTTCATAAAAAAACCATTCGCCACAAGCGCATTCATGATAGTGCGATTGTTGCGGATATTTAAGCCGGATTCGCACCCCGCAAGCAGGGCAATTCGTTTTCTTCGGGTATTTCGTCATGCAGCACCAAAGACTAGCAGCTTGGAAAGTTTTATTTTACACTAGACCCTTAAGGATTACATCTTATTTAGATTGGGAAATAGTATCAGCCACCATGATGATAGTCGGTGCGGTTGGAATATGTGCCCGGGCGGTTGCATGTTCTAAGTTTGAAGTTTCGGACGGCAAGTATTAAGGGTGGTCAATGATTACCAGATTATCGCGGTGTATGACTTCCTCGTAGGGTAGGATGCCCAGGAGTTCGATAATTTTGTCTGACTTTTTACCCGCAATTTTAGCGATATCGGTGGCGGAGTAATTTGAAAGCCCCCTGCCATACTCTTCGCCTTCAAGATTGCAAAGCGAGACGACGGCCCCCTTATGGAATGTACCGCTGACGCTTGTAACGCCAATGGGAAGTAGGCTTTTGCCCTTGGAACAAAGTGCTACAAGTGCCCCAGCATCGAGAATGATCTTTCCTTGTGGGCGGGCGGCCCATCCCAACCAGCGCTTCCAGGCGGTCATGTTTTGTTCTGCCGCAAGAAATAGCGTGCCTATTAGTTCCCCCGCAAAGATGCTGTCAAGCACTCCGGGGATGGATCCATTCGCCATGATTACCGATTCGCCCGCCATGGTTGCAAGCCTTGCAGCTTTGAGTTTACTTTTCATGCCACCAGAACCGAGGCTGCTTTTCGTCACCCCTGCTTTTTCAAGAACATCCTTGTTGATTTGTTTGACCGTGTGAACCAAAGAGGCGGTGGGGTCGGTGTTGGGATCAGCGGAATATAAGCCATCAACCACGGTAAGGAGAATAAGTAAGGGCGCCTGAATTAAGTTGGTGACCAGTGCAGCGAGGGTGTCGTTATCACCAAAGCGGATTTCTGCAACGCTGATGGTATCGTTTTCGTTGATGATGGGCAGGCAGTTGGATTCAAACAAAGTAAGAATGGTATTACGCACATTGAGGTACCGGGTGCGGTTGTCAAAATCGCCCGCAGTAAGCAGGATCTGTGCGGTCGGTATGCCATAGCGTGCAAGGGAATCTTCGTAGGCGCGCATAAGAAAGGATTGGCCAACCGCAGCGCATGCTTGAAGATGCCTGAGGTCGGTGGGTCGTTGTTTAAGGCCAAGGCGGCCCATGCCCGCACCGATGGCGCCTGAACTAACAAGGGCGACTTTTTTCCCTGCTTGTTTCAGCCTGAAAATCTGGTCCGCCAAGCTGTGAACCTGATTTGGTTCGAGGGTTCCATCGGCTCTGGTTAAAACATTGGTTCCAACCTTGATTACGATGGTTTCAGCGTTTTTCAAAATTTCTTTGCGTTCGGCGTCCATGTTGGGTGATTCGGGAAATCCCGCTTTCAAAGTAATTTTAATATTTCTGAAACTAAACAACCACTGCCTTCGTCTAATATATAAGTTCAAAAGCGAGCGTCAGGTTTGACCTTTGCCTTTGGAACGCATATACTTGGTTATCGCTTTGGTTTAGAGAGTCTGGGTTTTAATAAACATGAAGTGCTTTTTTCCTACTTAACGGAGATTTTGCATGAACCTCCGTTTACCGCTGATCCCAATGATGCTTGCATTGGTTGGTAGTATTTTTGCCTCATCGTCAATTTTTGCCTTTGATTCAGAAGAAGATTTGCGCCTTTTAGAGAAAGCTCGAAAAAGTGAAGCATCTGGTGCCTATTCCCGTGCCGCTAATTATTATGCCGAATATCTTCGTAAAAATAGAGATGATCTGGAAGCCAGAGATTCCTTTAATCGTATGGGCAGAATCCAGCAACAGCAGGTGCGCCTTAAAGATGAACAGTACCGAAAAATCGTGGTCGCTCTTCGCCCTAGCCAAGTGATTGATCTTTGCATTTATATTGCAGAGGTACTGGGGGCAAACTATGTTGAAGCCGATCGCGCTCGCCCCGAAATACTTTTTCATCATGCAACCGAAGAAGTTCTCCTTCTACTTAGAACACCTAAACTCTTAACTCCAATTCTTGGGACTTTAAATAACGAAGCTGCAAAAGTTATCGAGCAACGCATTCTTCAGCTTCGCAAGCAGCCTATTCAAAACCTTGCTGAACTACGCGAAACTCTTGTCGAATTGGCGGGCGAAGTGCGTAACTCCGGCTGGTCTGAAAATACCACCCGTGCCTCTAACCTCATTATTCTTGAATGTGCCCATGGGGCCTGCCATGGCCTTGATCAATTCACTCTTTTATTTACCCCTTCCCAAAAAGTTGCAATTGACTCTGCTTCTGCAGGTAGGCAATCCGGAATTGGTTTAACCTTGGTGCCTTCCGGCTCTTACTATGAAGTTTCTCGAATCATCCCGGGTAGCACCGCTGAAGAAGCTGGTCTTCTTAAAGGGGATTTGGTCATTTCTCTTCAGGGAATTCCTGCAGTAATGATTTCACCTGCACAAGTTCATGCGCTTCTCACCATTCAAGCAGGTCAAGAAATTGAATTGCAAGTCCAACCCCAAGGCATGAGTACCATCACCGACCTAAAACTTCGGAGCCGAATGCTTCTTATTCCCAGCGTTGATTGGGAAGTTCTTAACCCCATGAATGCCGACCCCATTGGCATCGTTCGCATTTCTTCTTTTCGAAGCACTACCACCAATGAATTCCGCGAAGCTTTAGCTCGCTTGCAAACTCTTGGAATCCGTGGTCTTCTTCTAGATCTTCGGGGAAACCCAGGCGGCGCTTTTAAATCCGCCCTTAGCTCTGCAGAGCTTTTTCTTGAAGGTGGCACCATTGTTCATGCAGAAGGGCAGGTAAAAGAATTCAACAAATCTTTCACTTCGACCGGGCAAAATCCCTTCCTTCTTCCAACAGTTATCATGGTCGATGAAGATACCGCAAGCAGTGCCGAGATTCTTGCAGGCGCTTTGCAACTTAATGGTAAAGCCAAAATCGTTGGCAATCGCACTCGCGGGAAGGGTTCCGTTCAGTGCCTGATTCCGATTGATAAAGCCCCCTGGGACAAACTTCCGGGAGGTGTCCAGTTAACCGTTGCTAAGCTTCGACTTCCCACAGGCCAAACTTTTGAACGCGGACTTTCTCCAGATGTAAAAGTTGAGGGCGATGCTAATGCAGTTTACACCGCAGCTAAACTTGAACTGCTTCGCCAACTTGGCAAAATGAACGACCCTAACCCCTAGGTTCAAAAGATTCTTAACCCCAGCGCCTTCGCTACCCTTTTTCTGAATTAATGCACACCTTTTCTTATTGAGCGGCGGATGTCAATCCGCTGGTGCTCGCCTCACGACTTTCTTCTTTTTCTTTTTCTTTCTCCTTTCCTTTATCACCATACCGATGGAAGAATCCGCTTTCGGCCGCGAATGATTGCTGTACATTCCGCACTCACATTTTCTAAGCCCACTGCGCTGGGTGGGTCTGCCTTATCTCTCATCATTCAAAAACAAGCGACCCATGGAACGCAGTCCATGGGCTTTTATTTTTCCCTAACCTCCACCACTTTTATTCAATGCCTTTAAGCCCACCTTTTCTTATTGAGCGGCGGATGTCAATCCGCTGGTGCTCGCCCTGTTCCTTTTTCTTATCCTTCCTTTTTACTTCACGTTGATTGATGTGGGGTTGATTAAAGATGGAGTAGTTGCGATCGGGAAGCCCCACTGCAACTACTCCATTTGCAACTTTGGATTTTGCACCTAAGGGATGATTGCAACCGTCGCTAACGCATCCGGCTCTGAAAGATGTGTTTTGATTCCGTGTTAATCCGTGGCTAATGATTCTGCTTTATTGTCCACCCGTTGTTCAAAATAGGAAGAATGGATGAAGTATTTGGTTTGTATTATCTTATTTGCGATGTGTTAGTTGCTTTTGCTGCGTTTGGTGGTGCACTCTTATGGCAACATTCCCCCGAACTAAACCTCAAGGTTGCATGTGTGTTCGGCGTATTGGGCAGTATTTGGTTTGCCCGCTATGGTAGCAATGAATCAATCGAAGTTGAAAAGGGTGCTTAAGAATTGCTTTTGATTAAAGCAATTCTTCCACCGCACGCATAGGTTTACTCAGCACGGGCATGGGCCTGTTTGAAAGATCGTGAAAAATGGTATCAGTGGAAACCCCTAGCTGCTGATAGATAGTTGCCAGTATTTCGTACATATGAACAGGGCGGGTTCGAACCTCTGCACCATTCTGCGTACTAGAACCCAGCACGATTCCCGGCTTGATTCCGCCTCCAGCCATTAACACTGAAAAAACATTTGGCCAGTGA
>JAPLNF010000014.1 GCA_026692965.1 Planctomycetota bacterium
CCATCCCGGTTTATCAAAAGCTGCAGGTAGGTTCTTGAAAGGAGCAGGTAAACTTCGTTACGAAGGGTGAAGTCTGCGATACCGTTTGGAAGATCGGGGTTACCTAGCAAAGCGACGGCTTGCTTGCAGCGATGCAAAGCATTAAAAGGTTTAACTTCAATCAGATTACGAACATCTTGAATACATTGTTGTACATAAATTTCAGGGCCGTTATCTTCAGTATCAAAAAAATGCAGAAGTTCTTCTGCATTCATATGAAACACCTGCGAACCCGCAAGAAAGTTGCTGATGGATTTGATTTGATTTTCGTTGGGATCAATATCTAAAAGAATCAGGGTTTCTGTAGGGCGGCTTATTGCAACACGTATTTGATCAATCGCAAGGCGTTTTCTCAAACGGTTTATTTCAACGCCTTTGATGTCCTCTTTTATTTCCATGATAGGGGTAAGTAACTTGGCGGATTCAAGTACACACACTGTTTGAAATTCCAGCCCCTTACTTTCAGCAACCGAAAGAATTGTTTTGTTGATTTCTTCTGCAAAGAAAATTGGCGTGTTTTCAAGCAACCTGATTATGGCACATCCAGGCAAATCAGACATTAACTTCAGCAACCGAGAAAGTGAATCCCCATTAGACGCCACGCAATGAATGATTTTGCCATTTGTTGATTCGGTAACAGGGTTTTCTTCCAAGCCTCTGGGTCGATCTTCTTTTGGAAGATGTTGATACAACCCCCTTGCAGAATTGACAAGATGACCGATGCTACTTGGGTTACGAAGGTTTGCAGGCAGAGATATATCTTCAGGGGTTTTCAGAATGTTGGAGATAAGATCTTTGAGTCTACCCCATTCAAAATCGGTTGGTCGAACGGTCTGCCCTTCATCTCCAGTTACCAAAACATAAGGGGCAATACCGTTGTTGAATTCCGCTATTTTCCTAGCAAGGAGAAGAGGAATCGAAGTTTCAAGCGGAGTAAGATCTTGCACTTCATCTAAAAGGATGCGATTAAGGCAGGCTAATTCGTTTCTTAAAAAACGATTGGAAGTAAGCCTTTGTAAAGCCAGCTTTGCCAAATCCAGATCAGGAAAATAATCCCAGATCGAAGCCGCACCTTCCAATACTGAAACCGCTGCCACGATTCCATCAATAGCTGCGCCCAAAAATGGTTTCCGTCTCAAAACATAATCGTCAATTGCTGGTTTGGAATTGTAATTTTCTGAGGTATTCAAATATTCGCCAACAAAGTGAGCACGAATTTCTGCATACAAAATATCAGGCAGCATGTGCCAGCGACTAAGGAGTGCTGGACTTAAGCGAGCAATGCCATTATTAAAAGCATTTTTTGCTTCGTCAGGGGTCCATCTGGGAGTATAGCCATGAGCCATTTCTTTGATGAAGTCAGAAAATAGTTTAACTTGAATGGTAGAACCCTTGGGTGTAAAGGATTCAAAATATTCTTTTGCCTGCCTGACCAATCCTGCAGACCATGTAAGATAAAGCACTTGTTCATTAGATCTTGATTGAATTGCCTGCCACAGAGATGCAGTTTTCCCGCTGCCTGGATTTCCTCGGAGCAGACGAATTGCAGACAAACTGGTTATGAATAATTTTTGGTCTGGTGTCCATGGAAGAGGGAAATCTGTTCCACTAATCAAATCGCTGTTATGCACTTCATGATAATCCCCAATTTTCCCAGACTTTAAAAGGGTATGGTCATCGTGGTGCCTAATGGCCCTTAAAAAAATCGACTGTGGTTGGTTCGAAATTGATTTTACCGGGGGTGCAGTATCAGGCGCCCACCAAAGATAATAATGGCAACCATTGTTCCCTCCCATTGGGGTCCTGCGCCAGCCATGATTATCGTTCCCCTGAACCCCCTTAACTACCGAAGTTCTGCCATGGGCGCAGAGGTGGGTCAGCACTAAAGTTAAGCGCCTGCCTAGGGCATTTACAGAAGAATTGCCATTTAATGTTGCAAGAACATCATCGTGGCAATTTAAAGCGAATTTTTCTCGCGGCAAAGCAATGGAATCAGGCAACGAATCATTGCTGAATGTGAGGCGTAGGTCTAATGTGGGCGGGAACGACATTTCATTAATAACCTAAACACATATGGTCAATATCCATACCAAAAATATCTTAATGTTCAAAATATATCAATGTTATTTTAGTAAAATAAATATAATTATATTGACAATAATTTTATTAAAAGGATTTTTGATTATTATTGTCTTATTTAGCATTTTTTAGCTATTTTCATTACAAGCGATAGCTGTCAATACCATTTTTAAGATGCTTCTGGTGTTTTTTTAAACCATACTATTGTCGAAAATATTGAAGTTGATTTCCCGGGTTTAATTCAAAAATTGTGATTTCACATAAGTTTTTTAAATGCTATGATTTTGAATGAAATTTCATTACCCAAGGTAATTGAGCATGGACAAAGTATATATTCGTCGGGGTGATAAAATCGTTGGCCCCACCAATCGCGAAAACCTCATTAAACTTTATGAGAACCGAAAGGTTACGGATGCCGATGAGGTATCCACAGATCAAAAAAATTGGATGCCTTTGGATGATTTTTTGAATCCCGCGGAAGAGGCTATTGAAGAAGAAGATCAAATTGAACCGGATCAGGAAAATCAGGTCGAAGATTACGAAGATGATCAAAATCAAAGTGATTTTGGAGATTCTGCTGTCAATATTTCTTCAAAAAAGCAAGAAAAGGCAATATGGATTGCTACTTTGGTGATCGGGTTGGGCGGTGCTGGGATATTTACATTGGCCCTTGTGCTAGGATTTATCTTTGGCTTCTTTCCCAAAAATCAATCTGGGGGTGGCAATTTCAATCCCCGGTTTAATCAGGGTGATAATTTCTTTAATCGATAATATTTAGGGGGATTGGGATGGAACTGTTAAATGTTTTGAGTCAGATCTTGGGTGTATTAATTGTGTATAGAATATTTCTAGGATTTGCCATGGCTATTTTTTCTGGGTTTGGAGGGTTGCCTATAAGGGTTCTGCAAAAGTTTAAAATCCATAAATCGGCCAATGGCACCCCCTTGATTCGTGTGGTCGGAAGGGCCCAGGGCTTGATTTCATTTGTCCTAACTATCCTTGGGCTGAGTGATCAGACTCATTTTGAACTTTTTGAGGACCGGATTTTTTATCGCAGTAATAGCCTTAGTCTTCAAGTCGTAAATACGGTAATGCTCGATCATGTGAACTATACCATTTGTACACTTTATCAACCAATTTGGACTTTGATTATTGGCGGATTGCTTTTGATTGCTTCATTTTTTTCTTTATTAGCTGTTGCGTTTGTTGGTTCGTTGCCTGCATTTATTTTTGGTATGCTCGCAGTATTCTCTGCTTATTTTTTTTGGACCAATCGCTTTCTGGTGATGGGGATCAAGACAAGCTCTGGAGATACTTTAGGCATTGTTTTCAAACGCAGCATTATCGAGAATGTCGAAGTTGATTTTGGTAAGGTCCGAAAAGCCATGCGTTTGGTGGATGAGAAGATTCTAGCTGCAAAATAATATTTAGTT
Source organism: Planctomycetota bacterium (assembly GCA_026692965.1). GTDB lineage: Bacteria > Planctomycetota > Planctomycetia > Gemmatales > Gemmataceae > UBA969. The sequence goes on from JAPLNF010000014.1 coordinate 3,552, forward strand.
AGTAGTTGAACCACACAATATCACATCTCATCCTGATCTTACCACAGACAAACCGGTAGATATCATGCTGATTTACACCTTGGGGCAACGGGTTTGCGTGGTTGGATTTACACCAAACATTTCCTATGGCCGTTATCGGGTAAATTGATTGGTGGGGACGCTTAAATTCAAGGGTGATTCCTTAGTTGCAAAATGCGGGTTTTTCGTTAATCTTCAATAATACTTTTTAAAGAAAGAGGGTAGTATGATAATTAGCCCTAGAGAAATGATTTGTGCATTGATGACTGCCTTGGCATTTGCCCCTGGCATTTATGCTCAAGGACCTGAAAAATCTGAAGCTGCCTTTGCAACTATGTCTCCTGAAGCATTGCGGGCATTCGAGAAGGATGTGATGCGGCGGATTGCAGACTTCGCTCTTATCCCACCTAAAATGAACACTTCGCCTCTGCCGAAATACGATTACGATAAACTTGATTATGGTATGACTATTGGCATAGAGAGAACCCCTAAGGGTAGGCTTTGGGCCTGCTGGGTTGCGGGGGGCGACAGTCCTAAGGCTTTTTTCGTGCTGGCCAGCAGCGATGATGATGGCGAGACTTGGTCGAAGCCACGTTTGGTGGTGGATGCACATTCCAAAAACCTTCCCATGGATCGCAGCATTCTTGTAGGAAACCTCTGGACCGATCCCATTGGCCGCCTTTGGCTGATTTTTGATCAATCGATGGATATGTTCGATGGCAGGGCTGGGGTTTGGGCCAGCATTTGCGAAAACCCGGACTCAGACAAGCCTGCATGGTCCGAACCCAAACGCATTTGGCATGGGGTTACCCTTAACAAGCCCACCGTTCTTTCCACGGGGGAATGGTTGCTTCCCATTTCCTTGGATCAAAGGGAGGGTTTCGGACCATTCAATGGGCTATTTCAAGATTTGAATCCATTGCGGGGTGCGAATGTCTTTGTTTCTAATGATAAGGGTGTTACCTGGCAACGCAGGGGGGCTGCAGTTTTCCCGAACCCCGACTGGCATGAGCATATGATCGTGGAACGCAAGGATCTTTCGCTTTGGATGCTGGCCCGCACTGCAAAAGGAATGATGCAATCTTTTTCGACGGATGGAGGGAAAACTTGGGCTTCCCCCAGCGAGCCACCAGGCATCCGCCAACCAAACGCCCGCTTTCACTTCCGCAGGCTGGCCTCGGGCAGGCTGCTGCTTATTAAGCATGGCGACCGGATCGACTCTCATGAAGGCAGGGTTCAATTGAGCGCCTGGCTTTCCGAGGATGATGGCAAAACCTGGAAGGGCGGGTTGGTGATTGATGAGCGCAAGGGCATTTCCTACCCGGATGGTTTTCAGGCACCCAATGGCACCCTCTACATTTCTTACGATCGTAATCGCTCGACAGATGGCGAAATCCTTCTGGCCCGCTTCACCGAGGAAGATATCTTGGCTAAGAAACTTATTAGTCCTCAATCCAAATTGAAGATGCTCATCAGCAAGCCTTTGGGTGTCAAAGACCCGAAGAAAAAGTAATCATCTACTGGTTCTATCCCGAGCAGGTGCCCTCAAGATCTATTAAGAATCTCCTTCAAAAAAGTAAGAATCTGGCTTAGCAGGCTTCAAGCTTAGGTGTCAAAAACACTTTGAAGGATACCACCAGCAAGCAGGTGGAACAGGCGGGCTTGAGAAGTGGACCAAAATTCCGATGGGCCTTGGGATTTTTTCTCACTCAATGCCATGCGCTTGGTGGATGAGAAGATTCTAGCTGCAAAATAATATGTAGTTAGTAGTTGAACCACACAATAACACATCTCATACTAGATCAATTCTAGATGATGTGTTTTTGTTTGGCTTTTATGGAAAGTATTCATGTATTTGAAATTGTATTCTAAGTCGATTCTTACTATCGCAATTATTTTTCTTGTTGCCTGCCAGCAAGCTTTTGCCCAGACCAAAAACCCTGTTCCTCCTGATCTTACCAAAGACAAACCGGCAGATATCAAGCTGACTTACAACCTTGGTGCAACCGGACTGCGTGGTTGGATTTACACCAAGCCTGCGAATTTTTTCGAAAGCCAGCAAGGCAGAACCACCACTTTCAGCAGGCAGATTCTTGTCACTCATGTAGGTGCTAAATCCCCTGCAGATGGCGTTATTAAAATTAATGATGTGATACTTGGGGTTGATGACAAACCCTTTGCTGATGATGCCCGCAAAAGCATTGCTGTTGCAATTCAAGAGGCAGAAAAAGAAGCCAACCAAGGGAAGCTAAACCTTCTCGTTTGGAGGCAGGGCAAAACCGAAAAAGTGCAACTCAAACTTCGGGTCATGGGTTCCTACTCTGCAACGGCTCCTTTTAACTGCCCTAAGTCTAAACTCATTTTTGATGAAGCATGCAAGGTGCTCGAAAACGAACCGCTCCGCGATGATATGTGGGGTGCTGTTAACGGCCTGGCGTTGATGGCAACAGGTAATCCTGAGTATCTGCCACGGGTTAAAGTTCTTGCCCATAAGATTGGCCCTAAAACATTGAAGCTTGAGCTCAAGGACGGCATGTTCATGTGGGATTGGGGTTATCGCAATGTTTTCCTTTGCGAATATTATCTTCTAACTGGCGATAAAGATGTTCTTCCTGCAATCAATGAATATGCAATTTCCCTAGCAAAGGGCCAGAGTATGTATGGCACCTTTGGCCATGGCATTGCTAAGTTAACTCCCGATGGGCAGCTACATGGTTCGATACCGCCTTATGGGCCTGTGAACGCAGCCGGTTTGATTGCAAATATGGCAATCGTGATGGGAAAAAATTGTGGTGTGAAGCATCCAGAGATTGAGCCTGCAGTTGATCGCGCTTCCAAGTTCTTTGGCTACTTTGTAGACAAAGGTGCAATTCCCTATGGCGAGCATATGCCTTGGCCCAACCACGAAAACAATGGCAAGAACGCAATGACAGCATTGTTGTTTGGCTTGCAGGGCAATCGCATTCGTGAGACCCAGTATTGGGCAAAGATGGTGACTGCTTCGTATCAAAATCGCGAGTATGGCCATACCGGGCAGGGATTCAGTTATCTTTGGGGCGCACTTGGTGCTAACACGGGTGGCCCTGATGCTTTGGCAGCGTATTTTAATCAAGCGTCTTGGCATTTTGATCTGGTGCGTCGGTCTGATGGTTCCTTCACCTATGATGGCGGGGAACAATTTGGCCCCGGGAAAACTGATGACAATTCCTACTACGGAAAACGCAGCTACTATGGCCTTAGCCCTGCTGCAACTTATGTTCTAACTTATTCGATTCCATTGAAGAAAATCGCACTTACAGGTAGGGGAGTTGATCAGGCAAGTTGGCTTACGAAAAAAGAAGTTGCAGATGCAATCGCTTCCGGGCGCTTTGATCTTGATCGCAAGAATAAAACCAATGAAGAGCTTATCGAAGC
>JAPLNF010000015.1 GCA_026692965.1 Planctomycetota bacterium
GGCGTGGGCAATGTCACCTTTATGGGCCAGCGCGATTACTCTATGCGGGCATGGCTAAACCCTGCAAAAATGACCGCTCTCAGCCTTACAGCCGATGATATTATCGCTGCCTTAAGCCAGCAGAATCTACAAGTTGCAGCAGGATCCATTGGGCAGGAACCTGCCCCCAAAGGCCAGCAACTTCAACTAATCATCAATACCCTAGGCAGGCTTTATGATGTAGAACAATTTGAAAATGTCATTATCAAGGTAACACCGCCCACAGTGTCTGCCCCGGTTTCCAGCATCGTCAGATTAAAAGATATCGCCCGGGTAGAACTTGGCTCGCAACAATATGATCAGATTTGCTCCCTCGATAATCAACCCTCGGTTGCTCTTTCTGTTTATCAGCTTCCAGGATCAAATGCTATTTCAACTGCTAACGGCATATACCAGAAAATGAGCGCTTTAAAGAAGCGCTTTCCTCCAGGCTTGGATTATAAGATTGTTTACGATACCACTCCTTTTATTAAAGATTCCATCCTGGAAGTTTTTAAGACCCTGCGGGATGCAATCATCTTGGTGGCACTAGTGGTATTGATATTTTTGCAAACATGGCGCGCAACTCTCATTCCCCTTATTGCGGTACCCGTTGCAGTGGTCGGAACATTCGCAGCGATGGCTGCTCTTGGTTTCAGCTTGAATAACCTGTCACTGTTTGGCTTGGTACTTGCCATCGGGATTGTGGTGGATGATGCAATTGTAGTAGTGGAAAATGTGGAGCGCTGGTTGCATGAAGGCCTTTCCCCACGCGATGCTGCACGAAAAGCCATGACCGAAGTAACCGGGCCCGTTATTGCAGTTGCCTTGGTTTTATGTGCAGTCTTTATACCCTGCGCATTCATCAGCGGAATCACCGGCCAATTTTTCAGGCAATTTGCAATTACTATTTCTGTCTCCACCATCATCTCGGCATTCAACTCTTTAACATTAAGCCCTGCTTTAGCAGCACTCTTACTACAACCAAAAGGCGCAAAGAAAGACATCTTACAAAAAATACTCGACTTTTTCTTCGGTTGGTTTTTCTTACTATTCAACAAAATCTTTAACCTTGGAACAACCGCCTACGGCGGTACAGTTCGACTTATGCTGAAACTTTCCATCCTAGCACTATTAGTTTATGGCGGACTGCTATATGGGACGTTTCATTACTTCAAGATTACTCCCACAGGATTCATACCACCACAAGACAAAGGATATCTTCTGGCGAATGTACAGTTGATCGATGCCGCATCGGTACAAAGAACCGCAAAAGATATACAAACTCTTTGTAAGATCGCAGAAGAAACTGAAGGAGTGGACCATACTGTGGGCATCGCAGGGCAATCGTTATTAATCGGTGCTAATGCCCCAAACTTGGGCTCTGTTAACATCATTCTAAAACCATTTGAAGAACGAATAAAAAAGGGACTGACCAGCGAATATATAAGCGCAAAGATAACCCAGCGCTGCCGTAGGGAAATCCCTAGTGCGATGGTTAACTTATTCGGCCCCCCGCCCGTAGACGGGTTAGGCACTGCAGGCGGGTTCAAAATAATGATTGAAGACCGCGGTCCTGTAGGGCTGGAAAGTTTACAAAAAACCACCGATAACCTTGCAGTAGCGGGCAACGACAACTCCATGCTTCAAGGTGTTTTTACAGGCAGTCGAGGTGACACCCCATGGATTTATCTGGATATTAACCGCGACAAAGTCATGGCTCTTGGTTTGCAGATGCAGGACGTCTTTGAAACTTTGCAAGGCTTCCTAGGGTCATATTATGTGAACAACTTCAATCTCTTTGGCAGATCTTGGCAGGTGAATGTGATGGCAGATGCGGATTTTCGCCAATCAATAAACGATCTTACGCTTATCAAGATTCGCAACAATTCGAATCAGTTGGTTCCCATGGGCGCATTCATGAGTTTTAAAAACTCCTCCGGCCCTAACTTTCTTATTCGCTACAACATGTATCCTGCAACCGCATTGTACGGGAATAATGCCAAAGGCTTCAGTTCAGGTCAATCCGCACGAGAAATGGAAACCATTGCCAACAAGAACCTTCCACGGGACATGGCTTTTGAATGGACAGAACTTTCATTTCTCCAATTTGAATCGGGCAATACCGCAGCGATCGTATTCGGCCTTGCGGTGATATTTGTGTTCTTAGTGCTAGCAGCACAGTACGAAAGCTGGAGCCTTCCTTTAGCGGTAATATTAGTGGTTCCCATGTGCTTACTATCCAGCTTATTGGGGTTACAAATATTTAATATGGATATCAATATTTTCACGCAAATTGGATTTATTGTTTTGGTAGGCCTCGCCAGCAAAAACGCAATCCTCATTGTGGAATTTGCAAAGCAATTATTTGAGCAGGGCAAACCTTTAAAGGAAGCTACCGTGGAAGCTAGCAAACTAAGATTAAGGCCAATTTTAATGACCTCGTTTGCATTTATTCTGGGTGTAGTACCCTTGGCACTTTCAGAAGGGGCTGGTGGGGAAATGCGTCAAGCTCTAGGCATTGCCGTTTTCTTCGGCATGCTTGGAGTTACATTTCTGGGGATTTTTTACACCCCAGTTTTCTTTTATGTCATCTTGTGGATCACAGGAGCAAAAAGGACTACCCCACTCGAAAATCAACCCTCAATCCAGACAACAGACACCAACAATAATCATCATGGCTGAGTTAGTTTTTTATGTGTTTCTAACCTAGGGCGTAAACCAAAAAAGTTAACTCCTGTACCGCCATCCGGAGCGCACGAACCTTTATCTAGCGCCTTAACACAAGGCATGCTTTTCATCTTGTAATCATCAAAACCGTTTGGTTTAAAATACGGATGCACAGGCGGGCAACTCTTTATTTTATAACAACCCATACCATCTGGTTTAAAGTATTCTAAAGCACTTGGCATGGGTTTGGTTTTGTAATCATCCGGACATTTTGGGCACCGAGTATCCGAGGCGATCAACGCACCAAGTGAACCAAGCAAGACTCCAAACCCAATCATTAACCTTGCAAATGAGCGCATCACTTTTTGGGTTCCTCTAGCTTGCTATCGGGCAGAGGGCGAAGTATTTCCGTTTTTGGCAAAGGCAATTCCTTGGGTTCCCCTGCTATTAATCCACCTTCCTCACATCCATCCAATCTTACCTGCCAACCACCACCTAATGATTTATAAATATTCACCATACCTCGGGCATGGGTTTGCTGATAAAGGACTAATTCCATTTCCCGCGATATTCGCTTTTCTTGAACCAATGAAACCCTGTTGAAATCCGCAGTGCCCGCCTTATATTGCACAATTACAATATCGCTTGCCTTACGAATTGAAGCAACCGAAACGGCCATTTCGTTGATCGCATCCCCACTCTTTACATACTCCACGATAGCATTTTCCACTTCTTTACCAGCACCAACCAACGATTGCTGAAACTTTGCAACATTCACCTGAAAGTTCGCATCCTGCATTTTCACATTGTTCAATAATCTGCCATAATTGAAAATATTCCAACTTAAGCCTGGCCCAATCGTGCCATAAGCCGCAGGGGAAGTAAACATTGCCGTATTATTCATCGCATTGTAACCAAAGGAACCATTGATATATAAATGGGGGAACAGTTCCGACATTGCCACGCCTATTTTGGCACACTGGGCTGCAGCTTGCCTTTCTGCCATCCGAACATCTGGCCTTCTTGTAATGAGTTGTGCTGGTATGCCTATTGCAACATCTTTAGGCGGAACGGGAATTCCTTTTTTTGTCAACTTTTTGCCAAGGTCTTCTGGTGAAATACCTAGTAAAGTGCAAAGTGTATTATTTTCCAACCGCTGGAAACGAAGAAACATATGAACCGAAGCTTCGATATAACTTAAATCGCTCTGCGCTTGATCAACATCTAATTCACTAGAAAGACCAGCAGTAAACTTGGCTTTGGCTACTTGTAAACTAATTTTCTGATACTCGATGTTTTCCCTCAACAATTCCACCACCCGCTCACAATAACGGTAAATCACATAATGTTCGCCAATATCTCCTAACATCGAAACCATTACTTCATCATAATTTTCTATTGATGCATCAAGTTGATCGCTGGAAGATTCGATTGCTCTGCGGTACCGACCCCAGAAATCTAGCTCCCAAGCCATATTAAACCCAAAACTATATTGTGGATAATAATTTTGCGGAATCAAATCGACGCCTTTAAACGATCTATTTGCAACTGCGGTGCTCAAACCATATTGGGTAAAACCACTTGTCATACTTTGGGATTGTGGCATGAATTGACCCATTGCAATTGCAAGGTCAGCCCGAGATGCCATTACCCTGTAACCAGCTTGTTTCAAATTCAAATTCTGTTTCGTTGCAAAACAAATCAGTTCATCCAGATTAGGATCGTTAAAATTCTTCCACCAATTCCTGTGTTCTTCAGGATCGGTACGAATACGGGTATCATCCTTATCAATCCAATCAAAGGAAACTGGGGCGGGCGGCTTAGAATACTCCGGCCCTACCTTCATTCCATGATCCCAATACTCTTTTACTGGGCCTGGAATACAACCGGTCAGGCAGAGCGAAAAGCCCACCATTAGAGTTACCCAGAACTTTGCATCAATTTTCAATTCAGCACATCCATGTTAAGGAAGCATCTTCACGATGTTACAATCTGCAACCTTGTATTAATCGACAAACTCCAGCCAAAGAAATAATGAATTTACCTAATTTCATTAAAGTTGATAAAACACGACTTTTTAAAACCCGCCTTAAAAGTAAAAATAGGGGAGATATAAAGAGTGGGATTTCAGACTTCAAATAAAAAAGGCCCCTTAATCACAAGGAGCCTTTTTCGTTGAGCTTTTGAGCTAAAAACTGTTAACAAGCATTCGACCTACGGCATAGTCCGTTATTACTCTGGCTTCAAGACTGAAAAACCCTTCGCTGGTTTGAAACCTTTTGTAGAATCGCCTATTAAATTGTCTCCCTGTAAATCCATCTTCCGCAGGCCAGAAGCTGTGCTGAAATCAAGTTCTTTGAAATTGACCCAGATGATATTAGGAGAAAGAGTGGATTCGTAATAAAAATTCCCGTTGGTAAGATCAATGACCGTGCGCCAGCGGGTAGGGCTGTTGTGCGGTTGGCCCGAAACCATTGCCTTTACATCTACCTCTGAAAAAGGTTGTGAAACATTTCGCATCACGCTGAAAACATAA
>JAPLNF010000016.1 GCA_026692965.1 Planctomycetota bacterium
AAAAGCAGGCGAAGGATTTGTAAAAGTAGATGGCGCGGTTTTTTCACAATCCATCACCATTGGCGATCCCACAACCAAGAATGTCAAACCAGGCGACAAAGTTGTCTTTGATATGATTCACTTCCCTTCTCCCGAGCAACGGGGCGAAGGCGTCATCACCGAACTTCTAGGGCCCCAAGGTGACCCAGGGGTTGAAACCTTAGCTATCATCAGATCCTACAACCTACCTGACATTTTCCCTCCTGATGTGCTTGATGAAGCTCACCATGTCGCAGAGAATTTTTCTGAGGAAGATTTTGATGGCAGGGTCGATTACACCAAACACACCGTAGTCACCATCGACCCCATCGATGCAAAAGATTTTGATGATGCGGTGCAGGTTGAACTTGATCCGGTTTCTGGCCATTGGACTCTTTGGGTTCATATCGCTGATGTGGCACATTTTGTAAAGCAAGGCGGGGCACTCGATCGCGAAGCTCGCAGCAGAGCCACCAGTATTTATCTGCCCGGCAAAGTCATCCCCATGTTTCCTGAAACCATTTCCAATCATCTCGCAAGCCTTCAGCAAGATAAAGTCAGGTATGTCCAAACCGTCATAGTTGATTTTGATCCTAAGGGGCGCAAGACCACGGTTACTTTTGAGCGTGGCGTTATCAAAGTCAAGAAACGCTTTCATTACGAACAAGTAATGGCATTCCTTGATAAGACTCCCGAAGCGCCAGAAGTTCCTGAAGATATTGGCGCGATGCTTGAACGCATGAAAACTCTCGCACTTATCTTGCGAGGCCGAAGATTCCACAGGGGCGCTCTTGAGCTCGATATGCCAGAACCCAAACTGGAGTTTGATAAAGATGGCAGGGTTAGCGGCGCACATAACAGCGTCAACGATTTAAGCCATCAAATAATTGAAGAGTTCATGCTGACCGCAAATGAAGCTGTAGCAGAACATCTTCACAGCCTTGGGGTCAAGTTTTTACGCAGAATCCATCCAGACCCTGAACCCACCAAGCAAAAAGCTTTTGCTGCATTTATCCGTACTCTGGGTTACCAAATCGATAACGCTGAAGATCGTTTCACCTTGCAGCGTATTTTGGCGGAATCTTCTTCCAAACCCGAAAAGCATGCTGTTCATTACGCAATGCTTCGTAGCCTAAAACAAGCCGTTTATAGCGAAAAAGAAGAAGGACATTACGCACTTGCAAGCACTTGCTACTGCCATTTCACCTCGCCTATTCGCCGTTACCCCGACCTGACAATTCATCGACAATTAACCCGATGGAAGCGAACAGGAAAAGCTTCCTACGATGAAACCGAACTGATGTTTTTAGGTGAACATTGCAGTGGTATGGAACGACGGGCTGCACTTGCAGAAAGAGATCTTGTTAAAGTTAAATTGCTTGAATTTATGTCAAAGCAACTTGGTGAACACAAAATGGCCATCATCACAGGCGTAGCTGAGTATGGATTCTTTGCCCAGATTGTTGATCTGCCCGTTGAAGGCATGGTTCACATCACCACGCTTAACGATGATAATTACCTCTTCGATGCAGAGAGCCATTCTCTTACAGGGTTGAAGTTTAAAAGGCGTTACAGGTTGGGTGATAAAGTTGAAGTGGAGATCGCCAAGGTAGACATAGTAAAAAAGCAGATGGATCTTCGCCCTGTTATAGCGATGGAAGAGCAAAAAAAGAAACCTAATCGGAAGTAAAGTGTGCAATGCCTTTTCCTGATTACCCATGCCCCAAATGCAATTCATGGATAGATCCGCCTGCGGCTACTGTAAAAGGGCAGAAGTTTATTTGCCCACGTTGCGAAGATGCCATCATTTGGCAAGGCCCGGATATTGCTGCGGATGCACCTATTACTGCATATAGTTACATTCAGAAGGATCTGCCCAAAAACAAATCGCGCACCGCACTAGCTGTGGTTTTAGTGATGGCATCAATGGCAATATTGGGGCTTGTATTTGCGCTCTCCACTCAAAAAGAACGAAGAAACAGAGACCTCGCCAAGGCAAACACCGACCCCAGACAATCCTACCTTCAATGGTTTGCAGGCGACTCCAGCCTTATCGCTGTTCTAGATTTGCAAAAACTAAAAGCATCTAAAGAACTTGCTGAGTTATTGAACCTTGATGCTCTCTTGAAAAAAGATTCTCCAATCAGGAAAGCACTCGGGTATGACTCCGAAGAAATTAAACTACTCGCACTTACCATGCCTGCAGATAGGCCACTGGCTTCTGCTTTGTTTCTTCAAACACTCAATCCCATCAACATGGAAAAAGTGAACAGTAGACTTCAGGCCACCCCTTCAGGTTACAGAATTGGCAGAGAAACTCTGCGATATCAGATTGATCTTTTTCCAATGCAGCCAAGCTATTCGAAAATCGATGACAACACGATGGCGTACACTATGCTTCCCGAAAGGTTTGAAGCGATTTCTGGGTTTCAGCGGGCGGGCTTGAATCATCTAAGTGGCAAACTTCGACCTTTGATCGCTGAAAGGATCCCTATCAATGCACCCATCTGGATTGCAGCCCAAGCGGGCAAATGGGATTTCAGTTCCTTGAAATTGTTTCTCCCTGCATTGCCTGAAATCAACAAACAAGATTTTATGGATGATATCGATGCAATTGCAGTATGGCTTGAATCAGGGGTCGAACCAGTACTCCGATGCGAAATCATGGGAACCTCTACAGATGCGATCAAAAAGTTAGAAAAGCGTTTAGAAAGTTTGCCCTTTTTAGTTCAAAATGGCATTAAAAGTGCCAGCAGAGACAACTGGCTTACTCTGCAAGTCATTATCAGTAAAGAACTTGCGAACAATATTAAAAAGATTACAAATCCATGAGAAAACGGTTAGGTTGCCTATTCTTGGCCGTCTTTATTTTGCTGGGATTTTTTCGCACAATCTATTTGCTGCACCTGCCTTATTGCACCCTTATGTGCCTATAATAAAGCAGTCTCGTACGGAGGAAAGAGTGCAGGAAGAATTCCAAAAACTATACGCCGCTCACGGCAGGGCGGTTTGGGCCGTTGCTTACGCTAGAAGCATGAATGCGGAAACGGCTAACGATATCCTTCAGGAATCGTTTCTACGCCTTTGGCGTGAAATGGTTAAGGGGTTGATCGTTAGGCAGATGAGGGCTTGGTTGATCCGAGTTGCAAGAAATCTTTCAGAAGATGTTGCAAGGGGTTCGTTTCAGCGCAACGGGACATTTGGCCCCGAGATGTTTGAAACGATAGGTTCTAAAACCGAATCTCCCGATCTGCGAATGGAAACGCAGGAACTGCATCAACAACTTCGGGAAGGTTTGCAAGAAATTGCACCCCAAGACCGAGAGCTTCTGACCATGCGGTATGCCCTTGATTACGAAGTACCTGATATCGCAAAGGCATTGGAACTGCAGCCTTCTGCGGTGCATATGCGATTAAGCAGGGCGCGTATCAGGCTTGCAGAAATTTTAAAATCCATGGGTGTTGAAGCACCCAAGTAATTAAATTTAGATTTTCCTCACAACAGTGATTGGCTTAAGATGCAACACAACGAACAAGAATTTGAACAAGCACTGCGAGGATTTTTCCAGGCACAATTGCCTACCCCTTTTCCAAAGGCCCCGAGGGTTCAGGGCGGCTTTAAGGCCCGCAATTTTTCCGGCCTCTCCGCAAGAGTTGCCTTGGCTGCCAGTATGCTCATCCTCTTTGGGCTCGGAATTATGTGGCCCAAAAACAATCAGACCGCTAGCAACATTAACTTCAAATCTGCACCTGCTTCCGCATCTGATGACAAAAGACACAAGCTACCTTTGATCAATTTAAAAGATGATACCAACCCCAACTTGCAACTCCCTCTAAAATAAGCATTCCCCTTTTCTCCATAGTTCACCTGCTTTTAAACAAAGTTTATTTAGATTGCTGCTTTGATACTGGTTTGTAAAAATAAGGGCATGAACAAACTTCGCTCCTTTATATTCCTTGCATTAGTAATTCTTGGAGATAGTGCTGCCTGGTCGGAAATGCCATTCAAAGTGCCTTTGCAAACTCGCAAAGAGTGGAACTTTGAAAAAGAGGGGGTTCAGTTCAGCAATAATTTTTCGGGCGCACGGTTAAACAACTGCGCCCATCTCCAAGATAATATCTATGTTGTAACCATCTCTCCTGAAAATTCCCCCATCAACCGCAGCCCTTGGTATGCCTTTAAAATCTCATCCTCCAAGAAACAAACCATTGAAGTTCGTTTCCTGCTTACTCACCCTGGAACTACAAGCAAGCCAATCATCAGCTTCGATGGCAAAGATTTTAAAGCACTTGACAAAAATCTTTGGACTCAGGAAAGTTCCGAAAATAAAATCCCCGCAAGTGCGCTTCTCGAAGTTGGCCCCATTCCACTCTGGGTGTTTGCTCACCAACCCATCAGCCTGGATGATTTGGATTTATGGAGCAACACTCTTGCAAAATCGCCGTCCGCAAAAATCATCACTATAGGTAAATCCATGGAAGGCAGGCCCATCAAACAACTTACCCTCGGGAACCCCGATGCTACTAATTTTATTTTCATCCTAGGCAGGCAACATCCTCCAGAAGTCACCGGCTCCGTCGGACTAATGAGCTTTATCGACACCATCGCTTTGGATTCACCTCTATCGAAAACCTTCAGGCATTCCTTTCAAACCATTGTTATTCCGGTGGTAAATCCTGATGGTGTTGAACATGGGCACTGGCGCTCGACACTGGGAGGTGTTGACCCCAACCGGGATTACGGCCCTTTCACCCAAATAGAAACCAGAGCGGTTCGAGATGCGCTTACCACGATTGCCAAACAGCCCAAAGCTAGGGTCTACCTATTTCTTGATTTTCATTCAACTTCAGAAGATATTTTTTACACACAGCGGGATGAAGACCAGACCTTCCCACTTTTATTCACCAAGCGTTGGTTGAAAGCCATCCAAGCGCACTTCCCTAATTATGCTTTTAAACGGGATGCAGAGCATAATGAAAATCTACCCACTTCTAAAGCATGGGCTTATAAAACCTTTGGCTCTTCAGGCATTACCTACGAATTTGGTTACAACACCAGTTTTGAAAAGGTGCGAGTCATTGCATCTGGAGCCGCTGAAGAAATGATGAAAATCTTGGTTGCTGAAACAGCTTCACGCTAACCTATGCCTTCGTAGTACGCCTAGCCCTTACACTTTCTGCAAGAAGGTTTAACACCTTTTCAGAATCTTCCCAACCTATGCATGCATCAGTAATGCTCTGGCCATACACCAAAGGTTTACCTTCGATGAGATCTTGTTTACCCTCTACTAGATGGGATTCAACCATAACCCCAATGATCCTTCGATCGCCCTTGGAAATCTGAGCACCAACATCGCCCGCAACTTCAATCTGTTTTTTATACTGCTTAGAACTATTGGAGTGGGATAAATCGATCATCAGCCTTTCCATAAGTCCTGCAGCTTTAAGGGCAGAGCAAGCAGCACTGACGCTTTCAGCATCATAATTCGGGACTTTACCACCTCTAAGAATCACATGGCAATCTTCATTGCCCCCGGTTTCAACAATTGCGACCTGACCATTTTTATGAACCGAAAGAAAGTGATGCGGCTGGGCGGAAGCCATCAATGCATCAATTGCGATTTTTAAATTTCCATCAGTTCCATTTTTAAAACCGATGGGTGCAGATAACCCAGAGGCCAGCTCGCGATGAACCTGCGATTCAGTAGTGCGTGCACCGATAGCACCCCAAGTTATTAAATCGCCTATGTACTGCGGAGAAATCGTATCAAGAAATTCTGAACCGGCAGGCACCCCTGCATTATAGATTCGAAGGAGGAGATCGCGAGCCATCCTTAAACCTTCGTTGATGCGAAAGGTTCCATCCAGATAGGGATCGTTTATCAAACCCTTCCAACCAACCGTGGTGCGGGGCTTTTCAAAATACACCCGCATGACAATTTCAAGATCGTTGGCATACTTCTTTCGGGCAAGTGCCAATTTAGATGCGTACTCTGTCGCAGCATTTGGATCATGAATCGAACAGGGCCCAATCACCACCAAAAGTTTATCCGATTTACCCCGAAGAATATCCTTCACTGATTTACGAGTATCTGCAATCAATTTTTCGACATGCGTTCCTTGAACAGGAAAGAACCGAATCAAATTCTCAGGCGAAGGCAACGGGATCACATTTCGAATGCGCTCATCATCCGTTTGGGAAGTTTTGTCGTTGGGAATACTTGCGAAAATATCAGCTTGTGTCATGGCATACTCTATTATCAAAATATGCCATTAGTTTAGCATTTATCTGCCAGACAAAAAGGGGCATCTTTGTCAGATTTCATTCGTAATATCTGTATTGGTTACGATTATTCGGCTTGATAAGCTATCAAAGCCCCTTACTTTCGCATAAATCAGCCACTTTATGCAGCTAAATGTCCGCTTCTTTGATTAGCATCATAAATAATTGATTCTGCCCCTATTCCCGATTATAGTGCATTTCTTCCAAAAACTTCAGGAGGTTTCACCATGATTAACAGACGAACCTTTGGCAAAATAGCATTAGCCTCTACTTCTACAGCCCTAATTGCCAACAATTCTTCTTTAGCCATTGAACCAGTCACACGAACTGGAAAATCACTGATCAAGCTTAGCTTAGCGGCATACAGCTTTAGAAAATATCTGGAGTTTAAAGGCACGAACAAGCCCACTATGACCTTGGAACAATTTGCAGAGTATGCCTCGGAACAAGGATTAGGAGCAATTGAACCCACTTCTTATTATTTCCCTGATACCTCTAAAGAGTTCTTTCCAAAATACAAAGCGTTTTGTACGAAGCTTGGGTTGGATATCAGCGGTAGCGCAGTGGGCAATAATTTCTGCATCCCAGATGCTGCCAAGTTAAAAGAACAAATGACTTCAGTTAACGAATGGGTTGAGCGATGCAGTATTTTAGGTTGCAAAACCGTTCGGATTTTCGCAGGCACCATTGCCAAGGGTGATACAGAAGAGAAAGCTAAGGAGCGTTGCATCAATGCGATCGGGCAGGCTTGTGATTATGCAGCCAAGTTTGGCGTTATTTTAGCACTTGAAAATCATGGTGGTATCACTGCAAGCGTTGAACAAATTCTTTCGATTGTGAAATCCATCAATCACCCTTACTTCGGCGTAAACCTAGATACCGGAAATTTTCATACTGCAGATCCTTATGGAGACTTGGCCAAGCTTGCTCCCTATGCAGTAACGGTTCAGATAAAAACAGAAATACAAAAAGCGGGCCAGAAGAAAGAAGATGCAGACCTCAAGAAACTTGTAGAGATGCTTAAAGCCGTGAATTATAGAGGCTACATGGCTTTGGAATATGAAGCAGATGAAGAACCAAAAACTGGCGTTCCCAAAGCTCTCGAAGAACTAAAAAAATTAGTCAGCTAATAAGCCCTATCGGATAAAACAAAAAAAAGAGGCGCATGCCATTAGCATACACCTCTCTTTTTTTATTTATATCAATCTCGAATTAACCAATCACCCAATTATGATCGCAACCTTGATACGAAATTAATTCATCAGCCTTAAACCACAATGCAAGTTCTTGGTTGGCATTATCGACACTGTCGCTGCCATGAACCAAGTTATTTTGCACGCTGATGGAATAATCGCCACGAATGGTTCCAGGAGGAGATTTCGCCCCATCGGTAAGCCCCATTAAGTTGCGAACTACAGCAACTGCATTGGGCCCTTGAAGAGCCAAGGCAACGGTAGGGCCACCGGTAAGGAATTGGATCAAGGATGGGAAGAAAGGCCTGGCACGATGCGCATCGTAATGCTTTTCAGCAAGTTCTTTGCTAGCATGAACAAGTTTCATTCCAACGATTTGCAAACCTTTGAGTTCGAATCGTTCAACTAATGTGCCGATGAGCCTGCGTTGAACAGCATCGGGTTTTAAAAGTACAAGCGTACGTTCCATAGCGATAAACCTTTAATTAAGAGACAATATTTCAGTACATCTAATCTTTTTTTATGAATTAAACTGAATTGGGCGAGAAATTGTAACAGGTTTGACCAAATTTAATTTGGATCATTCGGATTCCCATCGCCACGGCTTGCAAGCTTTTGCAACATCAACATGGAAATATTCTCATTTAAAACCCTAACAGAAGCATCTCCCATGGAAACATTGCATACCCCTGCATGAAAGGAATACAACTCTCCTTGATTCCAACCATTAATAGTTAATGCACCAGTTAACTGGGCTGCGGTTGTAATTTTAGATACGGCTGTTGTAGCACCTTCAAAAGTAATTGGTCCAACCGTACCTGCACAAACAATATTATTAGTTTCTGAGGCCCAGGCGCCACGAATACCCCATGTAGAGGTTGTCACCAAATCATTATATTTTTTACCTTGGATCCATCCCTGATGGCGGGCCCCAGACTCTCCAATCATAAAAGTATTACTCAATCCATCGGTTATTTCCATTAGTCGGGTTTTTGCATTAGCAGATAGTACAGCATTAATTCCTGGGCTTTTTGGGTAAGTTAAACCTAAGCCTACCCAAACAGCGGCATTATTATTGCCCCGGGTAATGGGCCAATAATCAGAGGCCATTGGGGCTTTAGCCCAACTCCCGGGGATGGGGATTATTTCATGACTACTTGGAACCGAGGGGCACTCAAAGGTTGGCACTCGAGAACTACTTACTATTTGATTGGCCGGGGCACTCCAATTTATTTTAAAATTATAACCGCCATTAACTGACAACAAACTACCCTGTTCAATATAAGGAAGAATAATAGTTAAAAGACTATGCCTCGAATAAGTATAAGGCTCGGATGTTTGGGAAGTAAATTCGATAAGATCAGCGTTATACGTAGTCGATGTGGTATTCACCACACCAGGGGGAAGCCCCCCAAAGCTACCTTCATAGTGATGGCAGGCTAGGCCCAGATTTTTCAAATTATTCGCACACTTCATTCGGGCCGCAGCTTCTCTCGCCTTTTGTACCGCAGGCAACAACAAAGCCATGAGAATGGCGACAACCGCCAGCACCACCAACAATTCAATAAGAGTTAATCCTTTTCGGATTACAAAAACCATTGGGCGAAACCAAATAATTACAAAAAGGATATTATTAATGTATATTAAGCCAACAATCAACAAAAAATGCATAAATTATGAAAACCATAATTTATGCATTTAGTTTATCGTAATAATATTTTTTATAGCATGGAGTCGAGAAATGCTTGATTGCTAGTCATTTTTGATAACTTCTTGATAAGTACATCCATCGCTTCTACAGGCCCCATGGTTACCAACATCCGTCGAAGCAAATGCACCTTTTTCAACACTTCAGGCGACAACAGCTTTTCTTCTTTTCGGGTACCCGACTGACAAATATCCATCGCGGGAAAAATCCGCCTGTCAGCAAGCTTGCGATCCAGCACCATTTCCATATTACCGGTGCCTTTGAATTCTTGAAAAATAACTTCATCCATACGGCTTCCCGTATCAATCAATGCGGTTCCCATTACAGTAAGGCTGCCACCCTCTTCAAAAGCTCGTGCTGTTCCAAAAAGCCTTTTAGGAACTTCCAAAGCCTTAGAATCAACACCACCGCTCATAATTCTACCACTATTAGCAGTGTTTTTATTGTACGCACGGGCAAGCCTCGTAAGGCTATCAAGCAAGATGAATACCTGCTTGCCCTGCTCTACCAACCTACGGCCTCGCTCAACCACAAGTTCAGCTGTACGAACATGGCTTGCGCTATCACGATCAGAACTGCTGGCAATCACTTCGCCTTTGATAGTTCTACGCATTTCAGTAACTTCTTCGGGCCGTTCAT
>JAPLNF010000017.1 GCA_026692965.1 Planctomycetota bacterium
AAGCCAGGGAATAATTCATGGGAAGTCCTCTTGGTGGGTTATGCCAATAGGATACATCGAAATCATGCTGTTGCAAATTTGATTCTGCAACTTTAAGTTGAAAAGAATCTACTAAAGAATCTACTTAGGGTTGCTGATGCAATAAAGGCATTTGTCAGAGCGGAGAAAAAGTTTCCCCTCGCTTATAGCCGGGGAGGCATTGAAATCGCCTTCATCGGAGATTTTATTATGGGAGATAAGTTTAAAGTTAGGGCTGGCATCAAGAACAAAGGTGCCTTCCTGCCTGGTAACTGCGATTAATTTGTCGTGAACTAAAATCATTGAAGCATAAACCGGGCGGGCAGCTCCTCCCGAAGATTTTAAAGGCAGACGCTCTTTATAAATGATTTTACCTGTTGCAGCTTCAGCACAATAAGCCAGACCGCGATCGTTGATCCAATACAAATGCTCACCCTTAACAACAGGGGAGGGCACATACGAGGAATCAGTGCTGGTCCAGACGATGTTCTTTGATAGATCGCCTTTGCCTTCTGCTTTCAGTGCGACAGATTTAGTCTGGGGGAATCCGCCAAAGCAAAACAAGAGATTATCCTTTGCTGCAATGGTTGGGGATATATTGCCATTGAGGGATGTTTCTGCGAACCATGCGAGTTTCCCGTTTTCAGGGTTGATGGCCCAGATTTCGTTGGGCACTGGAACGATGATAAGTTGTTTTTCGGGAGAGGCGTTAAAAACAAAAGGAGTGGTGTAAGAAAGTTCAAGTTTATCTCCCGGAGCCTTCCAAACCTCTGCACCGGTTTTTTTGTTGAGGCCGATGATCGCTCTGCTTTCTTCAGAGGCATTCACAATCACTAAATCCTTATGCAGTATAAGGCTTGATGCAGAGCCCCACCTGCGGTTTCCGGATTGTACCCCAACGCTGGTTTTCCAGAGCTCCTTTCCTGAAAAATCAAATGCAACCACGCCTGCTTTACCAAAGAACGCAAATATTGATTCGCCATCGGTTGCAGGGGTGCTGCTTGCGTATCCATGCTGGGTCAGGTAGCCCGAGTAGGGATCATCCTGCACATCGGCTTTTACAGAAGACTTCCACAAAACCTTGCCCGAATTTTTATCGATGCAAACCAGAGATCGTTCGATGCCTGATGCGGAGTTGGTAAAGCAGGTAACGAAAATATTGTTTTTCCAAACGATGGGGCTCGATGCTCCCTTTCCAGGCAGGTCACATTTCCAAAGCATATTTTTGGAATCGTCCCAAGTGGATGGAATATTCATATCTGAACTAAAAGCATTGCCTCCTGGCCCACGGAATTGGGGCCAGTTTTGCGCATTGCTACTATTTGCAATTACCAATGGAAGGATCAAAGTTATTAGGGAAAGTAAAATTCGATTTGTTGCCATCATTTTTCTCGTTGGATCAATGCGAAAAGAGTCGTCAAATGGATAACATAACAAACCGAATCTTAAGGGAAGATTAAGATCCTACAAGATTTGTAGGAAAGATTAGAAATGGAAAAAAAATAGCGACGGCTGGAATTGAACCAGCGACCTTGGCCTTATGAAGACCCTGCTCTAACCGCTGAGCTACGTCGCCTTATGTAAGTACTGGCTAATGAAAAATTTAGGTAAAAATACCTTCTAAAACAAGGGGTACTAGTGTTCCTTTTGCTCTTTCTTGGTTTTTTTGTCATTAGAAGTGAGAAAAACACCCCTTCCGATGGCTTCAACCCCGAATTTTGCCTTGATTGCATCCAAAGTGCGATCTATTTCTCCATACTTTTGGATTATTTTTGTGTCAAAAAGCCCCCCTTGGATCTCTCCGGGGCGCACTAATCGTACCGCACCAATGCTTATTAGCCTAGCGGGCAATAGATCAAATTGCAGCAATTTTTTTAAAAGTGCTTTTGCTTCAGACCATAAAAGCATGGTTTCATTCATGGGTTCGGGCAGGGTTTTCGAAACGCTTCGGGTTTCAAAATCGGAAGATCGAAGCTTTACGTCTATCACTGCTGCTTTGATCTCTTTTTTTCGAAGTCTAGCACCCAAATGTTCCACCAATTCCAACAGTTTTTCCTCCAATACTTCTTTGTCTTCGATATCGTCCGAAAAAGTGACATCAGCACTCAATGATTTTGCCAATCGATCGGGCGTCACTACTCTGGAATCGATGCCTTGGGCCAGCTCCCACAAATGAATCGCAGAAGGGCCAAAAGCCATTTCCAACGCTTTTGGATTTGCTGCAGCTATTTGACCAATGGTTTTATAACCCAGCGCATGAAGCCTTAGCTCTGCTTTTTTACCCACCCCCCATAGCCTGCCTACAGGTAGCGGGTCGAGAATTTCACGAACCTTATCCGGGGTGATTACAACAAATCCATCAGGTTTTTTTAAGTCACTTGCAAGCTTTGCCAGAAATTTATTAGGCGCCACACCTACCGAAGCCTTTAGCCCCGTTTCTTTTAATATCTCGTCTTTGATTTTTCGACCAATGGTTTCCGCAGAACCAAAAAGGCCTTCGCTTCCTTTTACATCTAGAAACGCTTCGTCACTGCTTAAGGGTTCTACCATGGGTGTATAGCGGTGAAATATTTCTCTTATATGTTTGCTGATTTCGCCATACCTTGCAAATCGTACTGGAAGAAAAATCCCTTGTGGGCAAAGCCTAAGGGCAGTTTTTAAGGGCATCGCGCTGTGTACGCCAAACACCCTTGCCTCGTAAGAAGCCGCACTAACAACGCCTCTGCCCCCCGGTTTGCCACCAACAATAACAGGCAGCCCCCGTAATGCAGGATTATCTAATTGCTCGACAGATGCAAAAAAAGCATCCATATCAACATGGATAATTTGAGCAGGATTATTGTCCCCCATCAAGCACCCTTCAAGGAGTGGTTTTTTTGAAATTCATTAAATTAAAGTTAGCATGATCAAGCAGGCTTCACAAGGATTGGGGCTTAGCAAAACAGTTATTCCCCTAAAACTTTTACGAGCACGCGTTTGGGCCTGTTGCCATCGAATTCTCCATAAAAGATTTGTTCCCAAGGGCCGAAATCCAACTTGCCTTGAGTGATTGCAACCACGACTTCGCGGCCCATGATCTGCCTTTTCATATGGGCATCTGCATTGTCTTCGCCCGTGCGGTTATGGTGGTAGATTTGCGCGGAGGGATTGAAAGGAGCCAAAGCTTCCAGCCATTTTTTGTAATCGTGGTGCAAGCCCGGTTCATCGTCATTAATAAAAACCGAGGCAGTGATATGCATGGCATTACAAAGCATAAGCCCTTCTTTTATCCCGCTTTTTTTGACGATATCTTCAACCTGAGAGGTTATATTTAAAAATGCCATTCTTTCGGGGAGATTAAAAGTAAGATGTTCCGTGGTGGATTTCATGCTAATGCTCCTGATAACCATGTTATTTTGCATCTCTGCAATTGCAGATGGTATTATTATCAGTGAAGATTTTTTATCGGCCAATGATAAAGGGAAGAAGAAGGTTAAAAGCTAGATGTATCATTTTGAAGGTAATTTTCTGGGTAAGGATAGGTTGCGCCTTTATTGGCAGGGTTGGCAACCTGAATGCCCCATCAAGTGCATTATTTGGTGCGTGCATGGCTTGGCAGACCATTCTGGAAGATATGAACACATTGCAAGCAAACTGGAAAACAAAGGTTTTGCTGTTTATGGTTTTGATAGGCGAGGCTGTGGAAAATCAGAGGGGCCCAGAGGCCATGCTGCTTCCTACGAAACCTTGATTGATGACCTTAGGCTTTTTCAAGGCGAGTTGGAAAAGATGCACCCCGATATTCCGATCGTGCTTTTGGGCAATAGCCTTGGGGGACAACTCGCCCTGGCTTATTCCATGAACTACCCCCAAAGCATTCATGCCTGTATCGCCCTTGCGCCTTGGCTTTCACTACCTTTTAAATTGCCTTGGTGGCTCGAGAATTCTGCCGCATTGATGAACATGATTGCTTCATCGATTGCGTTTGATAATAAGTTGAATTATGAAGATCTTTCGCGTGACCGCGATTTCATTGAGTCTTTTAAGAATGACCCACTCATCCATCGCAAAGTTTCAGTCGGCCTGTATCTGCAATGCTCTAAAGCCGCCCAAAGGCTATTGAAAAATCCCCAAGTTTTACAAACGCCTACCTTGTTGCTGCATGGCACAGGCGACAAAGTTACTGCCCACTTGGGATCTCGACAATTTGCTGATGCAGCACCAACAGACCTTTTAACCTATGTCGAAATCCCTGAAGGTAGACATGTCTTATTGCAGGATGACTGCAAGGCGGAAGTTTGGCAAGCCATCGATACTTGGCTGGGCCAAGTTGATTTTTCTTGAAGATTTAGACCCCAGGTAATATTGGCCCTGATGAGTTGTTTTGTGGCGGAATAATCGCGCCCGGTGGCAACCCGATAGGCCCTGGTGGCAATGCTCCTGGCGGCAATACCCCGGCTGGAAAAGCAGCGGGCATAGCGTTTGGCCCATTCAACGGAACAATCTGCCCTGAAATGCCAAGCCTTGCAAATACATGTTTGACTTCGCGCATTTTTACAATTCCCGATCCTGCTTCAAAATAAGTAATCTTGGATCCGAAACTGCTTTGGCGAAGTAGCCCGTTAAAATCATCTTCTGTTCTAAATGGTTTTCCATTCACTTGGATGATGACATCCCCATTTTTGAACCCGTATCGATCTGCTGCCAATCCGGGAGTAATAGAAGAAATTTTGTACCCGCCTTGTTGGAATGCATTGAGAGCAGTGGGCGGTGCGTAAGAATAAGCGGCCCTTCCAGCTCCGGGGCCACTCTTGAAATTTGCGGGTGCAGATACGATTTGCGCATCCGCCCACCCTGCTGAAAAACCTAGTACAGCTAGGCTACCCAAAATTTGTAACGGCTTAAGAATTTGTTTTACCATGAGATTGTTCCTTAAAAAGCGAGCCAATGTTTCTATATAGATTATTCGCAGGATCAGGGAAGTTATGGAATCCAACCTGAAAGAAAAAAAGAAAAGTTTTGAAAACCAGTGTCAAAAGGTAGGGGATTAATGGTTTAAAGGGGACTAGGAAACCTCCGTAACCACCTCACAACCTGATGACCTTGAAATATTCATCTTTTCTCACTCAGTGGGAATCTACGATTTTTTACTGTGACTCCCTCTTGGTTCGCTATAAACTTTTTATGTTGTCTAATTTACCTAACCCTAAAAGGAGTTTGATCCATGTACGATATGAAGCAGCTAGATAAACTTAAGAAAATGCCACAACTTGTTCCTGAAGCTTATGCCACTTACAGGCAATTCAGCAAGCAAGTCATGCAGGAAGGTGCGATCTCGGTCAAGAATAAGGAGCTTATCGCACTCGCAGTTGCAATGACCACACAATGCACTTATTGCCTCGAAATCCACAAGGAAAAAGCCAAGCACGCAGGAGTTACCGAACAAGAAATCGCTGAAACCATCATGATTGCTTCGCTGCTTCGAATGGGCGCAGCCATAACCCATGGCGCACATTGCCTTGATTAAATAGCAACAAGATTAATAATTCAGCCTGGAACCAACATCGAAGGATCAAGAGTGATTCAGGATACTGATGCCTTTCTGGCGAACTTGCAATCAGTCGCCGGTGTCATATTCGCATGGTGGATCGACCTGTTAAATTGAGGGGCGGAAATGGAACTCATCACACCAGCCAATTTGACCGACGTTCCGCAATTGGCTGATCTGCTGAATCTGTTGTTTACACAGGAGGCCGATTTCACGCCAGACCGAGAGAAGCAAGAGCGAGGGTTGCGCCTCATCATCGAGTCGGCTCATGACGGTGTCATTCTCGCAGCCCGTGACGGCGATCAAGTCGTTGGGATGGTCGGCCTCTTATTCACAATCAGTACCGCCGAAGGTGGCCGTGTCTGCTGGTTGGAGGATATGGTGGTTCGTCCCGACCGGCGTGGCGGCGGTCTTGGTTCTCGGCTTTTGCAAAGCGCCATCGCATATGCACGCTCTCACAGTTTCTCCCGCATCACTCTGCTGACTGATAAGCTGAATGCGGGAGCAATCCGGCTCTATGGTCGTCACGGGTTTATCGAGTCTGAAATGACAGCGTTTCGGTTGATGACAAATCCTTGATTATCCGAAAATAAGTGGCAGATTATTCCTTTGATTTGAACTCAGGAAACTATCGCCGGGCTGGTTTAGAAATCCACAAGGAAAAAGCCAAGCACGCAGGAGTTACCGAACAAGAAATCGCTGAAACCATCATGATTGCTTCGCTGCTTTGAATGGGCGCAGTCATAACCCATGGCGCACATTGCCTTGATTAAATAACAACAAGATTAATAATTCAGCCTGTGTATTTTGATTCAGCCTCCGTACAACTATCATTGATACAGAGGCTGAATTTTTCTTTTACATTAATCGATGGATGGTTTTGATGAGTTTTGATGCGGATGTAATAATCGTTGGTGCTGGCCTTGCTGGTTTAAGTTGCGCCCATGTTTTGCAAAAGCAGGGCATTCATTATTTGTTGTTAGATGGTGCAGAAAAAGTTGGTGGAAGAATACGAACCGATGTTGTCGATGGATTTCAGCTTGATCGTGGCTTTCAAGTTTTGCAAACCGCTTATCCCGATGCGAAGCAAATTCTTTCTTATCCAGATCTTAAGTTAAAAAGATTTTTTCCAGGCGCAATGATTCGTTACCAAGATAAATTTCACAGGCTTGCAGATCCGTTTCGCGATCTATACACCGCAGCCAAGGGTTTGTTTTCTCCCATAGGTTCCTTGAAAGATAAATTGCTGGTGGGAATGCTGCGGACTCAGGTAGCTTTTGAAACAATTGAAAAACTTTTGCAAAAGCCCGAAGTTACAACTCTTCAAAGGCTGAAGACTTTTGGGTTTTCTGATTCAATCATCGATCGATTCTTCAAGCCTCTTTACTCCGGAATATTTCTTGAGAATGAACTTTCAACTTCTAGCAGAGCCTTTGATTATAATTTTCGAATGATGGCGCTAGGCGATATCTGCCTACCTGCTGAAGGCATGGAGGCGATCCCACGCCAGCTTTTAACCATGCTTGACACTGCCCGAATTAGGCTTAATTGCAAAGTTGCTCCCTTAAGTGAAAACAAAGTGATACTTGCATCGGGCGAAACATTAACTGCGCCTAAAATAGTTCTCGCAGTGGATCAAACTCAGGCATGCAAATTATTAGAAGTTCCTGTAGTTCCAAAAATGAAGACGGTAAGCACTCTTTATTTTGCAGCTTCCAAAGCACCCACTGCTACACCTATTCTTTTTCTGGATGCACAATCTTCAGGCCCGGTGATGAATATGTGTGTGCCTACTAATGTTTGTAAAAGTTATGCCCCAGAAGGTAAGGCACTTATCTCGTGCTCGGTGCTAAAACAGGATTTTGCTTCAGAAGAAATGCTTGTCCAAAAAGTGCTCGAGCAAATGAAACAATGGTTTGGTAATGAAGTCGATACGTGGAAACATCTTCGTACCTATAAAATCATTAACGCTTTGCCCGCTCAAGAACCTCCCCTTTCAGATGTTTCATCAAAACCAATGCAAATTCGTAGCGGGGTTTATAAGTGTGGGGATTATGGTGGTATTGCCTCGATTCAGACAGCGTTGCAATCGGGCAGAGTGCTAGGCGAAGCCTTGGCCCAAGGAATTTAATTAGGGTACTAGTGCGATCACCCGGGCGGGCGATCCTGTCGCACCTTCAATGGGTAATGCGCCTATAAACAAGTGGCCCCCAACTGCGGGCACATGATCAAGGTTGGTTAAATTCTCGAGGTGGATTCTTTGCCCATGAAGCAATACCTTGTTGCAGCTAAAGTTGGAATCTTTGCCCGGCTCGATTCCTGCAGTATCAATTCCCAATCCTGATATGTTTCTGTGTACGATTAGAAACCGAGTTGCCTCTAAGCTAAACCCGGGGAAGTGCAAGCTATTGGATTCATCTTTGCCGAAATACTTCGCAGTTGCAAAATACCTGCTCCAGCCTGTGTGTAATAGTAGAACGCAACCCGCAGGGGCAATGCCATGGGCTTTTTCCCATTGCTGCAAATGATCCAAAGTTAATTCGAAGTCTGCATTCGCTTCGCATTCTTTGGAGACATCAATAACTACACAGGGTTTGAAAAGTGAAGCTGGTAGAAGTTTATCGAGGGTGGTTTCGTGATCATGAAAGTGTGCCGCCACGCCTACATGGGTGCCTGTATGTTCCCCCATGGTAAAGCCCCCCAGATTAAAACCATCTTTTTCAAGCTGATTCAGTGGGCATAAAACTACCGCAGGATCCCCAGGCCAAACAGGAATGGCTGAGTTGATAGGGTGGGTAAGATCAATGATTCTTTCGTAATGGAAACTTGGCATGAGGAATTCCTCTGTTTTTGTAAAAACTGCCCTTGCAATCATTGTATAGAAAGATATATGCGTTTCTTAGTTGGTGCTAATAAACCAGCGGGCCTTAATAAGGCCGATTAATAAAAGCAGGTTCTTTTGTGTGCTGAGTCTAGCGGGAAGTTCAGCAACACTCCTTTCAGGAGCGTAGACTAAAATTGATCGGGTCCACGCGGTTGGGTCAGCCGTGCCGATAATTTCTCACAAAAGAACCTTTTTTTATTTCCCTCACAACATTCAAACTACAATCGATTCGTAAGTAAACCTGATCTATTCCTTCGGTCCTTGTTTTGTTGCGATTGGAACGTAACCAATTTCAAATCCTTTGGGTGGCATTACTACCAAAGCTGGATCAATATCCGCCAACTTCCCAATGGTGGGGGCAGGCAGATATTCTTTTTCTTTTGTCCATGATTTGTGAAGTTTTTCCACCCGCAACTGCATTGCTTCACGCTCTTTATCGGTTAAATCTGCGTTGAGTATCGCGGGTTGATCTGCAAAACGATACCAATGATAGGTGACCACGCTACCATCCCCAAGGTGTGCTTGGAAGGGCCCCGCAACCGGCCCGGGCTTCTTCCATGAGCTCTGTGATTCTTCAGGCGTGATATATGGCTCAGCAGGCTTCGCATTCGACCGCTTGAATTCTATCTTCGTTAACCCTGTTTCCTCAGGCACGTCTTTCGCTTGCATAACAACCCACTCCGCCTTCTTATCTCCACTCTTCACCAGATGAAAATATTCAGGCAGTGTCACTAATGGGGAACCATACTTCGAATCTGTTTTTGTCACCATCTTCTGATTCCAACGATATCCATAAGTGTGTTCATCAAGTGCCACGGGGCTCGCGAATGAATTCCACGCCAGGGTTGTCTTTTTTTCTTTGGGGGTATCAGGCGTATAGATCCTCCAGGTTGATCCGCCATTGCTTTTGAAGGTATGAACGCTTGCACCCTTAGTATCGATTGCGCCACTTGCATTTGCGCCCCCTGCAAACCAACCCTTCACCGAATCCCAAAGCGCGCTTTTGTTGTACGCGGTCACACGATGCACCACCGCTGAATCTCCCTTTGCATCCCTCGGGAAAGATGTGGGTGCGATTCGTGCGTAAGTTTCGCCTTTGGAATCTACCGCCTGATAACTTGGCACATACTGCGTTTCCATCTGCACTGCCTTGTTCGGGCTCGAAGGTTTTGAATCTAAAAACATGCCAGCCAATGCCGTGTTTTCAGCAGTTGCACGAGACCAGAAATAAGGGGTGAAGAATGCTACCGGCCCTTTGAAGTTTCCGGAGTTTAAAAACAGGGTCCACGATTGATCCCCTGTGGGTACATTCTTTCCTGCGGTGGTTGGTTTAACATCGGTTAATGGCAATGGTAGATATCCGTAGCCAAGCAGTTCGCCACAGGTGCCTTGTTTTAAATTCACGCCATCAGGTGGCCAGACCAACCAGGGGCTGAGTTGGGCAACGCCATACTTGCCACTGGGTTTGGTCCAATCTCTTCCTTTACCTGCGCCAGGTCCGTTGGCCCATTCATTAAAGTTGAGTGCAACGCCACCCATGATGAACTTGGGTGTTTCGGTTGCGAACCGTGTATCTCTCCACCAGCCTAGGCCGCCTTCGATATCGGAGTAAAGTTTGGTGGGTTTGGGTTCGGGGTATTGAGCGAACATCCAGGTGCCGAACAGGCCGGTTTGAAATCGGTTTCCGGGGTATTTGCTTAGCAAGGGCCATGCAGCAACATACATGGAGAACCCTGCGTTATAGGATTCGGGAACTTTTTCATGTGGAACAAGAAGGTAGCCGGCCATCTCGCCTTCCTGGATTTTCGCCTGCGCATGAACCTGAGTTGAGCCGAGCAAAAAGCCGATTAGGGAAAAGATGGTAGCAAGCCAAGTTCGGGATCGATTTTTGAACATTATGAAAGTGCCTGTATGGGTAATGTTTCTGGAAGGTTCCAAGATAATTAGGAAAGAGTGAACGTATTAGCCAGAAGATAATTATATGCTTTGGGTATTATCAATCCAAAGGTAAAGCGGGAGAAAAGGAAAGGCTTTCGCGTCTGGGATACTCTATTTGATTGGATGGAGTGAAAATGATTGGATTGTTGCTTCAATTTTGCTATGAGCTTAAATTGGAGTTTAAAAAATTGGCTTAATCTATTTTCAACCAAATTCCCAGCAGTAATGTTTGGCAAATCGCACTTATGCAGGTTATGTCGTTGCAGCCGCCTTCTGTTCCGCCTTCATCTGATCAATAAGGGGCCAGAGTTCATCGAGCTCATCCTTGAAAAGGTTTCCGATTAGGATGTCAGTGATAAGCCCCTTCTTGTCCTTGTGGCGGCGAACGAACTCGCCAAAGTTAAGCCCATCATAGAACTCGCATACCAGCCGGCGCATGCGCATCATTGCCTTTAGGAATTCGGGTTCCCAGACCCTAAGGGCGGCTTCGGATGTATCGCCTCTAGCTAGGCCCGCATCGACCGCATCCGCAGCTCGGGTTCCCGAGACGAGCGCCAGCAACACCCCGGATGAGTAGAGTGGATCAAGGAAACCAAACGCATCGCCGACCAGCGTCCAGCCATCGCCCGCAGCTTTTGTCGCTTTGTAGGAGTATTCTTTCTGGGCACGGAAGATGTCGCATCTTGTGGCATTGGCTAGGCGTGGCTGAACACCGGGGCACCGTGCGACTTCTTCGAGAAAGATATTTTCGAGTTCTTTTGATGGACGGTTCTTGAAGAGGTAATCAGAGGCCGCTACTACCCCGACGCTAATGATGTCGTCGTGCAGCGGGATATACCAGAACCATCCCTTTTTCCCTTCTGTCTGCATCACGATGGTCGCCCCTTCGTCCTTTCCCAAGTCGCGGTAAGCCCCCTTGAAATAAGTCCAGACTGCGGCCTTCTTGAGTACTGGATCCCAATCACGTAGTCCCAGCCTATCGATTATCATGCTGCTCTGGCCGCTGGCATCAATAATTACCTTCGCCCGGACTTCTCTTTCCTCGCCGTTTTCTTCCTTGATTCGAACGCCAACCGCTCGGGATCCCTCGAAAAGAATGCTTAGAACCCGCACCCCTTCATGTACTTCCACTCCTTGCTCTCGGGCGTTATCGAGCATCATCTGGTCGAACTCGCTTCGCCTGACCTGCCAGGTCTGCGATGACTGCCTAGGATCATGGTCATCAAAATAGAAAGGTTCGGAGAGCTTACCTTTATCCGTTACGAACTGAACGCTGTACTTCTTCACGAATTTGCTATTGCGCATTTTGTGCAGCAGGCCTAATCGTTCCAGTACCCAGTAGGTGTGCGGGATAAGAGATTCGCCGATATGAAAACGAGGAAAATGGTCGCGTTCAAAGAGGGTCACCTTCCAGCCTTTTTGTGCCAGTAAAGTCCCGGCTGTCGTTCCCGAGGGACCCCCGCCGATCACGATCACATCAGCGTTGTTTGATATCGTATTGATCATGCGATTCTCCATCGATTGGCAACACACCATGTTTTAAAAATTAAATGAATCTAGACTGAAACGATCCTTGGGTTCCCGCCCAAAGAGCTGAAGACCGATAGTCGCATTCATGGGATTTGCGCAGTGGTGGGGCTGAAACAAGTCCGTAATGAAGCAATAACTCCTGTTCAAGGGTGGATCAGCAATCACAACGATACAATGTGCATCATATCTTGTGATGAAAATATATCAGTTTAAACTATAGTTGTCTAGACAACTGTTGGTTGAACAATGGCATTGTAAGCCGCATGGACTATACCCAGGACATTGGCCTGGGCTTGTAGAACCGGCCCTGCAGGCCAGAAGACCATCGGCCCTGAAGGGGCCGTTCTACCAGCCAAGGGTGCAACCCTAGGAAATAAAAAACGCCATTCATCATGTTCATCGGCCCTGACGGGGCCGTTCTATCAGCCTACGGTGCAACCCCAGGAAAATCATTTTGATTCATTGCAAAGGGCCTTGGGAAGGCTGGGCACAACCGATATACCAATCCCGCATATTAATAATTTTATTAATGCAGGGCATCGCAATCAAGGTCATAAAAGAATCAAGGGTTGAACCATGTTGATTCAAAGTGAAAAGGTGCAGTATTTATACAATAACATCTGAAAAATACACAGAATATGGCGCTTGACTAAAATTCAGCTAAGTGCCAAAATATGTTCACTGAATCATCATTACCCTCCTGCCAAATAGCCCTATTTTGTTTTTTGGTGAATTCGAGTTAGGTTTTCATCTGATACTTCAAGACAAGTTCGTGCGATTTAATTGATGTCTAATTTTTAATTCCCCTTATATCGTGAAAGAGTTTTTATGACCATGCAAAAATACTTTAAGAAATTCATACTCAGCAGTTGCTTAGTAACAGCCATGGGGATGGTTTCGTTTACTCAAGCTCAGGCTCCGGCCCGCGCCCAAATTCTCGGTGGTGGTGGATTCCAGCCCGGTGCTGCTGTGGGTGATTATCTTTACCTTCCCGCATATCAAATTCTTAGTTCTTTGCAGGTGCAAAAAGAAGTGAACCTTACGGGCGAGCAAGTAGGGAAGCTCAAGGAAATTGGCAAGAAGTTTCAGCAAAATGCCTGGAAGCAGCAGCCGCAGGTGGATTGGACCAAGCTGAATGAGGCAGAGCGCAAAGCCAAGACCGAAGAAATTCGCAAAGAGTATGACAAATGGGCTGTAGAATCGAAGAAACTAACCGAGGCTGCACGCAAGGAAATCGACGCATTGCTGACGCCTGAACAACTAACGAAAATTCAAGATATCGAGTTAAGGCAGCAAAGCGCCCCGATGCTTTTGTATGGATATAACAATCTTTCTGAGAAACTGAATCTGACGGAAGAGCAAAAGAAGAAGCTGAGCCAGAACAAGGAAGAGATGCAGAAGAAGCTTGCGGAAATCCAAAAGGAAATGTCTGCGATTCAAGATAAAGCCAACCGGGCAGCATTGGAAGTACTGACCCCCCAGCAGATTTCGGAACTGAAAAAGTTGAAGCAGGAAGGATTTCGCATCTTGGCGAATCCAGTCCAGCTTAAGAAGAAAGATTGAGAATCAAGGCTGCTTTGTAGCGGGTTCGAAGCGCATTGCAGCGGAATTCATGCAATAGCGTAGGCCGGTGGGTTTTGGGCCATCCTCGAAAACATGTCCCAGATGGGCATCGCATTTAGCACAAAGCACTTCAGTGCGGACACTGAAAAAGGAGCTGTCTTTTTCCAATGCGACATTGTTTTGGGCGACAGGTTGAAAAAAGCTTGGCCAACCGGTGCCTGATTCGTACTTTGTGGAAGATTCAAATAAGGGAAGATCGCAGCAGACGCAATTGTAGACGCCTTCTTTTTTGTTATCCCAGGTAGCGCCTGTGAAAGCGCGTTCGGTTCCTTTTTTTCGTGCGACTTTAAATTGCTCTGGGGTTAACAGGGGCATCCATTCGGCATCTGTTTTCTTAATTTTATCGGTCATGGGTTCTCCCTTTGGAATATTCGCAATCGACATGTCCCGCTTGCAACCAGCACAAGCAAGAGCCAACACAATGATAACACCGAAGCACTTCATAAAATAATTGTAGTCACCCTTTACTGATGCAAACAAATGTTACTGCCCTTGTTTGGAGCGCAACATCCATTCATCGAGAAGTTTGCCAATGCCTTGGTAAGTAAAATCGATGTTTGCGATTTCATTTCCAATTTCGACAGCTTTACTGAAATCGTTTTCTGAGGCATAGCTAAGTGCCAGGCTGAAGAGGATTTCTTTACGAGAGGCATCTTCGGTTTGAGGAAGGGATTTTAATGCATCTTCAAGATTTCTACGGGCGAGTGTGGCATTGCCCTTGATGGAAAAACACTTGCCTAAAGAGATCAGTGCTTTCCAAGAAAGTCTGGGGTCTTTTCGCGATTGTTGAAGCTCAGAAATTGCTGCATCAATTTCGCCTAGTTCGACAAGCATCTGCCCCAGTTCGAGTTTGAAAGCCATATTAGAAGGATCTGCTTCGACGCGAAGTTTGAGGAGTTCGGAATCACGTCTGCGTTGTTCGGTTTTAAGGCAATCTTCAGCAATTTTAGCAAAGGCCCAAGTTTTATCCACAGAGAGGATATGTTTGAGTTCATCGATGCGTTTGCCAAGAATAATTTTTTCGAGGTGTGCAATTTCGAGGAGGAGTTTTTTGTCACCCTCGGATTGCACGATGCCAATGCGCAAAATATGTTCCGCTTCTTCGAGGCGGTTTGCTTTTTTCAGGAGGTTGGTAAGATCGATGTAGTAGGGTGCCCAGTGGGGTTTTTCCTGAAGAAGGGTTCTGATTCTTTGTTCTTCAGCGAGTGCGCTGACTTCCTTGGGCACCGAAGTTATAACAACATCCTTGTTGTCGGTCATGCGTTTCATGGTTTCGGATGCCCCAAGTTCCTTGGCTCGATCTTTGGCTTCTTGATCGGTAGGATTGAGGCGGAGAATTTTTTCCCAGAGAATGCGGGCAGAGCGAAAATCTTGTTGTCTTTCAAGAAACTCTGCAAGGTCTTGGAGTATTTCTAAATCATTAGGCGAGATTTTTAAAGCGGATTGTAAGAGCCAGCTTGCGGTATCGGTGAACCCAAGGCCATCTGCAGCCCGGCCCATGACACGCATTGCAGCACTATCCCAAGGGTTGTCTGTGAGCCCTTCTTCGCCTGCTTCTAAGGCTTTTGCAAACTGTGATGATTTTAGCCAACCTTGCACTCTGGATTTTGTGGATCTACCTAAGCCGAACCCACCTGGAGGCTTATTGTCATGTTTTTTCATCTGGGCATCGCGAAGCTTTTTTCTGCAGGCAAGATTACCTGGGTCGCGTTCGCAGCAATCAATGTAGAGTTGAATGCCTGCATCGAAGTCGCCATGAATTATTCGATTTGCAGCGGTGACAGCCATTTGAGCAATGGTTTCTTTTAAGCCAAAAGAAACCTCTTCATTATCATCGGTTGGGGTTTCAGGTTGTGCGTCAAATCGAACTTCGGCCCATCCAAAGGAACCTTTATCTGCTTCTTCCTTGATTTTGGTGACGGAATCTTCGAGGCTTGGAATCCATGCCATGGGTTTGGATAGAGAATCTTGGATTTCTAAAATAAGTCCCCGAAGAAAAGGATCTTTCTGTCCGAGAAGTTCCTTGAAGATTTGGGAATCGTTGGGGAATTCGAGGTCTCGTTTAGAGAAGAGCAACCCATGTTCAGGGGCTTTTTCTTTCAGAAATTTAGGGCCCATAACCCTTATAGCGGTAAGGGAAGTATAGAGAAGTAACAGTGGGAATCGATCTGCGAGGGGGCCGTAAATGCCTTCTTTAACTCTGCCCGGGTGTTGATAATCGTGGTTGGAAATTTCGACAATATTTCGATGAGCGAGGCTGGGCACCCAGATGTTATCGTAATCAAGGAGAATTAAAACGCCACGTTCATCCGAGGCATTGCTGCCCAGCATGATGTGATCTGGTTCGATACAGCAATGAGCGAGTCCAGCACGGTACATTTTTTTGTCGATGCGCAGGATTAGTCGTGCAAGTTTGTCAAGGATTCTAGGAACCCCACCAGCTCGATTGATAAACTCTCTAAAAGGCACGCCTTCGATCCAATCCATGAGAAGAACAGGATTGGTTTCGCCATGTATTATGGTGCCTTTGGGGATGAATTTGCAGGGTACGATAAAGGATAGATCGTTGTTTTTTTTGATATCAGCAAGAAATTGATAGCGCAGTTCCAAGACTGGATCATTCCAGTGGTAGCATTTGAGAGCCATTTTTTTATTTGAGGATTTATCGCGCATTTGATAAATGCGAGAGCTTTTGCCTTCGCAAACAATCAGCTTGCCATGGGAGTCTAAGCAAGGCTCCAAGGTGTGAAGATCTTCAGACTGAAAACAAGCAGCGCCCTTCTTAAGTGCGCTTTCCAGTTCTGTGTAAAAGCTGCTACTAATGCGCTATCCCTTAAAAATACTCGACTCCATCAATCTAGCTTAAGTATAAGCTCAAATAAATTAAGAATCAATGATTCTATGCTTTATTGATTTTACCTAAACAGTTTAAATTGTTGGATTTAACGCTTGGGGGTGTGTTAATGGCATAAAAGAAGTGGGGGCTAGTAATCGGATATGACTTCGCCATCATTACGGCTTGCAAGCCTGCGGAAAGTTTCTTCGGAAATGTTTGCAGCGACGCTTCGAACGCCTCCATCACAAAAAGCGAACTGAATAATGCCAAAATGATAGCTACCAAAGCGCCAATCGAGGTCATCAACGGTGGTTGAGATCCTGTGTTGTGGGCTGGAAACTCTAGAGATGGAAAGGTAGATATCACCGTTGTAGATGGAGGAATCCCAGGTTCCCATGCCCCATTTAGCGGAGGGGACATGCTTTTCGCCTGCCATTAGGGTGTTTGAAAGGCCATCGCGAATCATGTTGAAGTTATAACCCCTACCACTTGCAGAAGGGAAGGCGCCATCGTTGTTAAAGAAGGTTGCGCCGCCTAAGGTAGCGGCTTTGGATTCGGTGCCCATGTTGACTGCGAAATCGCTAAGGGCGCCGGGAACATGCTGGCCAGGGGATAGGGTATCAACATCGCCTGCCATGCTAACGCCTGCAATAGCTGGGGAACGCCTTTCGGGGCAGAACATCACCTTGACGCCGGTTTCGCGTGCGATCTGGCTTTGCTGGTAATAGGTTTTGGAAGTGTCCCACTTGCGATAAAGGTTTTCTTGTTCGAGGTTGGGAAGGATAAGCACGGCCCAACTTGCGCCTTGATCGCTGACCCTAGTTGCAGGCAGGGTATCGAAGGTGCTGTGGTAAAGCCACATGGATAAGCCAACTTGTTTCAAGTTATTGGCACAGGAAATGCGATTAACCGCGCCCCGGGCTTTCTGAACTGCGGGCAGCATCAGCCCCATCAAAATTGAAATAATGCTCATAACCACTAATAATTCAATTAGGGTAAAGGCTGACTTTTGCGTTTGGTTTTTAATCTTGATCAACATAGCGAAAATTCCTGACAGAAAGGTATGATTGATTATACCATGGAAGTTTAACGCGTGATCATTTTGAAAGGTATTATCATGATAATTTTACCTTCTTGTTCCTTCCCTTCCTTATCCGTGGTGGGTTCTTCCCCAAAAGCCCTTGCGGGAAGCACGAGCCTTAATTCTTCAAACTTGGTCTTGGGCGCATCAAAAGTTAATATTTCTTCAATCATTTTACCTGCAAATACCGTCTTGACTGGTGGTGTAAATACGATTGCTCCAGCATTTACAGGGGGGGCCCAAGCAGGTAATTCAGAACCATCTGCCTCGTAAAGCTTTACGCCATTGCCATAGGATTGCCAGTTGGAAAAATCGAAGGGCTTTTCATAACCTGCGTTAAACACTTTAATTAAAACCGTGATTTTTGCATCTTTCGTGAATTTCTTGATTTTGTTCTGGGTGTACTCAATGTTGCGATATCGGACTTCGCTAATCACCGCCCGAATGTCATTTCGTTGAATACCATACTGAGATGAATTAACTGGTTGATCAGGTTTATCAGGCAGGAAGGGTCGCTCCCCTGGGGAAACCAACACGAATCTGTCTTTGATTGAAATAGCTTTGGGTTTTTCTCTATATTCACGAAACCAATCGGGGGATTTGATGATGATTAGGATGGTGGGCAGACTGATGAGTAATGCAATTGCAGGGAAGGTTAAACGCTTTGCGATGCTGCCTTCCATTAAAGTTGAGTAAATTGCCAAGCATATTCCAGCAAGGCCTAAGGGAATGACCAGATAATCGATCACGGGGAAAGAAGCAGCAAGCAATGAGATGCAGCTTAAAAAGACTGCAACCAATCCGAGAAAATTATCGAGTGCGGTGCCTTCGCCAGAAAGCCAATCGCGTTTGCGTTCAGAATAACGGGGCTTTGCTTCTGGTGTGTATTCCACATCAATGCTATTAGAACGAGATCTGGGTTCGGGATTATATTCCACATCGATGCTTGATTCTACGGGTTTTTTTATAGTTCTAGTAACCTCTTTTTTTACTTCTTTTTCCTGCTTTTTGGGCTCGGGTTCGGGTTCCTTGAAAGTAAAGATTTCAGGTGCGGGGTTGGAGGATGCATCGGGAAGTATGCGGAAGGTTTTATTGCATGCGGTGCAATCCATACTAGAACCGATCGATCGTTCGTTAACGGTAAACTTGTTGCCGCAACTTGAACATTTGGTGACAAAAGGCATAAATCGCAACCCTCTGGGAAACTGCAAACAATAAATCTACAAGCCTATCTTACACCATTTAAAACCGATCATTAAATTATGCCATGAATTTAAACATGCGAGCGTAAGGCTCCTGCCAACGATCCGGATTTTTCGGGGTAAAAGTTTGCAGTGGGAACGATCGCTTGACCACTTCGCGAGCTTCTTCAAGTGATCCTAGCAATCCGAGC
This sequence comes from Planctomycetota bacterium, assembly GCA_026692965.1. Lineage (GTDB taxonomy): Bacteria > Planctomycetota > Planctomycetia > Gemmatales > Gemmataceae > UBA969. The sequence goes on from JAPLNF010000017.1 coordinate 18,831, forward strand.
CCCATGGCTTGCATCAATACATTACCCACTGCTGTAGCTTCCGAAGGGCCAGCTACCACCGTGCGATTGCAGGCATCTGCAGTAAATTGGCAGAGCAGGGCATTTTGGCAGCCACCACCAACAACATGAATGGTTTCGATTTTCTCGCCTGATAAGTCTTCCAGCCTTTCCATTACCCAGCGGTATCTTACTGCTAGGCTTTCAAGTGCACAGCGCACAAATGCTCCGGGCGAGGTAGGGGATTTTTGCCCTGTTTTGGCGCAAAACGCAGTAATGGCTTTGGGCATATCCAAGGGCACGATAAAACTGTCATCATCTGGGTAGATCAGCGACTCAAACGGGGTTGCTTCTGCTGCTAGGCGTGTTAGTTCTTCGTAGCCATACTCTTTTCCAGATCGAATCCAAGATCTTCTGCATTCCTGCACCAGCCAAAGGCCCATGATGTTTTTTAGAACCCTAGTAGTGCCCTTTACGCCTCCTTCATTAGTGAAATTAAAGGCAAGAGCTTTTTCAGTCACCTGAGGCTTAAGGGTTTCTATCCCCATCAGTGACCATGTTCCCGAACTAATGTATGCCCAAGGTGATTTACCCGCAGGGACCGCAGCAACCGCAGAGGCGGTATCATGCGTTGCGGGGGCAATGACGGGGGCAGCGTTGATTCCTGTTTCTTGCAGAATTTGTTGGCGTAGTGGCCCAAGCACGGTGCCGGGCTGTACTAGCGTTCCCAGAAGTTCAGGCGCGATGCCAAACGCTTTTAAAACTTCGGAAGAATATGCCCGCTTGTTTGGATCTATCATCTGACTTGTCGATGCATCAGAATATTCGTTTACCTTAATGCCTGTAAGAAAGTAGTTAAACAAGTCAGGCATAAAAAGAAGATGCTTTGCGGATTCAAGAATGCTCGACTGATCGCGTTGCAATGCAAGCAGTTGAAAGAGCGAGTTAAAGCGCATGAACTGGATGCCTGTATGTTTATAGAGGACTTCCTTGGGCATTTTCTGGAAGGCGAGCTCGAGAATGTTTTCGGTGTGTTGATCGCGGTAGTGTCTGGGGTTGCCAAGAAGGGTGCCATCTTTTGCTAACAATGCGAAATCGACGCCCCAGGTATCGACCCCGATGCCATCGATATGAGAGGCTTGCGAGGCTGCGATTCGAATGCCCTCGAGCATTTCGCGGTAAAGATCGAGCGCATCCCAATGGAAGTTGCCCAAAGCTTTAACAGGCCGGTTGGGAAAGCGATGCACCACATCCAGGGTGATCATATTGCCATCAAAAGTGCCAATGATAGCTCTGCCGCTTTCTGCGCCATAATCGAATGCCAAGAGGTTTTTAAATGCAGCCATAATCTCTTCAATGGTTCGGTGGTAATCAAAGTATTGGTCGGGCAGGCAATAAGGCTCGCCTAAAATCCCTTACCTGTTCACAATTTACAACAAATGTGGCAATTAACGCTACAATATTAATAAGGAAGTTGTTCTTGGAGGGTTGTTAATGATGAATGCAATACTTAAACCGCTGGTTCTATTCGATGGGTTATGCCCATTATGTCAGGTGAGTGTAGCTTTGCTAAAAAGGTTGGACTGGTTTAAAGCAGTGGATTTTAAAGACGCACGCGACTCCGCAAACATCCCTTCCATGGATCCTCCGCTTGTTCCTTCCCGATTATTGGAAGAAATGCACCTCGTAACCACAGACCTTAAAAAGTCGCTGCATGGGTTCAAAGCGTTTAGGTATATTTCTTGGCGCATACCATTACTATTGTTGATGGCTCCTTTTATGTATATCCCGGGCATCCCTTGGTTGGGCCAGAAAATTTATCTTTGGGTGGCACGAAATCGTTTCAATCTTGTTCCCTGTAAAGATGGCATATGCCATCTGCCCATTTCCCAGAAGAAGAAATAAAGCTTCAACTTAAGTTGGTACTATATAAGTGTGAATTCGCCGGTAGGGTTATTGAATGGCGCTTGACTCTGATATACTTCAATTGTTAATTTAGCGAAGGAAAGCAAAGGGAATTCATGAATACTATTGAAGCAATAACTAGTGCCATCGCTGAACTTCCACCAGAACAAGTGGCACAAATCCGAGCATGGTTGAATGAACGGGCCGAATCAGATTGGGATGCTCAAATCGAAAAGGATGAGAAAGCTGGGAAGCTTACAAGCTTGGCTGAACGCGCTTTAGCGGAACATCGCGCCGGTTCGACGCGACCCTTGTGAACCACACCACTTCTGATTTCTGGGACTGTTATCATAAATTACCCCAGCATGTACAACGACTTGCCGATGCCAATTATGAATTGCTCCGGGTGGACTCTAGGCACCCCTCTCTACACTTAAAGCGGGTTGGGCGGCTTTGGTTTGTTAGAGTAGGGCTTGGGTTTCGGGCCCTTGCAGTAAAAGCAGAGGATGGACTGGTTTGGTTTTGGATTGGGTCCCATGCTGATTACAATCTGATTCTCCGGCAAGGGTGAGTATTTGCAAAAGTCATTTGCTTGTTTTGCGCATACAAGACAGTGAAAAGTGTTTGTTCTTAATTCTAGCTGACAAATGCTTGGTGATTGAACTGGAAACGATCTTAGAGAAGTGGGAAGATTAATAGCATGAGGGCGCTTCAACTTCTAATTCTGATTTTGCTGATGAGTTCGGAATCAGCAGTTGCGCAACAGCAGAAAAAAACTGCTGCAGTTAGCAAGGTAACCCCCGTTGAAGTTGTCGTATTGAAAAAAGGCACAGAACTTAAAGGGGTAACCCTTGGGAAGACAAAATCAGGCAATCTGGTTTTTGCAGTGCAACGATCTTGGCTGAAAAAAGCGTTGCCTGATCAGTTCGAATCTTTTATCAGCAACGAAAAAGAAACTTCACTTGCTAATCAACAAGACCTTTCTAAACGCATGAAACTTTGGATCGACGAATCTGAAAAAGCGAATAAGTCGAAGGCTTGGATTAACGCCTTGCAGGATGAACAGAAAATCTTGGAGGAAAAGAACCCACAAAACCAGCAGCTTTATCTTTTTGAAATCAAACCCGCTGATGTCAAAAAATATTCCCCCGTGCAACCCGTGGTAAAACAATTGCTGATGGTCGCATGGCAGGAACGACTTGACGATGTAGAGAATAAGACCGCGGGTGAGCTTTCCCAAGAGTTGCTGAAATCGAAATTAGATTGGCAGAAGGAAAAAATCTATCTTGCAGACAGGTTGCCCCCGATGCGGATCGAGGACGAACTTGACTGGAGCGTTAGGAAAGCATTGTTTGCATACAAAAGTCAGGAGGGGATTCATCTTCAAGGCACCGGCAGTTTCTTGGTTGATAAGGGTGATGCCAAGGGGAATGATTTTGGGGGAATATTTCAGGGCGCTGCACAATCGATTCTAGGTGATGCGATGAAAGAGTTTGGGCTGGTTCAAAATCAGGCCAAGCAGGTGTCCTGGGCAGAGCAGGCAGCAAAAATAGGGAACGATAAAAAAGTGATTGCCTTGCGGGTGACCCGGGTGGTTCCTGAATTAAATGCTGGGAAAATGAGTGTGGAAGATACGATTTTAACAAAGCTGCCCAATGGCAACTGGATTCCAGTTTGGAATTCAAAGCTTAGTGCTGATGCAAGCCAGGCCCGCCCTCAGGCGGAAGCGCAGATTAGAAATG
>JAPLNF010000018.1 GCA_026692965.1 Planctomycetota bacterium
CTCCCCAAACTTTTACAAGCACCTGCATTCATTGCAATTGTTCTTTCACAATACCTTTGTGGAATGTCGGTAATAACTGCGGCATCGCGCATGGCTTTTGCCTTTGCAAGAGATGGCGGCCTACCTTTTTCCAACTTCTTCAAGCAGGTTTCCCCTAAAACGCAAGTACCCACCAATGCTATCTTTTTGGTTTCCATCACAGCTATCTTGTTTACACTTTACTCGCATCTTTATGACACCATCGCAGCGGCAGCCACCATCCTGCTTTATCTTTCCTACATGCTGCCCATCCTTGCAGGGTTTTTTGTACATGGCAAAAGTTGGAAAAACATGGGCCCTTGGCATCTTGGAATCTGGTTCAAACCAATGGCATTATTAAGCACATTCGCATCTTTTGGGATTGTTTGCATAGGTATTCAACCGCCCAATGAAAAAGCTGGTTATGCAGTGCTTGCACTCACCATCTTTCTCATTGCGTTCTGGTTCACAGTAGCAAGGTACCGCTTTGCAGGCCCCCCTATTTCCCTGCAACAAATGCAGGAGAAATAATTATGAACCATGAAGCTACATTACAAACGATTTGTAAATCCTTAACTCCAGCAAGAGTATTTGCACCTAGGAAAGGCAACGCCCTTTCCACCAAGGATTGGCTTTTACTTCGTGCGGATCATGCCTTCGCCCGCGATGCTGTTTTCGAATCCATCGACCTTGAACGCGATTTCCGTAGCGAACGAATCGACCAAATGGGGCTGTTTGAAGTCTCTTCCAAAGCCAATAACAGACTGCTTCAACCCGATCTAGGTAGGCAACTAAATCCCCCCGATCGCAACCGCATCCAGCAACAATGTCCGTTCCAACCGCAACTCCAAATCATTCTTGCAGATGGATTATCCCCCGCAGCTTTAAAACATCAGGGCCCACCACTTCTCGACTCCCTTTGGGAACTCGCGCGTAATCAGGGTTGGACTCTGGGCAGGCCTTTCCTTGTTCATCAGGCGCGCGTTGGGATTCTTAACGAAATCGGAAATCTACTTGAACCGGAAATCGCAATTCTTCTCGTTGGCGAACGGCCTGGCTTAACCACAGCAAACAGTCTTTCCGCTTACCTTGCTTACAAACCCAATCTTGCCCAGGATGATGCAAACCGCAATTTGATTTCGAACATCCATGGTAACGGGGTGGGGATCAAGGATGCCAGTGTTCGAATCATGGCGCTGGCACAATCAATGAGATGCGCAAAAACTGGTGGTATCACCATCAAGGAAACTTTAAACCTAGGGGTACGAATCTAATTCATCTTTTCATAGTTTCTAAGAAAACCAAAAGAATGTTGTTTTTAGTCGACCTCTCGTTTATGGTTTGTTAAGCTTTTTTAAATATTGGCGGGTACCAAGATACAATTAACTTTATTGAAAGTCATCATGTCTAAATTATCAGGAATAATTTTGTTCGTTTTTGGTTTAGCACTTTCATGCCAGCCACTTGCAACAGCACAAGAAAAGACACAGGAAACTAAATCCTATTATCCGCTTAAGGCGGGTAACAAGTGGACATATCAAATTGAATCCGATACGGCTGCCAAGGGTTCAAAACTAATCAACCAAATAGCAAAAATTGAAAAGATCGATGGTGTATCCCTTTCCAGATTGGAAACAACCGCAAAGGGGAAAGTCGTTGCTTCAGAACATCTAAGCATTACTGACAAAGGCATTTTTCGCAATCGATATAATGACGAGAAGATCAACCCGCCCATTTGTATACTTAAATTTCCAACTAAAAAAGATTCAACTTGGAAAACGGAATCGATGACGGGCGCGGAAAAACTCTCTGTTTCATGCAAATCAGATGAGGAAGAAATCGAAGTTCCTGCAGGTAAATTCAAAACGGTAAAAGTGGTAATGGATGCAGAAGTGGTTGGTGCGGGTATAATCGTTAGTACCACCTACTGGTTTGCCCAAGGGGTCGGAATTGTCAAGCAGCATGTTAATATCAACAGTATGCAATTCACCCTATTGCTTGAAAAGTTTGAAGAAGGCAAGTAACCCATAAGGTTTCTTTCTAATCAGATTTTTTTCGCAGCGTTCTTAAACCTCTTCGAATGATGTAAGCAGTCTCCTTCGTGGGAGACTCTTTTTCCCAGCGCTTACATACATCTTGAACCCAACCCGGTTTAGTTTTGCTTGCATCATTAAGCCAGTTACCCACCGAGTTTCGCACATAAATTGAACCATCGCAGCGCAAAGGCTCGAGCAAAGGTAATCCAAGTTCGGGATTTTCTTTCAATACTAAAATATGATTGCACCAAACTCCCCGGGGCCTTGTTATCTCGCTTGCAAAACGCCTGATGTTCGCATCCCTATGCAAGGTAAACCCCATTAATAACCGCAAAGATTCTTCAAGCTGCGTTATTATTCTTGGCCTAATTGAAAGCCATGCTGCTTCTCTTACACTCATGTTCCCATCTGCAGCTAGTGGCTGAATACGCTTCAAACTTTCTTGAAGTAAAAGTCCACTGCGTTTGCCAATCATGAAACAAGCCCAAGAACGAACAACATCGGAGCGATGCTCTTTAAGCCTTCGAAGGGCATTCTCAAATTGCGCCTTGGTGGAAAACCCCTGAGCTAACACCATCCCTAAAACTTCAATTTTCTTCGGCGCAGTTTTGATTTTCAATAAACCAAAAGATTCTTCCAAAGGCTGCAGAAGGAATCCCCAGTTTTCTTTTTGAAATACATTTCGAGCAAGTGACTCCTGATCTACCACCAGCCATTCCGCTAGATTCACAGTTTCGATAAGACCAAGATCAAGCAGAGCACGAACCTCTCTGGGTACCCCCGAAGTCGTAGTCGAACCCTTTCGTTTTAATACCTGCTCTGGAATCTGCAATTCAAAATGATCTCTTTGAATGTTTATTTCACCCTAACAGTGATACCACTTTGCATCCCTGGACTTCGATAAATTTTGTGAGTTTGTATCGAGAAATCTGATTCAAGGGCACTGTAGATGTCGCAGAAATTTTGAGGATTACGATCCACCAATGGGAACCAGGTGGAATGCACCTGTACCATAAGTTTATGGCCAGGCCTGAAAGTATGACAAATATCAGGCATGGTAAAACTTACCTTGGTTGGCTTGTTGGGCTCGAAGGGTTCGGGTTTGGAAAAGCTATTTCGGAACTTGCCCCTGAAAGGTTCACCTCGAATCAACATCTGGTAATTGCCCATGCGAACCCCCGCGGGATTAGGATCAAAATCTGGGTAATCATTCGGGAAAACATCAATCACTTTCACCACCCAATCGGCATCTGTTCCCGTGGTGCTAACCCATAAGTCAACTTTTATAGGCCCCGCAAGAGTTATATCACTCTTTAATTCGGGAGACTGGTAAACAAGCACATCCGGCCTTCTAGCAGCATGGCGTTGATCAGCAACCATGTATTCATAATCCATCTTGGTGGTGATGCGCTCCATGTAAGGCACAGGCTTGGAAGGGTCTGAAATATAAGAATCAAATCCTTCGCTGAGGTCTGGTTTGGAAGTGAGGGTTCCTTTTTCTTGGAAGAATAGCGACAAAGGATTTGAATCTTTCGGTGGCCAAACATCATACTTGCGCCAAACATTCGTGCCTGTTTCAAACACATGGGCCTCGGGTTGCTTCAACGCGGGAATATCCTTCAAATGAAATTCAAAGAAGGGAAGCTCGATGTTTTGTCTGAAGTATTCAGCAGTTTTAGAATTGAAGCGGGCATTGCCCAGCGAATCGCCCGCACCGCGCGACCAACCGCCATGATCCCAAGGCCCCATTACCAAAGTATTATCACATCCGGGGCTTTGATTTTCGGTGGAATTATAGCATTCGAGTGCACCAAAAAGATTTTCCGCATCGAACCAACCGCCCACCGTCATCACAGCAGGCTTAATGTTTTTAAGATGAGGTCGTATGTTCATTGCTTGCCACAAATCATCATAAGTGCCCCGCTTCATCATTTCATTCCAGAAAGAAACACCGCCTTTGAGAAACTTCTTATCCGCGTTTGCGAGAGGGCCCATGTCGAGAAAGAACTGGTAGCCATCGGGTGTTTCATGGTCATGTGAAACCCTTGCGCCTTTGCGGGTGGGCTCTGGGCGTTCCTTGCCAAACCCCGACATGAAGTTAAATGCGTGGGGTAAAAACAAACAGCCATTATGATGAAAGTCATCGCCAACGAACCAATCAATGACAGGCGCTTGTGGGCTGCAGGCTTTCAAGGCAGGGTGGGCATCGATCATACCCGCAGCAGTATTAAAACCCGGGTAGGAAATACCTGACTGACCAACCCTGCCATTATGCCCTTTGACATTTTTTAAAAGCCACTCTATAGAATCAAAAGTATCCGTACTTTCATCAAAGTCTTTAGGGCCTTTTTTAGGATTATGGGGTCTGACATTTTGAAAAGTACCTTCCGACATCCAACGCCCTCTTACATCCTGATACACAAATATATAGCCAGACTTCTGGAAGTAGGTTGAAGGTCCAAGTTTTTCGCGGTAATTATCAATCCCATAGGGAGCCACGCTGTAAGGCGTTCGATTAAGCATGAAAGGATAGGTTTTAGAATCATCCTTAGGCACATAAACCGAGGTGAATATTTTGATCCCATCGCGCATCGGGATTTGATATTCGTACTTGGTGTAGTTTGCCTTCACATGATCACGAAGTTGCTTTGCCTCATCCATAACTGGTGCGCTAGTTTGGCCAGCGCAATTAAACACCAAAAGAATTAATAACGAGGTCATTGCAACTCTTTCAACAAAGTTGGGATAGGGAATACCATCGGACCATCTTCTTGTATCAAAGAAAAACATCAAGCTAAAACTGATATTTTAAAAAGGGTTAAAACAAAAGAGTTGATCAAATCTGAACATCATCATTGCGAACATGGGGTAAATATCAGAATGGCTCCGTGTCAGCGGTTTGCTTAACGGGTCAGCCAGTCGACAACCTCGGTGGCATTGTTGGCGGGCGGGAACACAGGATAGAAAACTTTCTCGATTACACCAAAGGCTAGAATTAATGTGAGTCTCTTCACCAACACATTACCTTCGGCTACAAAAGTCGGGAGACGTAATGCGTTCGTGAACAACAACCCCTCGTCGCTGAGGACATCGAATGGAAGGTGGAGCCGTTCGACCGCTTCACGCTGGTAGTCGGTCGTTTGTGTACTCAAGCCGAAGACACGGACGCCTAACCGAGTAAGGTTTGCATAATGATCTCGGAAGCCACAGGATTGCGGGGTACAGCCCCTTGCCCCCGGTATGGCGTCCCAACCATCGGGCAGCGGCACGCCCGGGCGACCTGTCATCGGATAGCAGTACACCACCACCCGCCCATCTCGGCTAACCTGATCGAGCCGGATTTCTAGTCCACTGGTTGCCCGCAATCCTATCGGCGGGACAACAACTCCTGGCAAGTGGTCGCAGGCTCCGTCATTCACGGGAACAGGTAATCCCTCCGGCACTCGTTGTAAATCCATGTCGCCTCCCTGATAGCTCTTAGCAATAAAAATTAAAAATGCTACCCATTCATAATACGGTTGTCAATCAGATGGGATATGGAAAAAAAGGGGTCAGGTCTCTTTTACATGGATTGCCCCATGGAAAGAGTGAGCACGCAGGCATCTAAAAACCCGTATATCTTTCGCGCTATTCCTAAAGTTAATTGCGTTTTAAAAGCCTTACGGAGAAATCTTTGCAGCCAAGCAGCAAGGTTGTCCCCTTATCATTTCCAGTGCTGCAATTCACTTCAGAGTCTAAATGACCAAGGATGTTTGTTTTCAACTTTGTTTTTAAATCGTAAAGAAAGGGGGAGCCTTTCTTGGGAAATACAAAAAGCTCGCTTGTACTTTTAGGTGCAAATAAAGCATCAACTGCGCCTTCCGTTTCCATTAAAACTTCCCTCTTGGAAGTGATCAAATCCCAACGGATGATTTTTAAATCAATCGGTTCCCTCAGTGTTTGCATTGCCCCCCCAAATGCAGTAATTGCGATGGTAGCTTCTTTGTTTATGGATAAGGATTTATAAATTTGTTCTGGGCCATTCATCGTTTGAATTCTTTTTCCAGAAGCCACATCGTATACGCAAATTTTGCCATCCCGTAGGCAGCAAACCATGGTTTTACCATCTTCAGAAAGATCTATGCGCCAAACTTGTCTGGGAGAACCGAATTGAATATTTTTTGGGTCGTAGGTATCCAGAAGTTCAAAGAATTGAATTTGTGTTCCGGATTCCAGATCCCATAATCTTGCCGTGCAATCCCAACTGCACGATATAGCCCTTTTCCCATCAGGCAAAAAACATACATTTGAAATGCGATGTTGATGCCCGGCTAATTCTTTAATTTTTATTCCTTTTACCAAATCCCAAAGGATGACCCGATTATCAAGATAATGACCGCCCGACAAAGCTTGTTTGCCATCTTTGGAAATTGCTACAGAAATTATATCTTCGGTGTGATCATTAAATATAAACTTGGCTTTTTGATTCTCAAGATCCCAAACAATAACTTGCTTGTCTTTGCTTCCGCTGATGGCGATTTTTTCATCTTCAGATAACGCAGCGCAATAAACTTCTCCCTGATGACCTACAAGGGTTATCTCGTCAAAGACTGTTTTGTTGGGTTTACTCATAACGGCCATAGAAAACAGGCCTAAGGCTATTAAAGCAACTCCAACCAACGCCCCGAGGAATATGGATCTTCGATTTAATCTTGATGGGGTTTTGGCAGGAGTGGAAATAGCCAGCTTGATCTGACTTATAAATTCGCTACAGCTTTCCCAACGTTTTAACGGGTTTTTATCTAGGGCCCTTGCAACCACCCATCGTTGATGAATTGGAATCATGGAAAGATCAGGCTGGCGATTGCAATGCCCTGCCATGATTTCTGAAGCATTGCCTATAAAGGGCAAAGCACCTCCCTGGATTTGGCAGTAGGTGATTGCAAGGGAATATTGATCCGAGGTTGCGCTCATTTTTTCCTGAAAGAACTCAGGTGGCGAATAGCTAGGGGTCATGCAGCCGCTGTGTTGGTTAGTTTCTTCATCAAGGATGCGTGCGAGCCCGAAGTCGCCAAGTTTTAAAGCACCCCCCACAATTAACATGTTTTGTGGCTTGATATCTCGGTGAAGAATGGAAACTGTTTCGCCATCTTCGAGTAAGTGTCTTTTCTGATTGAGAAAATTAAGGGCTTCTGCAGCATCAGTAAACATAGAAAGGATTTCATTTTCGGAGGGCTTGTTTTTGTTTACATATTCGAGGAAATTCATTTCTGCCAGCTCGAAAGCAATCCAAAGATATTCTTCAATGATCCAGAACCCAAAAATCGATAATAAATGCGGGTGTCTGATTGATTTGAAGAGATTGAGGGAACGGATTTCGACAATGTCGAGTCCGTTTGCCATGGGGATGATTTTCATTGCTAGGGAAACATCGCCTGGCCCCTTGGCTTCCCAAACTTCACCAAAGCTACCCCTGCCGATTTTTTTGATCAGCCGATATCCTGAAACGGGTGAATCGCCTTTGGTAATGTTGCTAGGAATTACCGTTTCTTTATCTGGGAAATTTTCGCCAGTTGGTTCGGAATCTGTCGTAAGGAGCCAATCCATTTTCTGAAGTTTTTGAATAGCTTTTTGTAATTGATCCTTGAGGGTAGGGTAGGATTGTAAAAAAAATTCCAGAGAAATATCTTTTTGTAATACGCGTTGTTCCTCATACTTAAATAAAGCTTCTTCGAGTTCCGGGTTTATTTCGTATCGAGAACCATCCATGTATTTATCACCATATTCTGGGTTTGAGAATGGCACTCAAGGTGATCCAAAGAACAATTGATTCATTATAGATTATAACTAAAAATGAAATAAATATGGAGTAATAAATAATCTTCTTAAATATTCTGAAATATGCACAGAGGAAGTATGCAAAATGAATTACGCTTAAAATTGCGGTAACCTTAGAACCTCTATCTATTCTTGGTTTAGACACTTTGCCGAAAAAGAGACCTGACCCCTGTTACTCTTTGCTGGAAAGAGGGTTGGGAGTAGGGAAAAAAATAGGAGCAGAAGATTAGCCACGGACGAACACGGAAAAACACGGAAGGAAGAATAAGCAGAAGATTTGCCACGGAATTAATACTAAGAATAAGCAGAAGGTTTGCCACGGAAGGACACGGAAAAACACGGAAGGAAGACAAAGCAGAAGCATTAGCCACTGACGAACACGGAAAAGACAGAAGCAGAGACACGAAAAAAAGAGAAAAAATATTTTAGCCACGGAAACAAAACACATCATTAAGAGCCGGATGCTTCAGCGACGGATGCTACCTTGCGCAGGCGTATACAACTTTTTATTGCATATCTTTACAAGCCTGAAGCGCAAGCGAAGGTTTTTAAAAGAAGCAAAGCATTTTTACCGCGAAGACGCTAAGACCGCGAAGAGGCAAAAAATTAGGGGTTTCAGAGCGGCGGATGTAAATCCGCTGGTTAAGAAAGTAAAGAATGGTTAATGTCTAAATGTGTGTTTGAATAAAAAAAGCCCATGGACTGCGTTCCATGGGTTTCTTTTTTTACTCTAACATCTTCTATGTTAGCTCACATTAACGCCGCCCTTGTTATTTGCTGCACCACTATAGTAAGAGAACAATAGATCCAAAGTTGGGAAGCTAAAGACTTTAACTTCTGGGGCGCCGCCTAGGCCTGCTCCGGTGATGATGTTTAAATCACCATCGTTATCACCATCGGCATCGTTAATGGCAACGCGAACCCCGCCTGTGAAATCTTCTGCATAGGCCATGAACTGGGCAAGTAATGCGCCGGTGTGTGGATCCCAGACAGCAACGACAGGTGCGCCACCTGCGCCTGCGCCGGTAACTACTTCAATGTTGCCATCATTATCTAAATCACCTGCTGCAACATACACGCCGCCGGTGAAGGATACTGGGTAGGCATACCATTGGCTGAGGATAGCTTTGGTAGAGCCATCATAAACTTTAACATGGGGAGCAGCACCTGGGCCTGCGCCTGTGACTATATCGAGGATGCCATCGTGGTTGAAGTCGATGGATGCAACGCTAACACCACCTGCGAAGGATTGATCATAGGCGTAGAAGGAACGAAGAACATTATTAAGGCTTGCGCCATCGAAGATACGGACTTCTGGGCCACCGCCTGGGCCTGCGCCAGCGATGATATCCAAGGTTCCATCACCGTTTGTATCTTGAACTGCGACAAACACACCACCAGTGAAGGAAGGGTCAAAAGCAAAGAAGGATTTAATGACTTTGCCGGTTTGGGAATCAATGACTACGATAGCTGGGCCACCGCCTTTGCCTGCGCCAGCGATAATGTCTGCAAAGCCATCGCCATTGAAGTCGCCTGAGACAACGCGAATTTCTCCTGTGAAACCTGGGAAAGGAACTACGCTGCCAACTTCTTCATCGTTTTCAGGATCATAAAAAGTGACCGTGCTGGATCCGCCAGAAGAAACTGCCGGTGTTCCTGTGACTAAGGATGCAACATTCGAAGTTTCAGTCACTGGGGCAGAGCCAGAAACAAAGTTAGCTCGGGTGGTGGTGATAGTAGCAGTTGAAGACGTATTCGCTACTACTCCGGTTACCGTTACCAAACCAGTGCTAGATATCGCTACGGTTCCACTAGCGGTAGCGGTTCCAGCATAAGTGAAGGCTCCATCGTAGTTAGCGATTTGCACCGTGAAGCCATCTGCGGTTGCAGTTGGCGCGCCAAAGGTTGGCTTGTTCGCTGCACCAAGAGGCGTAATGCTCTGGGTTGTAGTGAAAGATCCAGAGGTAAAGGTAAGGGAGTAAATTGTTCCCGCGGTACCGCTGATGCCAACACCCGAGAACGTAGCTACGCCATTAACAGCGTTTTTGGTTGTGACTCCAATGGTGGTTGCACCAGAACTTACCGTCATGGTAACGGAAGCGGTACTATTGGTAACGGTGGTACCATTAGCATCCTTGATGGTGATTACAGGTTGGGTGGTAAATGCTAAACCGTTTGTACTTCCCACCGCGGGGGTGGTAAGCTCAACTTGGGTGGCAACGCCAAATGGGGTAATGCTCTGGGTTGCGGGGGTTAAACCTGCAGGTGTAAAGGTAAGCGTGTAAGAAGTTCCAGCAGTACCGAAGATGCCAACACCCGAGAACGTAGCTATGCCAGCAACTGCATTGATGGTGGTAGTTCCAAGTGTGGTTGCGCCACTGCTTACGGCCATGGTAACCGAAACAGTGCTATTGGTAACGGTGTTACCAAAGGCATCCTTGATAGTGACGATAGGTTGAGTAGTGAATGGTGAACCGGTTGCACTGCCCGCTGCTTGGGTGCTAAGCGTTGCTTGGGTTGCACTGCCATTAAGAGTCCTAATAAATTGGGTTGCCGAGGTCAAACCGGCAGATGCAAAGGTAAGCGTGTACACAGTTCCCACGGTGCCACTGATGCCTACACCAGAGAAGGTTGCTACACTATTAACAGCATTGATAGTAGTGGAGCCAATGGTGGTGCCATTGCCGCTTACCGTCATGGTAACAGGAGCATTGGTGTTAACGGTATTACCAAAAATATCCTTGAGGGTGATTTGGGGTTGGGTGGTGAATGCTGAACCGCTTGCACTTCCCGCTGCTTGGGTGCTAACCATTGCTTGGTTACTAAGGGTTGCTTGCGTGGCAGGGAAAAACTCGAAGGCGCCAATGCTTGGGGTGGAAAGGCGGGTATATCCCCGCTGATCTTTGGCACTGCTTATGGAAGCATTGCCGGCGCCAATAGCGGGGCTAGTTGTACTTAGGGCCATGGTGAAAGTAGGGCCACCGTTGTTTTGTAGGATGCCAAGGCCGGGGTCGCCGGAAATGTCTCCCGAACCAAGTGAGGTAGAAGAATTATTTGCTATAGATCCATCTTCCACAAGGTTGCTGGAATTAATACCGATGGTGCCATTGCCGGCGTAATCGGCCTTAGTACTATTGGCGATAATGGTGTTGGCAATGTTGAGGATGCCGACGTGGGTGCCTTGATTGGTGTTGTAGATGCCACCGCCGTTTGTTGTTACGGAATTTCCAGAGAGGGTGGAATTGGTAAGGGTTAAGGCGCCGCCGTTGAAGATACCACCGCCTAGGTTTGCAGTATTACTAGCGAGGGTGGTGTTGGCAATATTGAGAATGCCATCGTATCTGTTGTAGATGCCGCCACCTTTGCCGAAAGTTTTAGAAGTATTGCCAGATAGGGTGGAATTCGTAATAGTGAGGTTTGAATTGTTCCAGATGGCGCCGCCGTTGTATGAAGTATTGCCAGAGATGGTGGAATTCGTGACGGTGAGGGTGCCATAGTAGTTGAGGATACCGCCGGAGGTGCTGGAAGTATTGCCCGAGATGGTGGAATTGGTGATGGTGATGGTGCCGCGGGTGTTATCGATGGCGCCGCCATAGTTTGCCTTATTGTTAGAGAGGGTGGAACCGGAAATGGTGATTGTGCCACCGCTGTTGTTACGGATAGCGCCACCGTTTCCGTAGCCGAACTTGCCAGAGGGGCTGGTTGCAATATTGCCAGATAGGGTAGAATTGGTGACGGTGAGGGTGCCGCCACCATCGTTCCAGATGCCGCCGCCTTCGGTGACTGCAGTATTGCCCGAGATGGTGGAATTGGAGACGGTTGTGATACCGGCATTCCAGATACCCCCGCCTACAACTGCGGTATTGCCCGAGATGGTAGAATTAGAAATGGTGACGGTACCAGAAATACGGAAAGCACCGCCAGCAATAAGGCTATTCGCCCCAGTAACAGTAACACCAGAGATGTTTAAATCACCACCGGGACTGATGGTGAAAATACTAAAGTTGCCTTTGTTCGCATCAATGGTAAGCGAGGAAGCGACAAGGCCATTATTGATGGTTACAGTGCCTGCGGTTCCACCGCCAATAATGTTGCTGCTGGCACTAACAATACTGGGTAATGCGGAGATTAAGGTGATGGGGCTGGTACCAGAAGTGATATTAAAATCAATGATATCATTGCCTGCGGTGGTATTGGCTAGGGTAATGGCCGCTCTTAGGGAACCAGCACCTGAATCTGAAGTGGTGGTAACCGTGATGGTTGAAGGAACAATTCTTTGTTCAAGCCCTAAAAGTTCTAGCCGGGGTAAGCAAGAAGACCTTCGTGATTTCCTGTTTTGTGAGTTACTAAAGAGCTTGCGGAAAGCATTTAAAATCATGAAACGATTCCTTATATAAATGATCCAAATTGCCCAGCAATTTAAATCGTGGGTTGCAACAAAACTATAAATCTAGGTGGCAATAATCGGATGAGATGCGAATAATACAAAATGAATTTAATTCTCTAACAACCTTTATTATCGACAAAATAAAAGAAATGAACCAGCCCAAAATAAATAATAATCAATATATCCATATTGTAAACATCTGAAATATGTATAATTTAGCCTAAATAATGCTATAAATGTAATTTAAAATATTTTATACCAATATACTTAAAATGTCCAAAATGTAAATATTTGAAGAAGAAATTGAATAAGTACCATAAATGAGGACCGAGAAGAAACGAAAGATTAACATGGAATCAAAATACATCATTTCGAGCCGAAAGCATCAGCGACGGTGTCATTATTTAAAAAAGTGATACAATAGTTATTTGGTCGTTCTCTGCGAATGCAGAAAATCTATAAATATAAATAGCGACAAGAGACCCATCCAGGGCAATGGGTGGAATTGAAGGCAGTAATGCAGAATAATTTCTGTTGTTCTTTGCGAATGCAGAAAATCTATAAATATAAATAGCGACAAGAGACCCACCTAGGGCAATGGGTGGGGAAATTTATTACCGAAACCTAGGGGCTACTTTTTCATTTTCCCTTTTGATGCATCGGCCTCGGGCTTCGTGAGTTCGCGCATCGGGTTGGTAGGCTTCTCATCCTTATAAAGCTGGAGCTTCGTCTTCACCGCACGTCGCGGCCAGAAATTGTTCTCTACTTCAGTATCCATCAACTCCTGCCGAGGATCGAAGGTGATCGCCTTAATCTCCTTAACCGTAAGATGAACCTTAGAGGCTTTCTCAGTATTGAAGCGCCAAATCTCGGCAGGGATCTGCAGTTCCTCGCTAGTCCCATCGGTGTATTCAAGTTTTAAGGGGACGGGTGTAATCAGACCGCCTACATTGCTGAGTTCTATCACATAGATATTATGCTTCGTCTGCAACAGTTTGGGATCGATCTTGGCATCCTCGAGTTCCTTGATCAGTGCCTCGTATTTCTTCTTATCACTTGGCAACACCGTGGCCTCATCATAACCATCGTAGAAATCTTTCAGCTCGGGGAAGCGATCAACGCGCTTGGGTAGTGCGGCATTGCGCTCCCTGATCAGGGTCTTGGGCTGGGCCTCGCGTTCAGCCTTGGCCTTGGGCTTCTCGATCGCAGGATCGCGAGAATCAATCTGAAGCCAATGAACTTCATCAACAGCAACATCAACATGGTCTACACTGTAAAACCAACTACGCCAGAACCAGTCAAGATCCACGCCGCTGGCATCTTCCATCGTACGGAAGAAGTCGGCCGGGGTAGGGCGCTTGAACATCCAGCGCTTGGCGTATGTCTTGAAAGCATGATCGAAAGCCTCACGGCCCAAGATATTTTCACGGAGGATATTAAGCGCGACAGTTGGTTGGCCGTAGGCGTTGTGCCCAAGGTCGGCGATGGATTCGGAATTAGTCATCACCGGTACGCGATCTTTCTGCTTCATGTAATCGATCATCCCGCGATTGTTGCGGTTGGGTTTCCAGTTGGCCTCCCATTCTTCTTGAGCGAGGTATTCCAAGAACGAGTTGAGGCCCTCGTCCATCCATGTCCACTGGCGTTCATCGCTGTTGACGATCATGGGGAAATAATTGTGGCCAACTTCATGGATGACAACACCTATCAAGGCATACTTCGTGCGTTCGGGGTAGGTGCCATCTTTCTCGGGGCGGGGGCCATTGAAACAGATCATCGGGTATTCCATTCCGCCGATGGGGCCATTCACCGACCAAGCTACCGGATAGGGATAATCAAAGGTGTAACGCGAATAAACCTCAAGCGTGTGGGCGATGGCGTGGGTCGAATATTTATCCCAAAGCGGCATCCCTTCCTTGGGGTAGAGTGACATCGCCATCACCGGCTTGCCCTTTACTTCCATGCCTGCCACGGCCATGGCATCCCAAACAAACTTACGTGAGCTGGCAAAGGCGAAGTCGCGAACATTCTCGGCCTGGAAGACCCAAGTCTTCTTACCCTTGGGCTTGCCCTTTTCTGCTGCCTTGGCTTCTTCTGGCGTTACAACGAAAACGGGCTTCTTGGTTTCTTTCTGGGCCTGAAGAAGTCTTTCGCGCTGAGTCGCACTGAGTACATCTTCTTCATTTTTAAGGGAACCCGTTGCAGCAACGATATGATCATCAGGCACGGTCAGCGAGACTTTATAATCACCGAACTCAAGAGTAAACTCACCGGTGCCGAGAAACTGCTTATTGATCCAGCCACCGTAATCGGTGTAGGCCGCCATGCGTGGGAACCACTGTGCGACAGTGTAGATGCTGTTTCCATCTTCTTTGAAAAACTCGTATCCAGTTCGGGCCATGATGCGTTTGGCATCGTTGATGGGAAAGTTCCAAGCGATCTTAAAAACAAAGTCAGCACCAGACTTAAGCGGCTTAGGAAGATCGAGACGCATCATTGTCTTAACAATCGTATGGGGGATACCGCGGCCTTCTGCATCAGTCAACTTGGTTACCTTCAGTTCGCCGTCATAAGTTTCGTAGGCTAGAAGGCGATCGAGTGCGGTGTAGCTAAACTTTTTTAGATCGACGCCACGCTTAGCGTTGGGAACCATCCTCGAATCAGCGTTACGGGATAAATAGTTTTGGTCGAGCTGAACCCAAAGATAATCGAGAGTATCGGGCGAGGCGTTATGGTAGGTAACGGTAGAATCGGCAGTAAGGGTGCGCTTATCGTCATCGAGTTCTACGCGGATATCGTAATCAGCGCGGTTCTGCCAGTAGGCTGCACCGGGGGCGCCAGTGGCTAGGCGCTGGGAAGAGGGTGTGGGCAAAAGGGAATCCAACTGCTGGAACTTCTGCACGGGGCTCCCAAGCTTACCTTCTTGCGCCATCACTAACAACGCACCCGCCAAACCCAACACCATGACTAAGCCAAGTATTCTTTTCATATATCACCTCAAAGCTAAAGCTAAACCGTAGTGTCTTAACTTTAGGGCAAGGCGTTCCCGGAGTCTATTTTAATCCACCCCGCCAGCTCCAACCACGCAGTTCCGGATGGGTGAGCGAAGGTTGGGCAAGAAAGCAGAAGACTAGCCACGGATTAACACAGAATTACACGGAAATAAGACAGAAGCGGAGACACGGAATCAAAACACATCTTGATTTGGGTTGGTGAATGGCTTCAAAGCCCATGGACTGAGTTCCATGGGTCTTTTGTTTTTGAATGATGCAAGTGTAAAAGGCAGACCCACCCAGCGCAGTGGGTGGGCTTGAAGGCATTGGGATCAGGGTTGGGAGTTGGGGGAAGAAAAAGAAAAAGGTGGAGCCGACACCAGCGGATTGACATCCGCCGCTCAATGAGACAAAAGTTGCAACACAGTGGGCTTAGACGATGTGAGTGCGGAATGTACTGCAATCATTCGCGGCCGAAGGCGGATTCTTCCATAGGTATGGTGATAAAAGGCCAACTAGCGGGATAATAACGGACAATCTTCGTCGGGCGAAAGCCATCAAGAAGCATACCGCACTCAAGTTGTATTTGCACTCCGCTGCACCCGGGAACCACAGGCACTTTATTGAATTTCAGAATGTTGCCGCCTTTGCGATCATTTGTTGGGTCGTAGGTCATTAGTGATTCCCGCGCAACAGCGATAGTACCTTTCGGTGCAAGATCATCTTTTGCACCACCCTTACCGAATAGGGCCGCTGGCCAGCCGAGTGGTTCTGGATTGATCTTCGTTAAATCGTTGAATAGGGTGGGATCAACCCCATCAAAAAATGTGAAGGTGACAAGCTGTTTCTTATCATCAACAGCGTCCACCCAAGCTGGTAAGCCACGTTCCTTAATATGCTGACGATGACTATCCATCTGATAATTAGTTACCAATTTTCTGCTGACATCATCGAGATAGATTTCGGTGATTCGTCC
Organism: Planctomycetota bacterium; assembly: GCA_026692965.1. Classification (GTDB taxonomy): domain Bacteria; phylum Planctomycetota; class Planctomycetia; order Gemmatales; family Gemmataceae; genus UBA969. The sequence goes on from JAPLNF010000018.1 coordinate 16,228, forward strand.
TGGCCCAAACTGGCCAACCCAAGTGAGATTGAACTGCACCAACTGATCCTTCGCTAATGATTCGAGCGTTCCAATCCCGCGCTCTTGGTAAACTCGGGTGCGGCTGAAGAGATCAAACGACTTCGATCCGCCTACTGGTTTCCCATCTTGCATAAGTGTTGCGAGGAGTTTCTTTTTTTCAAGGTTAACACTGTCAATTTTCCAGACTTGCTTCTGCCTCATGCGATAGCTGAAATCGTCTTCTACACGGATGCAGCGTCGAAACGTAGATTCTGGTGAAATGCGATCATGGTACACCGCAAGTGGGGGGCGATCATCGGCTTCACCCTTTAGAAAGCACCAAGTATGAAGATGAGTGCCCAAGGGGATATCGCACAATGCGGCCGGCGCACCGTGATAATAAATCGACCCATAAGGCAACATATCTAACGGCAATGGCAGATCCCATACACCGCGATCTTGCGAATCATTACGATCAACACGAATCACCAACTGGCGCTCTGGGTGATCAATCTTTATGAGTTCACCTTGGATGTAATGCGCTGAACCTTCCGGAGGAAACTGCCCACTAACGAGCTTGAACCAAGGCAATTTTTTATTCGCACCGTCATCGGTTCGATATTGTGGTTCTGCAGCCATGGCGGTCATCAATGAACTGCTAACTGCAACTGTAATTAATAATGTGAATAATTTTCGCATGGTCTAAGCCACCACTTCCGAAAGAACGCCTGTACTGTCTTGGAACTTTTCTGTTTTCACGCCACTCCGTTGCAAGATAGTCAGCAACAAGTTGCTTAATCGTGCTTTGTCATCTACAGGACGGCCACATATTTTGTAATGTTCATTGGCTTCTGCGACATTATATTTACCAATCTTCGGCAGGTTAAAATCGATGTGCTTACCATGCTTCACGCCGAGTTTTTTGCCCCCTGCATAAAG
>JAPLNF010000019.1 GCA_026692965.1 Planctomycetota bacterium
GATGAAACCCTGCCCCGAAGCCGTGGACTACCTATTTGATCGCTATTACTCCAAAGGCAGGTCAGTTCGTGCCAGCGATTGTCGTGATTTGCTGGAGACGGTGGCCTCAATATGCCGATTTCGTGGTAGTCCAGTTGTGTTGTCACGCGAGTTGATCGCAGAGGCAGCAGGTAGCTTCATCGGCGACTTTACCTGATCTTCCTCTCTTCACCCGGTGGCCCCAACTTCTGAACTTTGCTTGTTTAGCTGGTTGGAGAGTTATCATGAAAAGAATATTTTTAGTTTTCCCTGCGCTCTGTTCCACCTTGGTGGGTTGCACCCTCACAGGTACAGACTTTGCATTAAAAGATAAATCCTTCAATGTTAATGAAAAAATTGTAACCAAACCGGGTTCTGAAAAAGAAGGCCCTACGCGGGCACCCAAGGCTGCGACTTGCATTGCCTTTGGCGACTTCCGAGCCATCGAGGCCAAGAACCTCGAACGATCCTCTTTACAACGCCAGCAGCTTTTCGAAGATGCTCGTAAAGCCTACCAACAAGCACTTTCCATCGAGCCTGATAATCTTCAAGCTTTGGTCGGCCTAGCCAGACTTTATTCAAGCATGGAAGATTACCAACACTCTCAAGAAACCTACGAACAGGCGGGTAAGAAACACCCCAAGGAAGCAGGCATTTGGTTTGAACTGGGCATGCTTCATGCCAGGAAAAAAGAATGGAACATCGCACTCGAAGATTTAGCCCTTGCGGTAAAGCTCGAACCTGAAAACAGACAGTTCATCAACACCTATGGCTTTGCACTTTGTCGAAACGGAAAATTTGAAGAAAGCTACAAAGTCTTCATCAAGATCAACGAACCAGCAAAGGCCCATTACCAAGTTGCCCGCATGATGGAACATGTTGGTAAAAAAGAAGAAGCACGCGAACATCTCATCAAGGCCCTTGCTAACCAACCCGATTTCCCTGATGCCAAAGAAATGCTTACTTCCCTCGGCCAATAAACTCTTGCCTACTTAACTGGCAAAAGTGGCACCTAAAAACCTGCAAAACCAAATCAAAGAATCTTTACCGCGAAGACGCTAAGAAGTAGCAAAAAAGTCCGGATTTCTTGTCTTCCTTTGCGCTCTTTGCGTCTTCGTGGTGAGAATGCCTTTATCCTTTTAAGCTTCTTTACTGCGGACACACTTGGCAACTTACCCGCACAAAGAAATGCTTACTTCCCTCGACCAATAAGTCTTCCCCGCTTAATATGTGCATTCTTTTCTAAATAACATTACAATATCTCCCTGACATTCATCATGGAGATTTTTATGTTTACGCTTATTACTTTGGCCCTTGGCGCTGCTTTACTTTCTGAAACCCCACGCAACATTATCATCGTAATGACCGATGATCAAGGCTATGGTGATATCGCAGCCCATGGCAACCCGATTCTTAAAACACCAAACCTCGACAAGCTTCATTCGCAAAGTGTTCGTTTCACCGATTTTCATGTTAGCCCTACTTGTGCCCCTACTCGCTCCGCACTTATGACGGGCAGGCATGAATTCAAAAATGGTATCACCCACACTATTTTCGAAAGGGAAAGACTTAACCCCAAAGCCATCACCCTTCCCCAAGTTTTGAAAACAGCAAACTACACTACCGGGATATTTGGCAAATGGCATCTAGGCGATGAACCCGATTACTGGCCCAACAAACGAGGCTTTGATGAAATGTTCATCCATGGTGCAGGTGGAATTGGTCAAACCTATCCGGGAAGTTGTGGCGATGCCCCCAATAATAAATATTTCGATCCTGCAATTCTTCACAACGGAACATTCGAAAAAACCAAGGGGTACTGCACTGATGTTTTTTTCAACCAAGCTATTCTTTGGATGACTGCACAGCAAAAAGCAAACAAACCCTTCTTCACCTACATCACCCCTAATGCACCTCATGGCCCGTTAGATTGCCCTCCCGAATACGAAAAGAAATATACAGGAAAGGTTCCACCCGATGCCGCCAAGTTTTTTGGCATGATTGAAAATATTGATGACAACATGGGCAAACTCATGGCATTCCTCGATCAATCAGGCGTTGCCAAGGATACGCTTCTAATATTCATGACCGACAACGGCGGTACTGCAGGAGTGAAAATTTTTAACGCAGGCATGAGGGGTTCGAAAGTTACCCCGTACATGGGTGGCACCCGAGTTCCTGCATTTTGGCGCTGGCCCGCGGGTTTCACGGGGGGCAAAGATTGCAATAAGCTAACAGCCCACATCGACATATTTCCCACCATGCTGCAAATTACAAATATCCCCATGCCCAAAGAAGCCGCTTCACAAGTTGAAGGGCGAAGTTTTCTTCCCCTCTTAAAAAACCCAGATGCTGCGTGGGATGATCGTGTACTTTTCACCCATGTTGGGCGCTGGGAAAAAGGCAAAGCTTCTGAATCCAAGTACGCTTTTGTCTCTGCAAGAAACACCCGCTACAACCTAGTCAACAATGTAAAGGAGGGCGAAAAGTGGGAGCTGTTTGATATCTCAACCGACCCCGGGGAAAAGAACAACATTGCAGAAACCAGCCCTGAGGTTGTTCAAAAACTTAAAGGTGCGATTGATCAGTGGTGGCTCGAAGTTACTCCCCTGTTGGTGAATGAAGATGCAGCCGGGCCTAAGATAAATCCGTTCAAGGAACTTTATTGGAAGCAGTTTGGCGAGACCCCAGATCCCAAGATACTTAAGCAGATGGATCCCACTTCGAAACAGGGCAAGAAAAAGTAGCTTCTACAAGAATGGCTTAAACAGCGATTTTAATTTCTGTTCTGAATGCAGGATAAAGGAATAGTCTCTGCTTTGTCGCTGTTGTTGCACTTTGAATTGGCCTTGCAAGTGCTTAGCTTTTTCAACTTCGTGTTGATAATCGATTTTAATCCAAACCCGCAGGCAATCGAGATTTGCTCTCAGTTTTTGATATCTTTCTTTGCGCTCACTATGGGTGTTGCAAGCAAGCTCAAGAAACTTCTGCCTTTGCACAATCAACGTATCCCATTGAGAATCTTGCTTTGTAGGGGAATGCCTTTGCGGGTTCCACCAGATATCCCTAGCAATTTGATTTGCAGCTTTTACGGAAGATTCAGTTTCAACATTCTTTATCAGGTTCAATCTTGCTGTTGCAGAAACCACTATGAATGCTGGGGGCGTTACCTGATAAAAATCCTGAATCATCTGATCCGTAACTTCATCATACTTGGCTCCACCGATTCCATGAATGAATGCATCGGAAAGTAATAGGCGGGCAAAAATCGTGGTGGATAAAGCACGAGGCCTTACTCTGGTTCCCTGCATCTCCAAATTTTTAAAAGCAGCAAGTTGATCATGAACACCCAAGCTGATTCTGACTCCCTGCGGGCCGGGCGTCCCCAGAATGATTTCTCCGGAAGCTTCTTTTTTTACTCCCAGTCTTTGCCTTCTGCTCTCGCCAGGAAGTAACAACCAAAAAGGCGTTTCCGCCCAACCCTTCGCCACCCCTAAATCTGGGAAGGGATGGTTCTTGCTTTTAAGCCCATGCTTTGTTCGATAAGTTGCAACCGCCTGATTAAACAAATTTGCAAACGCTTCTGCTTTACTGATGATATCCATTGCAAAAAGCGAGAAAGAGTTGGTGCTACAAAGTGTGCTTACGGGAAGCTCAAGGTTATTGCAGCCTAGATGCTGCTCCCAATTTCTGCGTGCATGGGTAAACGCCAATCCTGGTTTTAAGCCTGTTGCAACCGCCTTTGAAACATCCTGCCAAAAGGTAACGCCCATGGGAATATTTTCCCAATCCGCAGTGATCCCTTTCAAATGTTCGCTGAATCGATCAAAGATTTCATGATTTTTGATCATCCAATCTTCGTAGGGCATACCTGAATTATCTTGATCAAAATTACAGTTAACCAGCGCCGACTTCTTTACACCAACGGGAATCATGGGTACAGAAATTGAAGCATGTTTGACCACATCATTATCGATGATGAGGTTTAGCGGTGTTAGTGCATGTTTTTTAGAAATGGAGTGTAGTGCAAAATTCTTGATCCAGACTCCGGGATGAAACAATTCGGGTTGGTGCCCTGATACCAGCAAGGGCAGACTCTTATCAACTTTTATTTCCTGTCCATTCGATTTCAAAAATGCAATCGAAGCGGTGATCGCTTCCTCTTTGGCAAGCAGGCGAAGTTCTTTTAGAGGTTGTCCAAAAATCAATGGTTGGGCAGTAGAAAGCTTCTTTTGGTTTTCTTTGATCAATTCTGCAACAAGCGAAAGGTCTGGGTAATAAAGAATTCCGCCATCTTCAGAAGGTGCGCGAAGTTCATGCAGGGAAATCAACGGGTTGTTTCCATTAGAATTGAATCGAAAGTGAAAGAACCAGATGGATTAATTCCATGCCATGAAAGCTGCTCTTCCGCCTGCACCAATACTTTACGGTAGTAAGCAAGGCGTTTTGCAGAATCATCAAGCACCGCACCAAAAGTTCGGTTGGGATCGATATAAAGCCTAGGTACTGCAACTTCCTGAATCTTCATGTTGTAGTAAGCTGCCTGCACCCATAATTCTAAGGGCATGCCCCAACTGGTTTCGGTGATTTGAAATTTCGCTAGCGCGCTGCAGTTATACGCTTTAAAACCACAGAACGCATCGGTTACCTGCAACCCATAACGCACATTTAATTCTTTGGTGATTAGCGTATTAATACGCTTACGATCTTCGGGTGCACTATTATCTTGTCGAAAATCACGAAGGTATCTACTGCCCGAAACAATGTCAGCATGATCGATCGCTTCCAATAAAACGGGAATTCTCGAAGGTTCATGTTGCCCATCACAATCCATGGTGATGAGAATATCTGCGTTATTCGAAAGGGAGTATTCAAAAGCGGAAATCAGCGCTGCGCCATACCCTTTGTTTTTTTCGTGGGTGATACGCTCGATGCCAGATTCCTGATCTAATTTTTTGGAGGTTCCATCGGTTGAACCATCATCGATGACTAGAATTCGATTCGCGTATTTTCGCACTTCTTCCAATACCGCATGAACATGGTTGGCTTCATTGAAAACTGGAATAGCTACAATAGTGTTCAAGGTGTTGACTCCAAATTGGATGTACCGACGAATCCATAGTAATACTTCGCCACATCCTTACTATTATTATTTTATGGTAGCACAGAGCGAGAAGTCAAAAAGGTTGTCACAATTAGTTGAAGCAAAGTTGTAACAAGCCTGTATATTTTGAATAAAACGAAATCTCAACCAAGGTAATACTATGTATAACCTCAGACAAGTAAAGCTATGAAACCAGATCAAAGTATTGATGAAAGCAAGCTTTTCCCTTGGTTTGACCCGATGGGTGCATCTGGAAAGTTTCGCCCGGTACTTTGGTTTTTACTATTCCTTATGGTTGTTTCGTTACAGGGCCCGCGCTTTATTTATTCTCTGCCAGGCGATTTAAACTCTGGGAGTGATTTTTTCCAAGACTGGGCTTCCGCTAAGGATTGGCTCGAAGGTCGCTCAATATACGGTCCTCTTGCTGATTCCCTTAATCGCTTTCTTGATATCCAAACAGACAACAAAAATATAACCACAGATATTCATGTCAATGCGCATTCACCCTTCTCGCTTTTTATTGTCTTACCTTTTGCGTTTCTCTCTTATGTGCGTGCCATGCTTTTATGGAATCTGGTCATGCTCGGTTTGTTTGTGTGCTCTATTGTGTTCGTTCTTAAAACAATGAAACTTCCCTGGCATTGGTGGAGTCTATTTCCCGCAGGTACACTTTTTCTTTTATGTGGTCCCGTGCAAAGCCAGATCAATCAAGCACAGTGGAACTTCCTGCTTCTATCGTTACTGCTTGCAACTTATAGCTTCGACCTTAAAAACAAACCATGGCTTTCAGGCATTAGCTTAGGCATAGCTGCTGCAGTCAAACTTACCCCTATATTTCTAATCCTCTGGTTTGTATTTGATCGCAAATGGAAAAGCCTCTTTGCTTTTATTCTCTCTTTCATGATTTGCAATCTACTAGCAATCATTGTTTTTGGCCTAACCGATATACAAGATTACCTATTAAGGGTATTGCCTATAGTCAAAGATTTTGAAGGATCACTGGGAAACATCTCGTGGAATGGTTTCATGGGGAAACTATTCTTCCCTAAACACCTCGAATTTTTACCACCATTAATTCTAGACCCCGACTTAGGCAAAACACTTGCCCTGACATTACAAATAGCATTCACTTCCCTTTGGGTTGTCTTATTTTTTCTACCCATGCCCGAGAAACGAGAAAGGCTTTTCTTCCTAGGCATAGTCATCATGCTTTTTGTTTCGCCCATCACTTGGGATCACTATCTTGTGCTTGCAATACCGGCCCTTGCCTTCTCTTGGAGGGATCTCAGGCAGCACCCGATGCTTAATATCTTCTTTCTGATAACTTTGGTGTTTTTCTCAGTCTGCCTTGGGGACTTTAAATTAATCTTAATGCAGACCAAACCTCTTGATGCTTTTTATGGTCCACTTTATTCAGTCACTTTGTTCAGCATACCCACCTATGCACTTTTTCTGTTACTGATGATGTTACTACATCCAATATTCCGCAAACCAGAAATGCCGTCAGCACTTTTATAACCTTTATCTCTAAACATCATCTGACTATCTGCAAAAATAGGTTGCATTCAAATAAAATAAGTAGTCTGATTGAGATAATAGCACTCTATTTTTAAAGAGGAATAAAGCCATGCGTCGCAGTATTATTGTTGTAGCATTTATCGCAGTTGGTCTTTTTCTTGCAAGCTTCTCCATTGGCACTGCGGAGTTAGCGAAGGAACCAATCAAGAAAGAGTTCGGTTTAGAAAAGCGCACTCCTTGGACAGCTTCAAAAGTGATTGGCTCGCCGGAACCACCCGCTCCTTATAAGACCGAACCTGCATTTGCGAAACTTCAACAGTTCGAGGAACCTCTAGACCTTGCACAGGCTCCGGGCTCGGATCGCATGTTTGTAGCAGGCCGCTGGGGCAAAATTTGGTCGTTCATCAACAAAAAGAATTCTGATAAGGCCGATCTCGTTCTTGAATTTAAAGACGCCAAGGATTCCAAGGGTGCTGCGATGAAGCAGGTTATCTATGCACTCACCTTCCATCCCAAGTTCAAAGACAATGGCTACATGTATGTGACATGGATTCCCAACCCGGAA
>JAPLNF010000020.1 GCA_026692965.1 Planctomycetota bacterium
AGGGAAGGGGTTCATTGAAGAAGTATCTGGCGAAGAAGCGCCGTGGGCTTTATTTCCAAGCAGGTTTGTAAGTGCTGCAAACCCCAGAGCGTTGGAACCCTTGGAAAAGAAATGCCTGCGGGTCATCGCAAGGCCTTGCTCTTGAATCAAACTGCTGATGTTCATGTGGTTGGCTCCGTGTAAAAAAGTTGCCTAGCGGCAAAGAACCTCATCTAGGTTCATGAGTGAATTAATGGTCATTGTCCAAGCTGAAAGTTCTGCAAGATTCAGTTTAGGGTCGGATTTGTATGCGCCGAAGGTTTGTAACTTCTTCGCTTCTTCGATGTTTTTAGAATAGTAATCTAGAAGGTCGGTTCGTTCTGAAAGCACAAGTGCCTTTTCGGCAGAGTTGAGTTTTCTAGAAAGAATGCGCATGGTGATGAAGTCGAGTTGGGTCTCGGGAGTGCTGCCTGATTCTTTAAGGGAGCGCTCTGCAAGGAAGCGTGCAGCTTCGACAAACTGCGGATCGTTGAGAGTAACGAGGGCTTGAAGGGGCGTGTTGGTTCGTTCTCTTTTAACGATGCAGGTTTCGCGATTGGGAGCGTTTAGGATTTCCATGCTTGCGGGGGGCGCAGATCTTTTCCAGAAAGTGTACATGCTTTTGCGATATAAGTTTTCGCCTACATCGGCTTTGTAATCGCGGGTGTTGCTGCCAATCATTGCAACAGCTTCCCAAACTCCTTCGGGTTGGTAGGGTTTAACGCTTGGGCCGCCGATTTTCTTGGTTAGGATTCCGCTGGATGCCAAGGCGTAATCGCGGATCATTTCTGCATCCATGCGATACCTGCTACCCCTGCTGAGCAATCGGTTTGCAGGGTCTTTTTCAAGCTTTTCAGGCGTTGATGCTGCAGATTGCATGTAGGTTGCGCTGGTAACCATAAGCTTGAAGAATTTCTTCATATCGCCACCTTGCTCGCGGAATTCAAGAGCGAGGTAGTCTAACAATTCAGGGTGGCTTGGGGTGTCGCCTGTAATGCCGAAGTCGCCACTCGAACGCACTAAGCCGTTGCCAAAAACTTCCTGCCAAAAGCGATTTACAGATACGCGGAAGGTAAGAGGATTTTCAGGCATCAAGAGCCATTGGGAAAACCCTAATCGATTGCGCTGAGTTTCCTTGGGCATGGTGTGTAATACTTCGGGGGTTGCTGCAGCAACTTTATCTTTGCGCTTATCGTAGTCGCCACGATTAAGAATGAAAGCCATGGAAGGTTCAGCTTTTTCGACCATGATATGGGCGATGGTGCCTTTGCCTTTCAACTCTTTTTCTTCGCGATCGAGTTTACCAAATTGGGTTGTAAGATCTTTGGATTTAGCATCCATGTTGGAAAGCCACCAATCGAAAAGCTTGTTGTTTTCTTCGGGTGTGCGCTTTGCTTGTTCCTTGGCGAGAATCTGAACCAGTTTTTCGACTGGGCCAAGTGCTGCTACTTCTTCAGCCTTCAAGTTTCGATTGTAGATTTTCAGATCATGGAAAGTTGCTTTTTCCAAAGGCTCTTTGCTATGGCGGGAACATAGTCGGAAGGGGACTTTGGTGCGAATGCTTTCAGTAAGATTGTTGGAAAGAACTTCAGTTGCCTGGGCGATACCATTGACATAAATCTTTACGCCATCGGCTTTGCCTGAACCGTTATAGGTTATAAAAACATGAGTCCAAGTGTTCTGATTAAAGGTAGCCTTTGACATGACTTTGATTGCATTTTCGGGCCATGAAGAAACGAGGTGAGCGCCTACTTTTCCGTTTTCAAACCAGAGATCCCAACCTCGATGTTTTGCAGTATCGTCCATGCGGGCAAATAGAGGCCCAAATGCTTGCCTAGGGGTTAGCACCCAAGCGCCAAAAGAAAAGGCCTGATCTTTTTCGAAGTCGCCTATTTCGGGAATGGTCACTGATCCAGCCTTGGCAACCTGTAAAACTTTTTCTTCTGTCTGGCCTTTTACCCAAGCGATATCGGGCGCATCGATCAACTTCTTTTCTTTGTTGATGGTGAACTCCAGCTTGTTGCCTTGGCCTTCTTTCAGGCCAGCAGAAACCACTAGCCCCTCGGTCGGCATACCGGTACTAAAAGTTTCTTTGTTTGCAGTAGCGAGCCATTTATCATAGTCGCCTTTGGATTCTTTCTTGCGGTTTTCTACTTGAGCACGAACTGCTGCAAGCTCTTTGGTCACCACTTCCCAGCGGGCTTTATCTTCAGGAATTGGAACTGGAATAATCGGGGGTGTATCTTTGATGTTGCCATCCATTGCACCTTGTGTTGTGTTGTTGAAAAACGCAGCCATCGAGTAAAAATCTTTGGTGCTGAAAGGGTCAAACTTATGATCATGGCAAACCGCACAGCCCGCAGTAAGGCCAAGCCATACTTGAGCAACGGTTTCAGTTCGATCTCTGGTGTATAGCACCAGATATTCTTCTGAAATAGCTCCACCTTCGTTGGTGGTGATATTGCAGCGATTAAATCCGGAGGCGATTTTTTGCTCGAGCGTAGCATTAGGGAGTAAGTCGCCTGCCAACTGTTCGATTGTGAATTGGTTGAAAGGGATATTTTTGTTGAAGGCGTTGATCACCCAATCGCGGTAGCTCCACATTTCGCGGAAATTATCGAAGTGAATGCCGTGGCTGTCGGCAAAGCGGGCAGCATCGAGCCAGATTCTGCCCCGATGTTCGCCCCACGAAGAAGATTGCAGGAACTGATCCACGAGTTTTTCGTAGGCATCGGGTCGGGTATCTGCAACAAATGCTTCAACAACAGCGGGTTCGGGTGGGATGCCATTAAGGTCTAGACTTAATCTTCTCGCAAGGGTTCGCCTGTCTGCTTCGGGGGCTGGGGTTAGGCCTTTCTTTTCAAGTTCAGCAAGGATGAAACGATCGATGGGGTTCTTCGCCCATGCTTCGTTCTTGATTTGGGGAAGGGTTGGTTTTTTTGCAGCGATAAAAGACCAATGGAGTTCGTATTCTGCACCTTCAAGCACCCATTGCTTTAGTTTTTCTTTTTGAATTGCAGTAAGCACTTTGTGTGACTTGGGCGTGGGCATCACTTTGTCTTTTTCGGTGCTGTAAATTCTTTCGATGATCGGGCTTTTTTCTGCGCTTCCTGCAACGATGGCACCAAACTTGATAGCATCTTCGCGCCTATCCAACCGAAGGTCGGCTTTGCGGGCTGCGCTATCGGGCCCATGGCAGGAAAAACAGTTTTCAGAAAGGATGGGCCGGATATCTTTGTTGTATTTAAGCTTGTCCGCACCTTGAACAAAAGTGGTAACTAAAACAAGCACAACCAATGAGGATATATTTTTAAATAACATGATTCACCTTATAACATTTGGAAAGGCCATTAAGCCTGACACTAAAACCTGCATAGTTATTTTAACGCTTTCGGGCCCTTATTTCCAATACTTACCTCTGATTCTTTTAAGAATGAATAAGAGGTTGGAATATATGTAATACGGGGGGTAGGGTTGTAGCGATTTTAACCGAAGATGTTCTTGTGGCTGCCCGCGTTTAATACTTCGCGTGCAACTTCGGGCGAAAGCCTTAGCTTTGGATAATCGATCAGAGTTTGTAAGACGGTACTCACTAACATCCCTTGGGTAACGGGTTCAGACGAGGGGGAAGAAGCATCCGCTTTTGATTGCCCGATGACTTGACCCATTGGGTACCCGCCACCCGCTAGAAGCAATGGCCCAAGATTGCCCCAATGATCACGACCACCCTTGCCATTGATTTTTGGAGTACGACCCATTTCGCCACATACTACCAACATGATTTTATCTTCTAGCCCACGACTTTTTACATCTTCAAGAAACGCACTAATAGCGTGATCTAATGGCGGAGCCATATAACCCATGCCTTCGTCGATAGTGGCATTGTTGGAATCTGCATGCATATCCCAGACGAAGTTGGTGGTGACGGTGACGAATCCTGCGCCTCGTTCGCACATTCTTCGGGATAGGCAAAGTAGTTTTCCCAAGGTTCGGGCGTTGTCTGCATAATTCTTATGGTTGTTCCATTTCTTACTGATGGCATCAACCTGAATTAGAGAGGCTGTATCGTAGAGGGCGATAGTTTTAGGGTCTTCCTTGGAAAGATCTAGCGCATCCGCTAGGCCGCCCATGAGTGCTAGTAAAGCCATTTCGCGTGACTTATCAGAAGTTTCTGCACGCAGAGTATCTTCGATGGCCCAGCGCACTTTGTCTAAGCTTTGCAGTAATGCAAGCCGATCATCTAATCTGTCGCGGGGTAATTTGATTTTAAGATCCTGCATGAGGCCATTGCCTGCGCCTGGCTGAACAGGGGCAAACGATGGAGAAAAAGACCCGGTGGCATCGAACTTGCCAAACTGCATTACGCCCGCTTGGGCACCTGGGTCGACTGCTCTGGGAAATAGCAGAGCGTTTCGCGGGATGGCTTTTTGCGGATGAGATATTCCCGCAACTGCAGAATATAAACTCCCAAGATTTGCCCCTGAGGTGGTTTTGCAAACGATGGGTTTGATATCGTGGTTGGCATCACCCGGAACATAAGAGCGAACGATGGTTAACTTATCTGCATGCTTTGCAAGCTTCGGGAAAGGCGAACCGAAAAGCACTCCAGGGATGTTGGTTTGAACCGTTCCCAGCGGGCCGCGGATTTCCTTGGGGGCATTAGGCTTTGGGTCGAAGGTTTCTACCTGACTAGGCCCACCATGCAGAAAAAGAAATACCACGGATTTATTTGTTAATACTGCTTTTTCATCCGCTTTTGCCAAGCTTCCAGAAGCCAAGCCTGCTAAGCCAAAGCCCCCTATTTTTAGGAAGTCTCTTCTTCTATAGCGGTTATCGTGATCCCAAATGGTAAGCATGGCGGATTCTCATTTGTTCAGGTAGGAACAATAACTATAAGGTAAGTTTGTGATATTAGCCAGAAAAACTTGATTTTGAGAATATTTTATCCTGTTAAGGATGGGGGTGATCATTCATTCCAAATGTGATGATTTGGTTAATCTACCCTAAAAGTTTCGCTTACAGAGTTAATTCGTAATAAATTGATGGTTCATGTTTCTTTAGCGGCGGCAAGGTTTTTTGTCGAATTACTGAACGAGATACCCATGGAATTATTTACCGCAGCTTCCAGTTTGCCCTTGATGAGTTTGCTCTTTCTCCTATTCGCGCTTACGATTGCGTTTGGATTTGAATTCATTAATGGGTTCCATGACACTGCCAATGCAGTAACCACGGTTATCTATACCAAATCGTTGCCTGCTACTCCTGCAGTAATTTATTCAGGCTTCCTTAATTTCTTGGGCGTCATGGTAGGCGGTACATCGGTTGCATTTAGTATTGTCAATCTTTTGCCTGTGGATCTCCTCATTGATGCTAGCGGCGGTAAGGCTTTGGTGATGGTCCTTTCTCTTTTGATTGGGGGCATCATTTGGAACTTGGGCACTTGGGTTATTGGATTGCCTGTAAGTACCTCGCATACGCTGATAGGATCAATTTTAGGCGTTGGCATTGTTAACAGTTGGATGAATGGCGATGGTTTGGGTGGTCTTAATTGGGGCCAGGTGGCAACGGTGATGATGGCGTTGGTGATTTCGCCCTTATTGGGATTTGTTTTAGCTGCTATCGGATTGATTACAATGAAATTGGTAATTCGTGACCAAAGGCTTTATACGCCACCTGTGGATAATAACCCGCCTCCTTCTTGGATTCGCGGAATATTAATCCTTACTTGTGGTGGAGTGAGTTTTGCGCATGGCTCAAATGATGGGCAAAAAGGAATGGGGCTTATTCTTCTGGTGCTTATAGGTTTCATGCCAGTTTATTATGCGATGGATATCCATGATCAGCATAAGGCGAAAACCTGCAGGGAAGCTGTTTTAAATGTGAAACAGGTTTTAGCGCAAGCGAATATCACGGATGCTGCGATTCTTAAACAGGCCGATAAGGTGCTCGAAAGCTTGGATGGGAAAACTTCGCTTGCAGAAGTTTCTGAGGGTAATCGTTGGGAAGTTCGCAAAGAAATTTATGGGCTTGTAGTTGCCTTGGGCAAACTCGAAAAAACCACACCTGATATTACCAAGGCTATCAGCCCTCTTAATCATGTCATTAAATCTTCCATCGAATTTATTCCTTTATGGGTTGTAATAGGCGTGGCGTTATCATTGGGGGTGGGGACTACCATCGGGTATAAACGCATTGTCATTACAGTTGCAGAAAAAATCGGAAAAACACATCTTACTTTTGGGCAGGGTGCAGTCGCTGAAGCAGTTACTGCCGCTACGATTCTTGGTGCGGTTTTTTTTCATATGCCTGTCAGCACTACCCATGTGCTTTCGAGTGGAATAGCAGGAACGATGGCTGCAAATAATTCTGGGGTTCAGTTTGAAACTTGTCGAAAAATTCTTCTGGCTTGGGTGTTCACCCTGCCTGCATCCATCATCCTATCTGGCACACTTTTTATTGTCGGCTGCATGCTGGTTTGATTTACTAGCTTATTTGTCAAACTTTTACTATAAATAAAGTTATGAGTAGAATAATTTTAGAGTAATTTTGTTACTTTGCTTTAAAATCAGTGTTCGATATGGTTAGAACCAGTGATTTTCCTTAGCTCAACCTTAATAGTTATCCAAATCTTTTTCCTTTGTTTTAACGAGTGCTTTCATGTTTCATTTTAAAACTAATTTAACTGTTTTAGTGTTTATTTGGGCATTTGATGCGAACTTCGCATTGGCCCAAGCAGAAGATGCAAAACCAAAAACCGGCGGAAGCTTCGAAGCTGAGATCTTTAGGAATATCTCTTATTTCGATGACAAAGATGCCGATCCAAAAAAACATAAACTCGACCTTTTTTTGCCCAAAGGGCATAAGAATTACCCGGTCCTTTTCTTCATTCATGGCGGAGGGTGGACTTCCGGTGATCGCTGGCAATACGGAATGGTTGGCCGGGTATTTGCAAAAAATGGTGTAGGGGTCGTGCTCATTAGTTATCGCTTGTCGCCCCAAGTTCAGCGCGCGGATCAAATTTTTATCTCTGGCCAATCTGCTGGAGGGCATCTCGCAGCCTTGCTTGCAACCAATCAAGAATTTCTTAAAGCTCAAAACCTGACACTTAAAAACATCAAGGGCGTAATGCCCATGAGTGGTTTTTATACCTTCGAGTTTTGGAGCAACGAAAGCGTGATTGGTAAGGGGAAAGAGGCTATGGAAAGTGCGTCACCCATAAAACACATCTCGGGCAAGGAACCCCCCTTTATTATTATCTATGCTGAAAAAGACTTACCTGGATGTGAAAAAATGTCACATGACTTTTGTGATGCTCTGAAAAGTAAAAAAGTCGAAGCGGAATGTATAAAGATCAAGGATCGTAATCATGTAAGCATCATGTTCAAGCTTATGATGAGTGAAACTGATCCAACAACGCAAGCTTTGCTAAAATTTATTTCTAAACACTCCGGACTGAAACTTTCTCCTAAAAAAGAAAGTGATTCTTTGGAAGATGAAAATAACAGAGTGGATGGTTTTAAGTAGAGTCTGTAGGGTTATTGGAACAATAATATTTAAGTGCTTTATGATGATCCGCTTTTGATTTTACCTCCCATGGCAGGGAAATCGTTAACTTTGATAATTAGTGTTATGTTCTGAATAATAATTACAACCTCTTTCACTTCCGTTGAAAGGGGTTGTTTCTTTTTCATCTCACCTTGTAAACCAAGATTGAAACCCGTGGGCCTTGGTTATGTTCCATAGGCGTTCGGCCTGAATAATAATTTGAGGTAGTGCGTAGTGGAAATCCATCCCCAACATCAACTGTTTCTAAAAGCTCAAGATCTAGTTCCTTGTGCATTTTTAAATACTTTACCAATTCCTCAATGTTGTGAACCGAAATGATGTCGCCCTTTTTAGGAATTGTTTGATTTAGTGCCAACTGTTTTAACCCCTGCTTATCTGCATAGTAACTCAAACCCCACCAAGTCAGATGCCAGCACGTATTATCTTTCGCAATGTTCCAATTCTTGTGTTTGATTTCATGTGCGATTTGTTTTGCTGCTTGGGCATCGAGAAAATCAACCGAGTAAAATAAAACCCCAAGGCTTATTCCAAAACAAATAATAAGTTGTAACAGGTTTTGTGAAGATTCCTTCAAAGCTTGCGTTTTGGATAAAAGCCTTGCTGCAATAAAAGTAAAAACCAGGGTGATTCCAATCACTCTTCGCACCGCGGGAAATGGCGAAAGCGCAAAGTAACCCATTAGCTCGAGCATTAGCCATGTGCATAAAAACCATTCTAGATGTCGTTCACCCAAGGGTAGATTTTCATTAGCTGGTTTTACACTCGTGGCAAGCAATTTAAAAACCACTGTGCCCATAGTTCCCCAAACCAGTACCGCCATCAATCCATAAACAATCGTAGAAAGGGTAAGCCAAATGCGGCCTGATTGTGAATCCTTTAGTGTGAGGAAATCTGCGGGAATCAATGCAAGGGAAGCAAAAGCCATAAAAATCAAAACTGCAGTAATGATGATAATGCGAGGGGCAACCTTGCATGCCAGCATCCCTATCAGGGCAATGATTGTTGCTATACCACCGACTTGGGTAATTAAGGGTAAAATCAGATGAAGGCATCTACGGATGAAGTTGCCTTTTCTTTGCCCTAGGTGAATGATGAAGTGAGATTGGCCTTGCGACAAGTGGATAAAAAATTCCCACGAAATAAACACGAGTAATGCGATAAAAACCACAGCTATACCTTGAAAGAACCGCCTATTGAGCAGGTACAAACAAAATATCGTAGCCAAGGTGATTAATGCTGTGTACTTGGTTTCAATTGCCAAACCTAAAATTAATCCGCTGAGGATAGTAAGGCTGATGGAGGATTTTTCGATTGATTCAAATGCTAATACCAAAGCGGTAAGCCCCAAAGCTAGTACGGGAATTTCCAGCATACAATTAAATCCAGGAAGTATCGCAGGTGATAAAACGGTGAACCATAAAAGTTTAGTTTCATACCCAGAAGCAAAGCGTTTGAATAAATAACACAGCGATCCTGAAAGCAGTAAGGCAAAAGGAAAAAGCCAGAGCTTAAAGAGGATTGGGTTGTTGCCTAGCAGTGCAATTCCCGTTCCCAGATAGTACGGAAGGACAGGGGGAACAAGCAGTTGGTTTGCGGATATGAAGTTGGGCGAACCGAAATTAAAATCATAGGGATTTAATGGGTGGACGATGAATTCGTCCGCATAGGCTATGAACACATTGTCATCCATATGCACAGGTTTTATTGCATTTAGCCCCGTTAGAACACAAGCAACCAAGAGGATCAGTAAAAGTGCGGGCCTAGTGTACGGTGATGAATTTATAGAAGTAAGCGATTGCATTCATTCTCCGTCATCGAGTCAAAAATCCCCGGGTAATAGCAATGGCAAGATTAACATGATTGGTGAATTCTAGAAAGATGAGGGTAGGGATAATTATTCAAGCTTTCCCAAGCCCATTCTGAAAGCGTAGATTATTTCTTTTGAAATTAAAGTGTGCGTATTTAACAATCAATCCAAAAGGTTTACCTTTGGCTAGATTGCGAGTGTAAATCATTTATATAAGCAGGCCCCCTCTTTAAAGAGAGAGCTTGTTTTGGTTAAATTAAATCCAGCAAATTAATTGGAGTAATGGCGATTGATAAGATCGTTTTGAATCCAAAGCAGTTTATTAAAAGCCCGGATGGTTGCGATTTCTTGATGACGTTCAAGATTCAGATTTAGAATCTTGCAAAGAAGTGCATCCGAAACAAATCCCAACAGGGCGTTCATTTGCACCAAAGGAATGGTCGTTTTGTGATTGCCCGCTTTTGATGTGTGAATTTTTCCCACCATATCTAAGTAAGTTAACATTTTCCCATCGTAGGGCTTGGTTACTAAGGTTACCAGGTAATTGGTAAGGTGCTCTTTTCGGCTTTTAATGATCTCGTGGTTTGCATCCAGATTTTCCAGCGCCTTTGCCAATGCATCTTTATCTGCGGGTTGGGCGGGCAGGAAGTGTCGCCAAGTTGCATCGTTTTCGTGAAGCTGTTCGTAAACTGCATTTACTAAAGCAGGTACTTTTGGAGCGAGTAAGGGTGCTGCATCATGAATTGCTTGTATGTCTTCAGGGATGAAATGCATGAACTCTGCAAGATATTTAAAACGGTAGGAGAGGTCAGATTCTAAACGCGGTTCGTCAATAGTTGTCATGATGTAATCCATTGGAGAGAAAAATCCTAAAACTCAATATTGAGATATTTTTATCTTGTTGTATTTTCATTTAGATGTCAATCTAATAATCTTCCCATCGAGTATTTTCTAGTTTTATCCGGTACAAATCTTTCACCTTGGTGTTTAATCTAATATCGATGTGGTTTTGAAATTCAACTGCTTTAGTTTAAATGAATCAAGGCCATTTTAATTATTTACGATCGGACTTTTTGACATGAAGCATCTTGCGCCTTTCATCATTCTTTTTGTTTTCTTTTTCAGCTCTGCTATTTGCGGTGCTGCTGATATTGCCAAGCCTAATGTGGTTCTTATATTCATTGATGACATGGGATATGGTGATATCGAGCCCTTCGGCAGTACCAAGGTTCGTACGCCTAATCTTAATACCTTTGCAAAGGAAGGCAGGAAATTTCATTCCTTTTATGCGACTCCTGTTTGTTCTATGTCGCGCGCAGCATTAATGACGGGTTGCTACAATCAAAGAATATCCATCCCGGGCGTTTTGTTCCCACAGGCTAAAATAGGCATCAATTCTGCAGAAACTACGGTTGCGGAAGTGATGAAGTCTGCAGGGTATACAACTGCCTGCATTGGCAAATGGCATCTGGGCCATCTGCCCGAATTCCTTCCCACCAAGCATGGATTTGATCATTATTTTGGACTGCCTTATAGCAATGACATGAATTCCAAAAGGCCTGGGAACCCGCCATTGCCTTTGATAAGAGGTGAAAAGACGATCGAAACGGAACCTGATCAATCGTTGTTGACCAAACGATATACGGAAGAAGCAATCGGGTTCATGAAGCAAAATAAGGAAAAGCCATTCTTTGTATATCTGCCACACACCATGATTCACGGGCCGATGGCTGCTTCAGAAGCATTCAAAGGAAAAAGTGCTTCTGGTTTATTGGGAGATGTGATCGAGGAAATCGATTGGTCGGTTGGGCAGGTGATGAAAACAATTAAGGAGCTAGGGTTGGATGAAAAAACTTTGGTAATCTTCACTTCAGATAATGGGCCTGCTACGGGTTCTGCTGGTCCATTCCGGGGTAAGAAGGGTAGCAATTTTGAAGGTGGAGTGAGAGAGCCTTGCATCATGCGCTGGCCCGGGAAAATTCCTGCAGGCACCCAATGCAGCCAGATTGCAGGGAATATCGATGTGCTACCAACTCTTGCCTCAATTGTAGGTGCTAAGTTAGATCCCAAGCAAATCATTGATGGCAAGGATATATTTACCTTGATGATGGATGATAAAGCTGGCCCTGTTCGTGATGTGCATCTTTATTGTACTGCCAACCTTGCAAATCCTGTTCAAGCCATCCGTATGGGCGAGTGGAAATTGTTTCTTCCAGATTCAGATGAAGGAGGCAAAGCAAAAAAGAAGAAAGAAAAGGGTAATGCAGCAGAAGAGAACATGCTTTTTAATCTTGAAAAAGATCCTGGGGAAACAACCAATGTGTTTGATAATAATCCTGAAATAGTTGAGAAGCTTCGTAAAGAAGCCCGCACCCGAATCAGCGAAATACTAGCCAATCGTAGGCCCGCAGGTGGGTCTGCTAGTTCAAAGTAAAAAAGAAAGAGGAACAGTAAATGCTCCTCTTTCTTCTTCGAAGTATTGCTGAATCTATTTATCAGTTCTAAAAGGTGCTGCGGGTATTCCAGCACCGTTGAACAAAGTTGCAATTGGGTTGTCTGCCCAAGCGAAACGCACCATCAATGGCGCATTTACATCGGGGCTAGAAACGATGACGGTTTCACCTTCGATACGAGCGTTTGCAAACTTCCATTTCTTATCGGCTCCTGCAATTGCAAAACCTTTTAGCTCGGGGCCGGATGATTTTAGCCCGCCATTGGTATTGGTGAAGCGGATTATAACTTCCTTCCCTTTGACTTCATGCGAGGCGAAAAGCGGGCCTGAAGAAGCAATCTTTTCTTGATTATAAGCTTTAGCCAAGGCCCACATGGCAACCCTCTTACCTACATTCTGTTTGTCTTTGGGATGAATATCGTTAGCTTCGCCTACATCGGTGGTGATTGCCATTCCTGTATTGGGGAGTTTCAAAGTGTTGGCCATTTCTTCTCTAACGGTAACCCAGCCGGATTCTTCAACTGGCTCGGTTTGAAGTTTGTGGAAGTTAGGAAGTTGAACCCAGGCGAAATAAAAATCGCCTTGGCCCCAGCGGGCGCGCCAATCATTGATCAAGGTTGCAAGTTGCAAGCCATAAACTTCAGCACTGCCTTTTCCAGCATTGCTTTCGCCCTGATACCAGATTGCTCCTTTGATAGAGTAGGGAACGAGTGGGCTGATTTTCCCATTGAAAAGATTTCCTGGGAAATGATTGTTATGCCTTGGTTGGTTTGGTTTCTGAGGAACTCTAGGTATGGGCTTGCCATCGTCCTTGGCTTTCTTGGCAGCAATTTTGTGCTTTTCCAAATCAATCTTGTACTGTGCTTCAGCTTTTACAAGGTTGAAGTCTGCA
>JAPLNF010000021.1 GCA_026692965.1 Planctomycetota bacterium
GCCATAGCAACATTAATGGTAGAACCCATGCCATGCAATTTAAGAGGGTGAACCTCATTGGACCGGAGATTAAACTGGGGGGCCATATGACATTGGCAGTTCCAGTTAACGGTCTGCAAGGCTGGGTTGGTAGTCCAACCTGCGCTGGCACCCGACATGTTCACATAACCAAAACGAGTCCAATAAGAACTGGAATAAGTGGAAGTAGCTAGCACGGTGACCGGGCTAGTAGCATTATCATAACTGGTAACAACGGGTGGGGTACCATAAGCCCAAAGACCAGCGCCTTCAGTAGGAAGACTAGTGCCAGTACGTGTAGCAATTGCATAACGTTCGCCAAAAATAGTCGTGTGGGAAAGGCCATCAAGTATACCAGTAAACTTAATCCCATTATCGCCAAAGACTTGGAAATTTGCAGAGTAACTGGAAAGGCCCCAAGAAGTTCCAGTCGCCGTTTTGGCCCAACTTGGCCAAGGGTTGGTAAGGCCGCCTGCAATCCAAACTGGCACAGTTGTAGGCAAAGTATAGACGCCATTGTTGGCGGACCAAGTGGGATCAAGCGGGTTGTTCAAACCCTTGATCACTGAACTACGGCCTACATCTTTGCCTAATTTATAAACTGATTCTTGTTCGATATAGGGCAAAAGATTAAAGAAAAGGGAAGCTTGGCTGCCACCCCCTGCACCAGTTCCAGCAACTTGAGTGCCCACCACGCCATACATTGGAGGGGTGATTTGGTATTGATCATGACAATTATGAACCGCAAGCGCCAATTGTTTTAGGTTATTCTTGGATTGGGTTTTGGCTGCTGCTTCACGCACTTTTTGCACAGCAGGCAATAATAAACCAATCAAGATAGCAATAATAGCGATAACAACTAACAACTCAATCAAGGTGAATGCTTTTTTAGAAGCAAGATGCTTGGTAAGCATGGGTAAAAACTCCATTTAAAAGGCAGTAACAAATACAATAATAATACAAAACGATAGTTTTACAGGGTTGCGAACTGGGGATTAAGGCATCCAATGCCTAGCCAGAACGAGTGGAACGGACACGCCGCCACGAAGAATTATTTGGTTCAGGTAAACCCTTGACCAAATACGACAGGACTCGTTGCCAAGCAGATGGCAAAGAAAGGCTTCGAAGATAGTGCAGAAATACACATAAGCCAAAAATCCTGTTGAATGAAAAACCAGAGGATAGTTTAAGTGGATGCATTGTAAATGTCAAGAAGGAAACGAATGGGTAGCCGGCAGATGCAATGAAGATCTCGTGAAACCCAAAGGGCATCTTTTTAAAGAACGCTAGAGAACTCAACCATATCTGCCGTTACAATCAATCCATATTCATCAACCTAAAGAGGCATTACCATGGATCGCAGGTCATTTGTTGGAACGGTGACGGCAAGTTTGGCTGCAACTACAAGCACCCTAATTGCAGAGGACAAAAAACCCCGAATTCTAATTATTACAGGGCCATCTTCACATCCCCCAGGCACCCATGAAGTTCCAGCTGGAGCAAGGCTGATGAAGCATTGCCTAGAGAATATTACGAACTCCGCACCCATCAACGCTGATGTTGTTTCGAAATGGCCGGAAGACCCTGCAGTGCTTGCATCGTATTCAAGCCTCGTGTTCATTGGTGATGTTTTCCCACCGATGAAAATGCCAGAGCCTTCGAAAATCCTGAAGGATATAGGAACCATGATGGATCGAGGCTGTGGGATTGTCTGCGTGCATTACGCAACCGGATTGACTGCAAAGGATGTCGCGGAAGATGGCGACCACCCGTTACTACAATGGATGGGTGGCTATTTTGCAACAGGGTGCAAGCATCATAAAAGCATCGCTCGCATTTTCCCAAAATCAACCATCACGCCCGCAGCGAAGGACCACCCGATCAACCGTGGTTGGAAAGAATACACCATCAATGATGAACCCTACATCAACAATTATTTTGGCAAGGATGGCAACAAGCTTGCTGCAAATGTAACTGCAATAGCAACCGCAATGTTGCCCCCGGAAAAACCAAGTTCAGAAGTAGTTGCTTGGGCAACGCAAAGAAAAGATGGTGGGCGCGGCTTTGCAATCGTGATGCCACACTTCTTCCGAAATTGGAAAGAAGAAGACATGCGCAAGTGCATCCTCAATGGAATCGTCTGGAGTGCTGGCGCTGAAATCCCGAGGGATGGCATCATTACAAAGCTAGATGACTTGGGGCAATTCAAACCCGATGCGGTGGAACCCGAAGAGCGCAAACCAAAACCCACCGCAACGAAGTAGTGAATCTACTTTGATTTAATTACAGGGATAGGTGCATTAGCGCCTGGTAATACAGGTGCGCTTCCTGTTCCTGCCAATTCTCCGAAGGCGATTTCCTTGACAAAATAATCTTTCTCA
>JAPLNF010000022.1 GCA_026692965.1 Planctomycetota bacterium
AGGCAGACAATCAAAGTGATTGATTGAAGAAGCATGAAATAACTCCACAAGGTCACACTGAAGAACAAAGAAATATCTTATCATTCAACCAAGGTGGAGTCTTGTAGAATCGGCAAGAATCAGGATTTCTGTTTTCTGGGCTTTGGCTTTTCAAAAGCGGGTGACTGTGTACCATTGGTGCTACTAAGAAAACCCGGGGCAAGAAGAACACCTGCAATAACGCCTAGGGCTTCAGCCGTTTTGTTTTGCTGATCATTGCGGAGAATTGAAGGCCCCGATAAAGAATCATCAAGGGCGTTTCGATTCACAGAGTTGAAGATTCCCTCAAAACATTGGGGAATTTTCTCGATGATTGCAGTATGTTCACCGAAGCAATTTTCTTCAGTAGCGCTCTCGTTTTTGTTTTGCTCAACTAAATTTGCAATCACAAACTCAAAGGAAGGAACTTTAGCGTCCACTTTGTTTTTAGCAGGTTGGGCAGGGGGCAAATTTTTAACCAGCTTCGACATTATAATATCTGCCAGAATATCGCCAGTCTTTAAAAGGGTCGCTTTAGCATCTTCAAGTAAAGAATTTTTGGTTTGTACGAGAAGGTTTTCAACTGCGTTTTCAAATTCGGAAGGAACCAAAGCTGGCAAAACTTTATCAAAGATATTCGCAATTTCAGAAACCACTTGATTCTCTGCATCCAAAGTGCTGAATACTGCCTGACTGAAACCTTTATACGCTTGCGCAAAGGTAACCATGACAAACGACCCAATTGTTTTCAAATCATCTGAATCACTGAGATCAAGCTCGCCAGCCGGGGCATCACCGCCCAAATCCTTGGCAAGTTGCTTTTCATCCAAAGTTGCTGCTGTACTACCAAGGCCTAATGCCAAGGAAGCGAGGTTGGCAAGACTAGCTGCAGATGTTGCTGAGCCTGCACCCGACGCAGTGGCGGATTGGGTGATTGCATTCGCTAAAGCGGCCAAGCCGGTTAGCCCGGTGGCAGCGGATGCGGTAGAAGATGCACTAGTAGAAGAAGTTGATGCTGAAGCCGAGGATTCACCGCCGCCATCACTTCCAAAATCAAGGACTAAGTTCAAACCTGTTTTAGGAACATTAGTAGCAGCAATACCCCCGCCACTTTGGCCCCCTACTGTTGGATAAATGGGTACCCCATTTGCACCAACCATGGCTACACCAGCAAGAACTGCGCTACTACCGACGCCGGTCATGTTTAACTTATATTGCCCAGCAGCAGCCCCAGGGATAACCACAAGGTCCAAGGCGCCTTTACTGGAAAGACTAGCGGAAGGATTGGAATTCGTGGTATTGCTGCCCTGAGAACCGACAGTGCCACCGCTACCGGTTAGGTTAAAATCAACAGGGTCCAAGAAGGCAACTAAACCTGTAAACCCAGGAATAAGCCTAAGAATCGCTGCTAGCAAACGATCCATAACTAACTTGCTGGTACCATTTATATCTGCATCACGCTTAGCTTCAGCAACGATTTGAGCAAAATCTTTATTTAATTCATCTGCGGCACGAACAATAACTGAGGCATCTGTTGGGCGGACGATATTGGTTGCAGTCACATTATTTACTGAAAGGGAAAAGGCGCCAACGGTGCTATTATTTCCAGATATCTCAATGTAAAAATTCTCGGATGCGGATACTAGGAAAGTAAGATTAACAACCCCGCCCACGGCACTACCATTTACACTTCCAACCTGAATGTTTTCTCCATTGCGAGTAACGAAAGCCCTGATGTTGCCTTGCAAATTTGCATCTGGAGTCAACAACAAAGTTATATTGCCAGTAAGATCTGCAACACTATGAAAGACATCGACATCGCCAGCAAATTGGATTCCAGCATTTGAATTTGAAATAGAATAGTGGTGCGTAGCATCAAGGAGGAAGGAGGATGCATCATCAATAGTGCCACCAAAATCATCAGCTTTGGCTCCACCAAGATAAACCACCTCAAATTTGTAAGCGCCTTTGCTTTCGCCATAGCCAGCAACTCTTACATAAACAATTTCGCCAGCAGTTAAGTTTAATGAAAGGGAACTATTCTTGTTTATCGGGGCAATAGAGATATCATCATTTTCGCCCAATAATTGACCATTTTCTGAATAAACGGCAATCGTGGTATCAAGGCCATTAGACGCAGGGTCTGCGGAAACCCTGAACTCATATCTACCAGGCCTTTGCCCGCCCGTTGCAACTTTATAAAAATCTAAATCGCCATTACTTTCGATGGAACCATTTACGGTGCCAACCGTGGTGTTAGGGTTGGTAGTGGTGAAAACAGGACGGTTGGTTGCAAGTTCGATGGTGTTGCCTACGGAGTCTGTAACTGGAGTTACCGCAAGGTCATAATCCCCTTTGGTACCCGCAGCACCTGAAACCATGAAGTAATAAACAGCTTTATCGATCACCTGCAGGCTAATTCTACTATTGGTCTCACCTGGGGAGGAAATATCGTCATTGTAAGCAAGTAGAATGTTCCCGGTAGAATCATAAACAAAAAGATAAGTATTAAGTGCGCTTGCGGTTGCTTCAACATTGATGGTTATGGAACCATTGGCGGTTGCTGTAAAAGAAAACACATCCTTATCTGTTGTAGAATTAATGGTTCCTGATGTGGTAGCGG
>JAPLNF010000023.1 GCA_026692965.1 Planctomycetota bacterium
CACGAAAGGCACAGGCATCGCTACGAATTCAATAATAAATTTAAAAGCCAATACGAGAAGCATGGCATGGTGTTTTCCGGTACCAGTCCGGATGGCAATTTGGTTGAGGCCATCGAAATCGCTGATCACCCTTGGTTTTTAGCAGTACAAAGCCATCCTGAATTCAAGTCCAAGCCAACCAGTGCCCATCCTTTGTTTCAAGGGTTTGTCAAAGCCTGTGGTGTTTATCAAGAAAACAAAGTTGCGAGCAAAAAATAAACCCTCCCAAAGTTTCCTTTGGAAGGGTTCAAATTGTTACAGATAAACTTGCTGACTAATTAGCAGCGGGGTTTAATTCGATTTTCCCAGCATCGGTTACGCCATCAACTTTGATGTTGATTGGTACACCGACTTTACCGCCCTTAACCCAGCCAACTTCTTCTTGCCAAGTGACAAGATTATATTCGCCTGCAGGAGCATTCTTCATTTCGAAGTTCCCATCCTTGTCGGTGATAGCAAAGTAAGGGTGATTGAAAACCCTGACCCAAGCGGTCATCCAAGGATGAATATTGCATTCGATTTTAGTGGGTGCTGCAGCAGCGCCCCAACCTTCAACTTTTATTTCTTTTCCTGCGGGAATAAGAAGATTTTGACTGGGATTGTTTCCAGTGCTGATGATGTTGACATTATGGTTAACGGGGGAGCTGTTCTTGGTTAAAAGCACTTGTCCAGCTCGCATTCCAAGTACATGGGGTTCGTAAACGCAGCAAGGTTGATCAAGAACAACATCCTTTTGTTTAACTTCTTCCAAAGAAGGATGAATTGGGATTTGAGCCTTGGGGTTTTTGCTATCAACCAGCCAAACCATTACCCAACGCACGCCCTTGCTTTTAGGATCGACTACAAACTTTTCCGAAAGAATATCGCCCTTGGAAAGGCAGTGCTGTTCATCTTTGTTTACTTTTAGTTTTTCAGGTGTAGGGGTAGCGCCTGCAAATACTACTTGGCCTTTGATCGTGCCCCAAGTTTGTGCAAATGATACATCTGCTGATGCAGCAAAAACAGAAGTTAAAAAGGTAAAGAAGAGGCCCATTCTGGCAATCGATTTCATGTTAGTTCCTTGAAGCTACGGGTAGGTGAATATCCAAATGGATCACAATCACAGCACTGGAATTATTGTAATAGAGTTTAAGGCCAATTCCAAGTTAGTTTTTGCACTTGTTTAAACACTACCAATTCAAAGGGAGTTTTTAATGTTTTTGGCGTTGACCGGAGTTATTAGCGATTTTTCAGTAATGATGCCCGTAATCAAATGGGCAGGGCTTACATCAAAGGCAGGGTTGTAAACTGAAACACCCGTGGGAGCAACCTGTTTGCCAAAGGGCTCGGTGATCTCCTTAGGGTTTCGTTGTTCAATCGGGATTCCTGAACCATCTTTTAAGCTAAGATCAAAGGTACTTGATGGGGCAGCTACATAAAAAGGTATGTTGTGCGCATGAGCAAGCACAGAAAGCCCATAAGTTCCAATCTTGTTTGCGGAATCGCCATTGGCTGCGATCCGATCAGCCCCCACGATTACCATGTTGATTTTGCCTTCTTTCATGACTTGTGCAGCCATGCTGTCGCAAATAAGAGTAGCAGGAATTCCAGCTTGTAATAATTCCCAAGAAGTGAGACGAGCGCCTTGCATGAGTGGCCTAGTTTCATCGCAGAAAACATGGATGGATTTGCCTTGCTCGTAAGCAGTAAAAATAACGGATAAAGCTGTGCCATACGCTGCCGTTGCAAGGCCACCGGTGTTGCAATGGGTGAGAATGCCAAATCCATCTTTGACAAGAGTTGCTCCAATTTTGCCAATGGATTGACACATTGCGCGGTCTTCTTTTTCAATCAAGAGTGCTTCTTCAAGCAAAATGGAAAGAATGTTTCGTTGATCGGGCAAATCTGCTATTTCGATGAATTTTCTTTTCATCCGATCGAGAGCCCA
>JAPLNF010000024.1 GCA_026692965.1 Planctomycetota bacterium
CGAAACTTGAACTGCGCCATCCTGATCAACCGAGGCAACCAGATCTTCACTGGAAGAAAATCTGGCCCAATGAGAAACATCACGAACCCTGCCATCGGTGTATCGGGCCTGGGCGATCATTCGAAGTTTATCACCTGATTTTAGTCTTAACTTACTGGGTATGATTTCCACTGCAGCAACTTTTGGCTCATTGGGGGCCGATGGCATGGTTCCCTGCGAAATCCAATCAAAAAGAAGTTTATAATCAGCGTGATCACTCGGAAGTTTTTTACCACCACCATGTGGCAACTTCAACGAGGCCTTGGCTAGCAAAAGGCTAGAATCGGGATTAGCCCAATCAACTCTTCGGGCGTTGGCCTGCCTAGTAAGAACAAATAGATCTGCAGCGGGATCATAACCTCGAAGAGATAACTTCAAACCGCCTTTCCCTGCAAGGGCGCCATGGCAGGAACCAGAATTACAACCAGCACGGGTAAAAGCAGGAATGACTTCGTTTTCGAAACTAATTTTTTTAGGGGCAAGGGCATTTTTAACAGTGACTTTAGCTGTGGAGTCGCCCTGTTTTGTTTTAACCTGCAAAACAGCTTCACCATCTGCAACAGCTTTAATTTTCCCAGTTTGATCAACGGTAAAGACTTTGACATTGGATGAAGCAAAAGCGGCAGCAGTGGAAAGATCTTCAACCACAGAACCATCTTGCACAATGCCTACAAAAACAGACCTTAATTCACCCTGTCCTTGCAATTCAATCACCTCGGGTAGCACCCTTACCTGCTGGGCATCAGCGAAGGAAGCTCCGAGAAATAACACCGACATTGCGATCACTAAGTTTTTGCACATGATAAGAACATCCGACAAAGGTTAAAGGCAATTAAAACAGTTCGCGAATCGGGTTGAGATTAAAATCGACAAGGGGCATTGGTCTGCCTTGCGGCCCGGGAAGTTCATGATGGGGATCAAGATTAAAAGCCTTGAAAAGTGTTGCAGCAACTTCGCCTGGTAATACGGGTCTGGTTTTGGGCGCATATCCAAGTTCATCGGATTCCCCTACCACCCTGCCCCCCTTGATTGGCCCGCCACCCATTAATATTGTCCATACTCCAGGATGATGATCGCGCCCACCTGCGGGATTGATTTTTGGCGTTCGACCAAATTCACCTAAAGCTGTTACCACGGTGTTTTTCAGCAACCCTCTTTCCGTCAAATCTTCCATCAATGCACTGAATGCCTGATCAAAATTTGGTGCAACCAATTTCGACATTTCGGTAATGTCGGTAAATGGCCTCGATCCATGGATATCCCAAGTGATTTCATCAAACACTGTTTCGAACATATTCACAGTCACAAATCGAACACCCCGTTCGATCAACCTTCGGGCAAGTAGGCAAGATTGGCCAAAGCGGGTTCTGCCATAACGATCTCGCAAACTATCGGTTTCTTGATTCAACGCAAAAGCTTCACGAGCTGTTGGGCTGGTCATCAACTTGTAAGCAAGGTTGAAATTGTCATCAAACTGCTTGGATTTAGAATCTTTTTCGAAAGCTGCAACATTCGCATCTACTGAATCACGCAATTTACGCCTGCGATCCGCCCTTACCGATGTGATGTAATCAGGGGGCAGCAAATCTGGAACTTTAAAATCTTTTACAGAAGGATCCGCATCCAAAACAAATGGATCATGCTGCTTACCAAGATAACCAGCGGTCTGCCCATGAGGCATGTTACCACCCGTCCGGCCGATGGGCTTTGGGATAAGAACATGGCCAGGAACTTCACCCCTTTGCCCTTTTAGATAAGTCATAACGCAACCAGTGTGGGGATGCTCAATGCCACCTGTAAACAGTCTGCCTGTTTGCATCATTTGATGGCCTGTATCATGCACTGCACTGGCGGTATGATAAACCGATCTGATAAGCGAAACCTTATCCATATGGTTGGCTAATTTTGGAAAGATCTCGGTGATTCGAACGCCCGGGGCATTAGTTTGAATAGTTTTGAAAGGGCCTCGAATTTCTTCAGGCGCATTTGGCTTTGGATCCCAAGTATCGATATGACTGGGCCCACCCACGAGAAAGAGCATGATGCAATTTACATCCGAATCGCCAACGGGTGCTGGCGCCGCTGCTTTCGCTGCCAAAAATTTAGGGTAGGTTAAACCAAGCAAAGGAAGAGCCCCTGCATGGATAAAATCCCTGCGGGTAAATCCGTCGCAAAATTTGGGACCTTTTTTAGCATCAATTCTTATCATTTTGCTCTCCAAGAAGGCAGGCTGTACATCTATTAGGCTAACTGCATTAATTATTTCAGTCAATCAAACAAAGGTTGAATCTGAAAGTATATTCACCTTACCCAGACTGCAGAATCGGACTTTTAAACTTTCTTCCCACCGTTTTTAAGTTTTCACATTTATTTTAAGGCATCTAACCCTGCAAACTTGTAAAAAGAGGATTATTAATCATTGGAACCGATAGATAAACCATGGCACAACTTTCAACCAACTACTCAGAACAAAACCCTTTACTCATTTATGAGGAAAGGGAAAAGTCCCTACTGATCCAAAATAAATCCCTTGCCCGGTGGGAAAACCTACTGGGCCAGTCCAGAATCCTATGGTTTGTTTTGTTTGGCTTACTTTGCTGGCTCAGTTTAGGCAGGCAAGAATTTTCTGCTTGGTTGTTATTAGCCACGCTTCCACCTTTTATTGTTTTGCTTGTCTTACACGAAAAAGTGACCCGAGCCTGGCAAGATGTCTCCCGTAATCTCGAATTTTATCAATCAGGAGTAGCAAGGCTTAAATTCAAATGGCAGGGAAAAGGCAGCCAAGGCATGCGTTTTCGCACCGCAAATCACCCTTATGCAGATGATCTGGATATTTTCGGCACGGGTTCACTTTTCGAATTGCTATGCATTGCAAACACCCTTGTGGGGCAAAAAACACTTGCAGAATGGTTGCAAGGCCCTGCAGATGCGAATGAAATTATTCGCAGGCAAGAATCCATTCGAGAACTTGCACCGCTACTTAATTTAAGGCAGGAAATGAATGCACGCGCTGGAAGTAGCAAGAACCCAGCAGATATTGCCTCTTTGGTTTCATGGGCAGATCAACCTCCGCATCTGTTATCTAAAATCCCGCTTTTTATCGCACTCGCCCTTGCCTGCTACTCTTTATTTTCCATTCATGCCTGCGTTGTTTTGGGGTTGGGGCTCTTCCCCATTGCCATCGCTATTTTTGCAAACATCATCCTCCACGCATTCATGGCACGAAGCTTGGAAAAAATCTACCAAGGCGTTGACCTTCATACCGGTTCTTTTGGTGTATTATCCCGGGCGATGGCCTTCCTCGAAAACAA
Organism: Planctomycetota bacterium; assembly: GCA_026692965.1. Taxonomy (GTDB): domain Bacteria; phylum Planctomycetota; class Planctomycetia; order Gemmatales; family Gemmataceae; genus UBA969. Next base: position 3,351 of record JAPLNF010000024.1, read on the forward strand.
CTCATTTAATAGCGCAAAGCTCAAGGAAATGAAAACCCGGATTCAGGATACATCTTCGAAAAATCCTCCGTCTGTTTTAATTTCTAATCTGGCGGTCTGGATCGATCTTTCCAACGCGCTAAAAAACCTTATGTTTTCCCCCGTTGGTTTTTTGCTGAATTGGAAAATTGTGGTTGGTTACGGGCTCGAAAATTGGCGCACAACTAATGGCAAACATGTACATGAATGGATGAAAACTATCGGCCAGTTCGAGGCACTTAATTCTTTCGCCAACTATTCGTTTGAGAATCCAGAAGATATCTTCCCTGAACTTTCCCAAGAAAAATCCTTCTACCATGCCACCGGGCTTGGCCACCCCCTCATGCACAAAGATGCATGCGTGCGTAACGATCTCGAAATGGATTCCAAGACCAAACTTATGATCGTCAGCGGTTCGAATATGTCGGGTAAAAGCACTTACTTAAGAACCGTGGGCATCAATACTGTTCTGGCTTTTGCAGGGGCAGCCGTAAAAGCCAAATCCATGCAAATATCACCCATGGCTCTTGCTGCTGTTTTAAAAATTCAGGATTCCCTTGCTGAGGGAAAATCACGCTTCTACGCAGAAATTCAACGGGTACGTCAAGTGGTCGACCTTGCTGATGGCGTAGTTCCGGTCTTTTTTCTTTTAGATGAAATCTTCAGCGGGACCAATTCACACGATCGTAAGCTAGGTGCATCAGGCGTGCTTAAAGGGCTTATGCGCAGATCCGCAATTGGCATAGTAACCACACACGATCTTTCACTTGCTGCAATTGCAGATCAATCCATATCCGATGCCAAAAACACGCACTTCGCTGATAGGTTTGAAGAAGGAAATTTGAACTTTGATTACACCATGAAGCCTGGGGTTGTCAGACATTCAAATGCATTGGAACTGATGCGAGCTGTTGGATTGGAAATCGATCCCGAGTAAAATCAGATTTAAACTTGATCTTTGTTTTCTATTTTTACAGGTAGTCCGGGCAAAGGTGCAGCTTCTGCTACTTTACGATATCCCAGAGAAACCAATACTTCAAGAACCTCACTCCAGGTTGGAAATGGTCTACGGTTAGAGCGCTTGTATTGATCCATGGCATTCATGAATGCCACCTCGTCGCCGTTGTATTCTTTTTCAAAAGTTACGGGATCGACCATCCTACGTTTTTCAGATTCAATTCTGCGATCCAAACCCGTGCGTCGTTCAACTACAACAGGAATGAATTCCTGCCTGCGATCAGAAACAGCTCGTTTTTCGCGCACCGGATTCCGTGACACTTCCGCACTTGCAGGAGTACCTGTTGAATTTTCAGAGTTGTTATCTGCGGCTGTCATGTTTAAATTAAAAATTTCCCTAAGGAGCAATAAACTTTCAGTTAGATAGTATAACCTAAACTTAATAAATGCCAACAACCAAGCTTGGTTTTTTCAGAATTACTAAACCACTTTAGTGCTTAGTTTTTCTTTCCTGCAAATAATCGCCCAATGCAAGTTTCCAGCTTCTAAAGGGAGCAAAGCCTAGCTCTTTCGATCTCCCTGATTGCATTACGCTATACCCAGGGCGGGCTGCAGGGGCGTTGTAATCCTTGCTCGAAATAGGTGAAATCGAAGCCTCAATTTGGCTAAGCTCAAAAATGGTTTGCGCAAACTCATACCACGAGCAGGATTCTTGATTCGTAAGATGCAGTAATCCTTGCGCTTTACTCTTGATCAACAAGGCGCTGGCTAATGCCAAATCTTTGGTATAGGTGGGGGTGCAATACTGGTCTGATACGATTTTTAAGGGCTTTCCTTGTGCAGCGACTCGCAACATCGTTTCCACAAAATTTCCGCCTTTGCCTCCGCTTCCCCATACCCCATATAAGCCACAAGTTCTGATCAATAAATGATTAGGGCAGTTGGCACTCACCACGTATTCTCCTGCCAATTTACTAATCCCATAATTGCTTACCGGGCCAGGTTTGTCGGTTTCCTCATAGGGTTTATTTCGTTTGCTATCGAGGCCAAATACATAATCGGTGCTAAAGTGCACCAAATATTTGCCCTTTACTTTGCACCACTGCGCCAACTCTTTTAACCCCCAGGCATTGATTCGCATTGCACTATCGGGCTCGGTTTCAGCTTTATCTACAAAGTTATAAGCTGCACAATTCACCACCACATCAGGACTAATTTCGTCAAGGCATTTGCCAATGGTTTCTGGTATACCTAAATCGATTTTGCTTCGATCCAAGGCGATCGCCCCCTCTCCCAAGGCAGGGCAAAGATCTCTTCCCAGTTGACCAAAAGCGCCTAAAACTGCGTATTTCAATTTATCGCTCCTTGATTGATACCAACTCCTACTGACTTAATTACGCTATCATGGTATTTTTCACCAAAGAATGGAAGCCGATTTGCTTTTAGATTAGGAACAACAATGTACATATCTATTTATCTAGTTCTTACCACCATGTTTCTTTTGGGAACAGGTGCAATACAACCTCTTGAAAAGAAAGCTCCTTTTCGTTACCCAGCTAATTCAGAAACCCCTAACGGAAAGCTTAGCTACATCAACAATATTCCTGTTCTTCAAGTTAAGGGTACTCCCGAGCAAATGGGGGAAGCCATTGGCACACTTGCTGTTAAAACCGCGCCCAAAGCTACTAAATACCCTCGCGATGTTTTAAGCCACTTCGGCGTAGAGTTCATGTGGATTGTTTTTGCCAAGGCTGGCCAACGCATGGCAAATTACTTCCCTGAAGATTACACCAAAGAATTAAACGCGATGTCCATTTCTTCTGGAATCAGCAAAGAAGATCTCATTGTGGGAAATACTCTTTTTGATTTAAAGAAAGTTGTGGCATGTTCTGGAATAACTATTGAACCCGCACAAAGCTCAACAGGCGGCATGCTTTTTGGTCGCAACCTCGATTACCCTTCCCTGGGTTATATCAACCAATACA
>JAPLNF010000025.1 GCA_026692965.1 Planctomycetota bacterium
TGGTGGTTTATGCTTTGCATCGGTGGCGGATTTGGTGTCGCTCAAGCCATCCATTTAAAGATATCAGGCTACAAGCGAGTTTACCTTTGGATTCTACTGAGCTTTATAGGTTGGGTAGTTGGCGCACTTGCCTGGTCATGGCTTAGTCAGGAAATCCAACCACCTTACTTCTGGGATATGATTGGTCTTTATGCAAGCGTGGGTCTGGCTTATGGCTCAAGCACCTGGCTCGCATTACGCATGATGAAAAGAAAATTATCAGAGCCGATAGCGTAAGCGATGGAAAGAAGCAGAAGCATTTGCCACGGATTAACACGGAATTTCACGAAAACAAAACAGATCTTTCAGAGCCGGATGCGTAAGCGACGGTTTGAGCTGACCCAGTTTTTTTATTGAGCAGCGGATATAAATCCGTTGGTGCCGAAAGAAAGCGAAGGTCAATATTTTGCTGCATGACTTCAAGCCCATGGACTGCGTTCCAGGGTTGCTTGTTTTTGAATGATGGGAGATAAGGCAGACCCATTCAGCGCAGTGGGTGGGCTTGAAATTAGCTATTCCCGTTAGCCGACATAAACCCCGTCGTTATTGGTAAGTTTGGCGGTATAATAGGAGAACAGTGGGCTCAAAACTTGGGAACTGAATGCCTTTACTTATGGGCCGCTGCCAAACCCTGCACCGGGGCAATACATCATCTGCTATTGTTTCCTTATCCGATTTTCTGTTAATAAGCTTGCTTCAATATTTCAGATATGCAATATTCTAATTATGGTTCATGGAATAGAGCTTCTGTGAACATATGAACCTCATGGGTCACACCTTGAGGTTCATTTGCTTGACTGACTGTTATTCAAAAGAGACAAACAATGGCAAACGATGGGCGCAATAAAATGGCTGCTGAAGCTGAGGCTGTTCGGATCAAGGCTATTGCCGAAGCTGAAGCTGTTCGGATCAAGGCTATTGCCGAAGCTGAGGCTGTTCGGATCAAGGCTATTGCCGAAGCTGAAGCTATTCGGATCAAGGCTATTGCTGAAGCTGAGGCTGTTCGGATTAAGGCTATTGCTGGGCCAAGAGCTGTTTATGAAGAAGCCATAGCTGGGCGTAGGGCTGTTTATGAAGAGGCTAAAGCTGGGCCTGAAGCTGTTTTTGAAAAGGCTTTGGCTGAGGCTAGTGCTGCTAATATCATGGCTTGCACTGAGGCTGAGGCTGAGGCTGTTTGTGTTGAGGCTGAGGCTGTTTGTAAAAAGGCTTGTGTTGAGGCTTGGAATGTTTACGAGAAGAGCAAAGGATAGTAAGCCCGCACTTAAAGGCCTCAAAACCTTTAGATGATTCCAAGCTTTGCCACCAACTCTTACAACTTGAAATGGGTTTTGCAGAATCAAAGGGGTCGCAGAACTTTTTCTTCCTTCTAAGTAAAACGAATCATGCCTCTGCTTTTTGCTGCAGTATTTGGTTCGGCATGGGTTGATGCGCAACGCCATCAACAAAATGAAGGCCACGCTCTTTTTCGCGCTTCTTGATATCCAGAAAAATGGCATGCAAATCGTAATTGAAGCTGGCTGCGTGCGCATCCCGAACCTTCCGAACCTCGTCTACAATAGGATCGTTCATGGCAATGGCTCCAAAAGTTCTTCGGATGTAAAAAGAGGATTGAGCTCTGCGGGGGTTAACGACTACCAGATTCGGGTTACCCCATATTGATCAAAGATTGAATCAATACTAATAATCGAGATTCCTTCGGTAAGTGCTTGTGCTAAAAGGATACGATCGAATGGATCTTTATGGTGAAAGTCCAATCCAACTTGCTTATCGGAATGGGCCAAATTAATGGGCATTAAAGTTAAGCCGAGGTCGGTAAACCCTTTTTCCATCCAAATACGAAAAGGCATTGAAAGATTAAGCTTTTTCAAGCTAACCTTAATAGATAATTCCCACATTGTACCCGCACTAATAAGCAGATTATTATCTGAATTTTCTAAAACCAGCACTGCATTTTTGCTTAATTTATCAGGTGAATCTAAAGCCCAAACAAGAGTATGTGCATCCACCAGATAATTCATTACATATACTCCTTGAAATCATCAAGGGGGGCGTCAAAATCAGATGCCATGAAAAGCACGGTGCCTTGAAGAGTGCCAAGCTTTCTGGTTTTTTTAGAAGGTAGTACGGGGGCGGAAGCCAACAAACGGGCAACGGGTTGATCATTTTCAGTGATCACGACTTCTTCACCAACTGCTAGCTTTTGAATTAGTTCAGGCAGATTAGCCTGCGCTTCTTCCATCGTTACAAATGTCATGATCTAATTCTCCTTTGAACTGTATCCTAACATGTCTTTTACCATTTTGTTCAATTTATAACCAGAATCAAAAGGTTCGCAGGTCTCTTTTTACATCACATACTCCCATGCGCAAATGAAGCAAGCGGACTGTAATAGCCCTTATATCTCGTAAATTTAGAAGCTTACCCCTTTTGTTGCCTAATAATGAGACTTAACCCCTTTGTTCTCAAGCCTAATGATGTTGCCAAATAGCCCAATTTTCGTTAGATTATAAGGGAATCAGATAGGGCTACCTATAGCCGTGGCTTCCCTCCGCATTCTGAGTACCTACCCGTGAAACGTAATCTCCCCTTCATCATAAACCTGTTATTAGTTCCACTGCTTTTCATCGCTAGCTTTGCCAACGGTGTTCATGGAGCGGAGCCGTTTGAAGACTTCCTTAAGAAGCACTGCATCGCCTGCCATGGGCCAGAGAAAAATAAAGGCGATGTGCGTATCGATAAATTTTCACGCGATTTCAAACTGGGCGCAGATACCCATCACTGGGCAGAGGTAATCGAGCAAGTGAATTCCGGCTTGATGCCACCAAAGAAACAACCCCGGCCCACTCAGGCAGAGATAGCTGCGTTTGTTACGAATCTCGATGAGCGGATCAGAGGCGGTACGAATGGCTGCTCGGCCTCCTGTGTCGCATTATCGGTTGAGCAGAAAAGAATATCAGAATACCGTCTACGACTTGCTGGGTGTGCGCTATGATCCCGCCAAGCCTGGTGAGTTGAATGAAGATACATTGTGGCACGGTTTTGAGCGCATCGGTTCGCAGCTATCGCTTTCGCCTTCGCATGTCGATCGTTATTACCGCGCTGCAGGGCTTGTGCTAGACCGAGCTTTCCCCCTTACATCGGGAGACGCAACCAAGGTTCGGAAGACTGCTGCGGATTTGCGTTATGGTGGCGGGAAGACCCAGCAGGAAGTGTTGGATCGCTTTGGCATTAAGAAGCCTTTGCGTTACCTCCTCTATCCTGGAAATGTTCAGAATGCGCTATCACCCAACTGGTTCGCAAAGAGTGGCCCAGAACAAAGCGGGCTCTACAAAGTGCGCATTCAAGCTAGCGGAATTCGCCCGATCGGTGGTCAGCCAGCACACCTCAGCATTGGCAAGCGGACTGGTGAAGAAACAGTCGATGGCATGATCGAGTTTGATTTAACTGCTCCGGAAGATAAGCCACAGGTTTATGAGTTCGAGGTGTTTCTCGAGATGCCCATGTCTCTGGATTTTTGCGTGGTGGCTACGGATGTGGTGGATCGAAGAAAAGGTGCGGCCTTCCGTAATGCGCTAGGCAGCAGAGACAGTCATATTTTTACGCACAGCAGCGAGACGCTACTTCTGAACCCTAATGCCCCGCAGATGTTTGATGATAAGGGGAACGGCCTCTTCTCTACCGTACTACTTGATTGGATTGAATGGGAGGGCCCGCTGCTAACGCCGGTGGAAAAGTCTCGGCGTAATGGTTTGGTGCCCCCCGATAATGCGACCATCGAGTTGGTTACAGATCATCTGCAACGCTTCGCAGAAAGAGCCTGGAGGCGACCAGTAAAGAAGGAAGAGTTGGCAGATTATCTGAAAGCCTACACCTCGGAGCGCGATGCCGGCGAAAAGACAATCGATGCGTATCGCATTGCAACCCAAGGCGTGCTGACCTCTAGGCACTTCATCTATCTTGTCGAGGGAGACCCAGCGGTTCGCGATCGTCTCAACGATGCGGAACTCGCATCCCGGCTTTCGTATTTCTTATGGAGTTCGATGCCCGATGAAGGATTATTAACTGCAGCCAAAGCCAACACATTAAAAGGCGATGGCCTGAAGAAAGAAGTGGACCGGCTTCTAACAGATAACAAAGCCAACCGCTTCGTCAACGACTTCTCTAGGCAATGGCTTCAATTGCACCGCCTTGGTATGTTCACGCCTGACAAGAAACTGTACCCGAATTACGATGCTTGGCTTGAGACGAGCCTACGCTCTGAACCGGTCGAGTATTTCCGCGAGATGTTCTCGAAGAATCTGCCCATCGATGGTTTGATCGATTCCGACTGGACTATGGCTAACGCTCGACTTTGCGATTTTTACGGACTGCCAGAGCCTAAGGGTGATGGCTTTCAGCGTGTTGCCCTTAAGCCCGAAGATCATCGTGGCGGCTTGCTTACGATGGGCGCAGTGCTCGGATTGACCTCGGACGGAACACGCCACCGCCCAGTACATCGAGGCGTATGGGTTAGTGAAGCGATCTTCGGAAAAACTCCACCACCACCACCTGCGAATGTGAGTGCGATCGAACCCAGCCCGCCAGAAAGCCCCAAGGCTACTCTACGCCAGAAGATCGAAGCGCATCGCAATAATGTGAACTGCGCAGCCTGCCATGCCAAGATCGATCCATTGGGCCTGGCTTGGGATAATTACGATGCCATCGGGCAATGGCGCACACTTGAAAAGGTTGCGCTGGGCCGTGGCTCAGATCCTATTATTGATCCATCGGGCGAGATGCCTGATGGCCGTCAGTTTAAGGATTCTGTTCAGTTCAAAACTCTGCTGTTA
>JAPLNF010000026.1 GCA_026692965.1 Planctomycetota bacterium
ACGATATCAATGCCAAGGGCGTTATGAATTGCGCCATACCTATCCGAAACAGCAATAACCTTAATACCCTTCTGAGAAAGTTCAGCACAGGTGATCGCCCCAACATTTCCAAACCCCTGAACCACAGCAGTAGCTTCCTCAGGTTTAATATTGAGATCTTTCAGCGCTTCCAAAATACAAAAAGTAACACCTCGTCCAGTAGCCTCTCTGCGCCCTAAACACCCACCCAACTCAACAGGTTTCCCTGTTACGATTTCCGGGCACGCATACCCCACCTTCATGCTGTATGTATCCATGATCCAAGCCATAGTTTGCTCATCAGTGCCCATATCAGGCGCCATTACATCCATTCTCGGCCCAATAATAGAAAGAACTTCTTCCGTAAACCTTCGGGTAAGGCGTTCTTTTTCACCAATTGAAAGAGACTCTGGATCACAAGTAATACCGCCCTTGGCACCGCCAAAAGGCAGATTCATAATGCCACACTTCCACGACATCCACATGGAAAGTGCCGCAACTTCGCCCAAATCTACAGAAGGATGATAACGCAATCCGCCCTTAGAAGGGCCGCTGGTAAGGCTATGCTGCACCCTGTAACCATTAAAAACCCGGGTGGACCCATCATCCATGCGAACCGGAACACTTACAATCATAGCCCGCTTGGGGACCGAAAGCCTTTGCAGGATGCCTCGATCGATTTTCAAAAGTTGAGCCACCGATTCCAATTGGCTTAATGCCATGCGATAGGTGGCAGAGGATTCAAAAACAGTGTTTGGCGAATGTTGATTTTCGCTAGAATGATTATCGTTGTTGGCCATGGGCATTAAATCTCCACAAGCATTAAAGAACCAAGGGTACCAAAGATCAACGACTGGTTTAACCGCATAATAATAATTCTATGGGCATGAGCCTACAATGGTGTGAGAGGAAGGTAGAAAAAGTATGAAAGAAATTCTAATCATTGGTTGCGGTTATTTGGGGAATGTCATTGCAGCAAATGCAATAGCTAAGGGAATCAAGGTATTTGCAACCACGCGAAGCCGTGTAGATGCGTTGATATCCAAAGGAATAACCCCGGTTATTTGCGATGTAACTAATCAGGATAGTTATGCCAACCTTCCTGTGGTAGACGGCGTGGTTCATTGCGTGGGCATGGATCGCAGTGCAGGAAAATCAATGCGCGAGGTATATGTTGATGGCCTTGCAGGCATTGCAACTTACCTTCAATCTAAAAACTTCAAAGGCAGATTTGTCCATGTCAGCAGTACCAGCGTATATGGCCAAAACGAGGGCGAACTGGTGGATGAAAAATCGCCAACCATTCCTGCAGAGGGTTCAGGCGGAATCGTGCTGGAAGCCGAAAACAAATTAAGGAGCATTCTCCCAGAAGCAATCATACTAAGGTTTGCAGGAATCTATGGCCCGGGCAGATTAATTCGAGGCAAAGCTATTTTGGCAGGCGAACCAATCGTTTGCTCGCCAGATAGGTATTTAAATCTGATGCATGTAGCCGATGGTGCCAAGGCATGCTTAGCAGCTCTGAGTGTTGGAAAAACAGGTGAAACCTATAATGCAAGCGATGATGAACCTGCCCTGAGGCGGGATTTTTACAACCATCTAGCTTTGCTCTTAAAAGCGACTCCACCCCAGTTCATCCTTCCCAGCCCTGATCAGCCAGCGCCACAGCATGAAGGAACCAACAGGCGTATTTCTAACCTCAAACTGAAAAGTGAACTGGTTAATACTCTGCAATTTCCCTCCTTCCGAGAAGGGCTAGAAAATTGCGTCAACCTCGGAGCTTTCGCTTAACACTTGTTAATACAGGTAAAATCAAATAAGATAACTATCACACAACTCAACTAGGTTTAATCATTATATGCTGAAACGAAAATACTTGTTCCCCAACGTCATCGAGCTAAATTACCAAGCTGGTCGCAGGCTAGGTGTTAATGTTTACCTCATTGATGGCGGGTCTGAATTCATTCTAATCGACATCGGCTTTGAAGATAGCCTAGATACCATCGTCGATCTGCTTCGAAAAATGGATTTCAATCTATCCAACTGCAAGATGATCATTGCAACCCATGCAGATGCGGACCATATCCAAGGCTCTGCAAAGGCTCGTGAAATACTTAAAACCAAGATAGCTGCGCACCCCGCGAGTGTCGAACCGATTGAAACAGGTGATGAAATAGTTACCTATGCCACCATCAAGGCCCAGGGAATAGAAATCCCCATGCCTAAGTGCAAGATTGATATCGTTCTAAACGAAGGTGATAAAATCCAAGTAGGCGATCAAACATTGGAAGTCTGGCACACACCTGGCCATACCCAAGGGCAACTTAGTTTCAAAATGGGCAACCTACTTTTCAGTGGTGATAACATTTATAAAGATGGCTGCGTGGGCGTGATCGATGCGCATCATGGCTCTAACATCCCGGACTTTATTACATCGTTGAAACGAATCCTTGAAGATGACTCTCAGTTCTTGCTTCCAAGCCATGGCCCTGTTTTCAAACGTGATCAGAAAATCATTACCAAGGCAATCAATCGATTGACCGAGTATCAATACATGGCGGATTTTGGCACTTGCGCCATCGGTTGGCCATTACTCGATGAATGGGAAAAAGAAGTAACTGCAGGCAAGATGCCCGACTTCTCGAAAAAATAACCCAGGCTTACACTCCAGTTGCAGCAAAAGCTTCTTTGATTAAAGGTGCCGGTAAAACAATTTTAAATGTTGAGCCATGTCCTAGTTCACTAGTTATTTCGAGTCCTGCACCTAGTAACTCTGCATACCCTTTTACAATGGCTAACCCCAATCCACAGTTCGTGGAATCGCCATGGCTTCTAGAAGCATCGACCCGATAAAAGCGTTCAAAAATCATATTCTTTTTGGAAGCTTCAATTCCGATTCCGTTGTCTTCCACTTCAATGATGATTGATCCAGGGCGCGAGTTTAATCTTAAAAAGACACTCCCCGCGGGCTTATTGTATTGAACAGCGTTATGGAGCAGATTTACTAGAATCTCTTTTAATTTGCCAGGATCAGATTGAATATCAAGATTTGGTTCTCCCTCAAACTGAAGTTCAATCCCCTTGGATTGAGCCAAAGGAGAAAGCATCTTGACACAATCAGAAGCCAAATGAGAAAGATCAAATAACTCTGGGCGGAACGGATCTGCCCCCGCATCCAATCGCGCAAGCGTAAGCAACCTTTCAACATCCTTGTGCATGTTGGTGCAACTTTCCCTGCAATCTTCCAACATCACCCGATATTCTTCCACGCTTCTGGTTTTTCGCAGTGCCAAATCCAAGGTTGCAAGCATCGCAGAAAGCGGTGTTCGTAACTCGTGAGAGATATCTGCTGTAGCCTGTTTCTCTCTAGCAAAAGCTTTTTTCAATTGATCCAAAGTCATGCCCAATCTGATTGCAATGGGTTTTAATTCTTCGGGTAATTGTTTATCAGTGATATCAAGATTGAAATCTTTTTCATTGATACGGCTTACTGCAACAGTAAGAAGGTTTAACGGAGCAAGGCCAAGCCTTACAAGCCAGAAACAAATGCCGCCACCTGCAAGAAAGGTGAGCAGATTAATCGCAGCCAGCATGCCACGAAACTCCTCGAGATCTTTTTTATGTTCGATTGCAAAGTTAAGAATGTCTTCATCTCTTTGCTGTGCGAAAGAAGTAAACAAAGCATCACGTTTGGCTAGGTCATAGGCACACTGGATAAAAATTGCAGGCCTGAAGGAAGCATCTGCAACATTATTATTGCGGGGAGGAAGCGGAGGTCCTGCGCCCCTGTTTTGCCCTAGATTACGAGGAGGTGCTGGCAAAGTAGGCCCCAGCAAAAATCGCGATGCCTTCAACACAACCCTGCGCACCTTCAAACTTTCACTCAACTGCATATCTTCATATTCCCAATGCAGCACTTCGTCTGGTGCGAAGGTCGCCAAATTGATTGCCATGCTCATCGCTTCAAGGGAATTGGATTTGTAAGAGGCATTCCAAGCGGTATCAATTTGAAAAAACTCTGCAACCTGACCATCCAGGCGGGTTAAAAGTTCAGCAGGATCAAACCGGATTGCGGGAGTTGCCCTTCGAAATAAATCAACAGCAAAACCGCGGGTGCCTTGAAGCGCCCAAACCGGGACTTGAACATAAGCACTAGAATTGGCAGGAGAAGTCAGCAAGCCAAGTGTGTGTAAATCAAGGTATCTTAATTTGCCCCAATCAACATGAAATTGCACGAGTCTTGCAAGTGTCTGGGCCTGAAATAAAAGAGCGTCATCAAGCCTGTTTTCCTCGTCTCTGCAGCGGTCTTTGTAAGTGGTTTGGGCGAGTTCTTTTTGAATGCTAAGACGGCCTTCAAGATTACGCGAGGCACTTCGATACGCCATGAACGACGCCCCGCCCAGCGAAAACGCCAGCAGTATAAGAAAACATATGGTAAGTGAAAACCGGATCGATCGCATGCTAATCACCCTTGATCATGTATCCTTCACCCCAGCGCGTTAGAATCAAAGGCGGGGTAAAGTTCTTGTCAATTTTATTGCGCAGATACCTGATGTATACATCCACTACATTAGAGGTGTTATCATCATTTTCATCATACAAATGTTCCCACACCATCGACCTTGTTACAACCTTGCCCCGATGGTAACAAAGAAACCGAAGCAATGAAAATTCTCTGGGAGTAAGATAGATATCTTTACCTGCCCTGCGAACACTTCGTGCTCCTGTATCAATTTCCAAATCATGAATACGAAGAATAGGATCCTTTGCTTGATGCCCCCTGCGAACCAAAGCTCGAACCCTTGCAAGAAATTCAGTCAATTCAAAAGGCTTCGGAAGGTAATCATCCGCTCCAAGGTTTAATCCCAGAACTTTATCTTCTAATGTGCCCATCGCAGTTAAAATAAGAACATGAAAAGTAAGCCCATCCCTGCGCCAACCTTTTAATAAAGTCAGACCATCAATCTTCGGAAGCATAAGGTCTAAAATGACAACATCATAAATAGCGCCACGAGCCTTTACATCGGCTTCGTCCCCTGCAACAGCAAGGTCTACAGCAAAGCCATCTTCCTCAAGAGCTTGTTTCAAAGATCTTGCCAGCAATTTGTGGTCTTCAACCAGAAGAATTTTCACGACATTTCCCCATTCGGCTTTTTAATCACACGCAAATCTATTATCCTCGATATCAGATCACTCGTGAATAAATCATGAGAGAAATTCTGATTTTTTATGTTAAACCATCATTATGAAGAAATTTTAATCTTTCTCCGGAGTTTGCAATGACTGTCAATCTTAATGAAAAATGGGATGTTGTTGCAGTAGCTGCGCACCCCGATGACCTCGAAATAACCTGCGGGGGCACCCTTGCAATGCTTACCTCGCAAGGCTACAGAGTCGCAATTATAGACCTAACCACAGGCGAACCAACCCCAAGGGGATCTGAAGAAATAAGGGCAAAAGAAGCCGAACAAGCGAGAATTACACTTGGGGTCCAGGCCCGATTTCAACTAGGCTTGCCCAATCGCATTCTCATGGATAGCCCTGAAAATCGTTTTGCCCTCGCCACTCTTTTACGAAAACTAAAGCCCGATATCCTTCTAGGCACCAGTGGCAGAACACCCGCAGCTTCACCTGATCATTACCAGGCACAATTACTCATCGAAGCTTCCAGATTTTCTTCCCAACTCACCAAATGGGATGAAAAATTTGGGAACACCCCGCCCCATCGTATCACTCACCTAGTTTATGCGCCCTTCCCCTTCGATGCCGAAATCCGCCACTTCCCCGGCTCTTTCACCATCGATATAAGCTCTACGATTGAAAAGAAAATGGCTTCAGTTCAATGCTATCAATCGCAGTTTGACGAAAAACGCTTTCACAAAATCAGGCATACCGTGATGGGGCTAAATAACGCAATGGGCAGCCGTTGTGGTTTTGAGTATGGCGAAGTATTTCAGATGGCAGTGCCAGTTGGCGGCATTGATTTAGTGGGAATAGTAAAAGGATCGAAGGGCAGCCCCGCCCCGGTTCAATTACCCGGCCAACCGAATTAGAAGCAAGTATTTAAAGTTAAGGTGGTCACCCTCGTGATTGTAAACGGGAAGTTGAAAACCCTAGCTCACGGTTTTATCTTATTTCGCCCAAAGATATCCCAATAAGTAAAACAAAGGTGACCCGCCCTTAATGCAACTTTGCCAAAAGGTTACATAGTTCCAATAAGCCGAGGGCTTCAATTTTTTCGCCCAAGGGATAGCGATCGATTCCGGAATGGACTAAAAATTTTCTCGCAGGTTTTAGATCTTCGCAAGCTTCGTAAAATCCTCGACTTGGTTTACCACCTAGGCTTCGCTTTATTTCCATCACCCAAAGTTTCCCACCAGGTAACTCCAAGATTAAATCAATTTCTGCGCCGCCACTCGTTCTATAAAAACCGGGAACGGTTCCCGAAGGTGCCATGGCAATGAGGTTTTCAATGACAAAGCCTTCCCAACTAAAGCCTGCAACAGGGTGGCCAAGGAGACTATTCAAGTTTCCCAAATTAAGGAGGGAATGAAGCAACCCGGAGTCACGGATAAAAATCTTCGGACTCTTAACAAGTCTTTTTTTAACATTGCTGTGATAGGGCATAAGCCTGCGCAAAAGCAATAAGTCAGTTAAAAGATCGGTATACCGGTTGATTGTGGGACTACTCACTTCCAAGCTTGCAGCTAATTTGGAGCAA
>JAPLNF010000027.1 GCA_026692965.1 Planctomycetota bacterium
AGGAAAAAGCGCCTATCTGGGTGGCAGATACGAATCATTTAAAGCAGGTGATCCCAACGATGCGAATTTCAAAGTGCAAGATCTTTCTCCTGCTGAACAACTATCCCCAACACGGTTAGAACGCAGGGGCAATCTAAGACAAGCCGTTGATCAACTCGCCAAGAAACTCGATAATTCCGAGCAAGTGAAAACCTTTGGCGAATTCCAACAGCGTGCTTCTGAATTAGTGCTTTCACCCAAAGCCCGATCAGCTTTTGCCATCGATTCAGAGAACGATAAGTTAAGAGATCGTTATGGCCGTAACACTTTTGGCCAAAGCTGTTTATTAGCACGCAGGTTGGTAGAAAATGGCGTGCGCTTTACAACTGTCAGCTACGGTGGCTGGGATCACCATGCGAAAATTTTCGAAGGCTGCGACAAGAAACTCCCTGAATTCGACAAAGGCCTTTCCGCACTAATAGAGGATCTTCAAGTTCGTGGTTTACTGGAAGATACCTTGCTTGCAGTCTATGGCGAATTTGGCCGTACTGCAAAGATCAACAAAGATGCAGGTCGGGATCATTGGGCTCAAGCAGCCTCCCTATTATTTGCAGGCGCAGGGGTAAAGCCTGGATTTATTCTTGGTGCAACCGATAAGCTAGGTGCATTTGTAACCCGCAGGCCTGTAAGCCCTGCTGATGTTGCCTGTACTATTTTTGAATCGCTTGGAATCGACCCAAGAAAACAACTGCTTTCTCCAGATGGTAGGCCGATTGAAATTCTCGATCAGGGTGAACCGGTGCGAGAGCTGTATGTTTAATTTTATTCGAATACTTTTCCTTACCGTGAGCTTGGTTGGCTTGCTGTTAAGTACTAATGCAGTTGGGCAGGAAAAGAAAAAAACAGAGAAGCCCCCAGAGCCGCCCAAGATTCTTATGGTGATCCCTCCCTTCATGGAGCAGGAAAAGACAACGAAAATTCTTCTTAGAGGCAAGCAACTCGATCTCGTCACCTCGGTGGAAGCTGCAGGGAAAAAAGTTAAAATTATTCGCAAGGGCAAAGCAGGGGTTCCTCAGGGAATGTCTGCAGACAAGCTTGGCGATACCGAAGTAGAAATTGAAATAACTTCACAAAAAGAAGAGCGTCTGGAATTGGTCGCGAAAACAGATGCACTAAATTCTAAGCCTTTTGAGTTACTGGTCAAGAATGGCATCCTATCAGAGAAAGAACCAAATCAAGGATTCACCCAAGCACAAGAGCTAACGATTCCATCCATGGTGCATGGCAAAATTCAAGCGAATCAGGATGTTGATGTTTTTAAAATAAAAGCCACTGCTGGAAGTTTGATACAAGTTAAAATTCATGCAGAAAAATTTGGCTCGCCCTTGGATGCCATGCTTACAGTTTATGACACTGCGGGAGTTAAACTTTTTTTTGCTGATGACTCGAAAGAATCACGGGATGCATCTTTAAGTTTTAAGATGCCTGCTGCGGGAATGGTAAATCTTTGTGTACAAGATGCACATGATCGAGGCGGGGATTTGTTCCATTATTTGTTAGAGGTGGGTAAATAAAAGCGCCACAGGAGATTGCTCCCCTGTGGCTGACTCGAGAAGACTCGCCCAAAGTCTGTCCCAAGCTAATCTAATTATAGTCGAAATTTGGACAATGTGGTCTTTAATCTTGTTAAAGAAATAAAATAGCAAGTTAAACAACTAATAAACAAAGTATATTTGCTATCGCTATTTAAAGAAAATGCCGGCTTTTTCACGAATTTAAAGACCCTTTGCCTCTCCCGATTTGCCATAAAATTTAAAGAAAGTTAAGCAATAAGTTCCTTGATAATGCCCGTGCTATCGCCATGGCGCTCGGCTTTAATACCAAGGCCATGAAGCAAAGTAAGCCATGCATTAGAAAGTGGGGTGTTCTTAGGCAAGGAAATATGCTGCCCACGCTTTAACCCTGCACCACCCCCAGCAAGGATCGTAGGGCAATTATCAAGGTAATGAATCGTACGGATATTGCTGCCATAAGCGAGCACGGTATGATCAAAAAGGCTGGTGCCATCAGGTTCCTTGGTGGCTTTGAGTTTATCGATAAGACGGGCGAGAAGTTCACTTTGGGCGATGTCCCGCTTCTGGGATGCTTCCATGCGCTCGCCTGGTGAATAATGGCTCATATCATGTGGCGCAACTTTGATTGCAAGGCTTTGAAGCAATGTACCAACAGGTTGGCGATAGGTGATTACGCGTGTGCTATCGGTCTGAAGTGCAGCAACGATAATATCATACATAAGCGCAACTTCATCACGCCCTGCAAGCCCTTGCTTGGGTTCGTTAAGTGCGGCTTTAGGTTTGAGTACATTAAGCCATTGCTCGTCTTTACCAAGGCGAGTTTCAATGTCTCGAATGCTCTGAAAATATTCATCCAATTTAGCGGTATCGGTCTTGTTCAAGCTTCGTTGCAGGTCACCTGCATCGGTTAGCACTGCATCCAAGACGCTTCGCTTTTGTGCAAGCATTGCTTGTCGTTCGGCAAGGGGTGTGGTATCCGCAGAGAATAATTTATGAAAGGCAAATACCGGATTATCGAGGCCAGCAACAGGCTTGCCACGGGAATCCCATGCAAGGGAAAGTCCGGGGCCATGGCCCGAATTATTTACATCAGGGCTATTTAGTTGAAGCGATGCAAAGCGAGTTTCTTTACCAAACTGCAATGCTGCAACTTGATCCACGGAAATACTATTGTGCATACTCTGACCGGGTTCAGCATAGCGATTCGCACCCGTAAGCCAGAAGGTACTTCCCCAATGAGCTTCATTAGCAAACTTGTTTGAAAGCCCCTGCACAACCGTGAAATCTGCCTTATGCCTTGCCAAGGGAACCAACCCGGGAGGCAAAAGATAATCGGCACCCGTTTGTTTCAAATCAGGAAACCATGTTTCATTAGTTACGCCCCAGCCAAAATTGAGAAACACCGCACGTTTTGGTCGGGACTTTTCAGCAGTAGCTGCAGGCGCCAACTTGCGAAAACCAAATGATTCAAGCGCAGGCAGTGCAATTAATGCACTCGCACTACGAAGAAAATGACGCCTAGATTGTTTTGTTTTCATATTTGTTCACTTTGTTTGAAAAGCTTTACTCTTAACCAGTTCATGGATGAATTCGCGCATTGCAAATTCTTTTTTTTCTGCTTGGGCAACTATTCTTGCAGCGAGATCTTCATCACTGAACCCATAGGGCCTTCCTAGCGAATATTCAATCAACGCTTCTGCCAGACCGCGGGAAAAGTCTGCGGGTTTGGAAGCCACGATGTCGCGAAGTTCAAAATAATCCTTGAAAGCTTGACCTTTATGGAATGCCCCGGATGGGTCAATGGTCCAATTTTTCTTGCCTACACCCTTTTTCTCATAACTATCAACAGTACGCCATTTACCAACCGCATTAAAATTCTCTAATCCAAATCCAATCGGATCAATCTTACGATGGCAGCTTGCACATTGTGGTTCTTCTTGGTGCGCCAAAAGCCGTTCACGAGTGGTCAGTAATTTGCCTTCTAACCGTGTAAGTTGAGGCACTGCAGGAGGCGCAGGTGGAGGGGGATCATTAAGAAGAAACTTTAAAACCCAAACTCCTCGCTCTACCGGGCTAGTGACTTCGCCGTTGCTTCCCATCGCCATCACCGCAGCCATGCCAAGTAATCCGCCACGCGGTGAACCAGCAGGCAATGCGACCTTGCGGAATTCGTCACCACTTATGCCATCGATGCCATAATAATTTGCAAGGATACCATTGATTACAACATAATCAGATTTCAATAAATCACGCATGCTACAATTCATACGAAGCACATGCTCAATAGTTCTAAAAACTTCATTGCGAGCCGCAGCCTTCGTACTTTCATCAAAATCACGATAAAGCTGGGTGTTAAACTGAAAGAAATCCAAGCGGTCCATGCGAAGCCATTGATGGGTAAAACCATTAACAAACTCACGCGACTTGCTACTCTCAATCATGCGATCCACCTGCAACGCAAGCACATCGGGCTTCATCAAATCACCGCTTCGAGCAAGCGTAAGCAGTGTTTCATCTGGGGGCGCGCTCCATAAAAAATACGAAAGGCGGGAGGCAAATTCCAAGGGTGTCAGTGCGCGCGGAGTCTTCTCCTTCGCTGGTTCGCTGAGGTATAGAAAATGAGGTGTGGCTAAGACTACGCTTAGCGGTTCCTTAAGTGCAGTCTCAAACTTATCTCCAGCTTTGACTCGCATATCAAAGAGCTTCACTAATTTTTCGGTATATTCTGGAGTAGGTGCCTTATCACGGAAAGCGCGAACTGCAAACGTCTCGATAATCTTCCGGGCATGATCTCTCTCACTTGCACTATTCTTGTTTTCAAAAACTACCGGGATTGTTTTCGCCTTTGATTCACTGGCAACCAATGGGCCTTCCCACTCCACCCAGTCAATCCACAGAGCACTTGGCGGACCAACACCAGTTGCTTTTTGCGCAGCAGTATAAATCTCATGATCTAGCTTCACATCTCGTTTTTCGCGAAGTACAAAAGTTCGCGGCCCAAACGCTGTAATGCTCATAGGCACTTCGATTATCTGGGGGGCATCGGTGCTACCACTAATCTGAAAGGTCTGCATCAAACCAAATTCATCTTTCTCTTTCCTGCTGCCAAGCTCGACGAAATGCCTCTCCTTGGGCGTGCCCTTTACCGCACCAATACGGAAGCGCAGCATGTATTCACCAGACGCTGCGTTTTCAACTTCGTGCTTTGTCTTAAGCCATCCTGATGGCTGATCCGGAGGCAGCGTAATTGCTTCCTCCGTATGCACATTAAATGTGGTAAGGTACGCACCAGTCTTGGTAAGGGGGTCATTCAGATAGCGTAAAAAACTAGGTCCATGCTCCTCAAAAACCTTTACACGAAACTTAGCTTCCTGCTCATCGGGAATTCCTTTTTGTGGCAGCCTAGTTTCTAGGAACTTTTTAGCAGCCTCGTTGCCACCTTTGAAATAACCGTTGTAGGTACCACCGACCATTGCATTCGCATGCAGCTCTACTTCGCGACGCTCTTTGATTGTCTTGACCCTAACATTGGGTGCGTTCGAACTTTCCACTTCGATCCAATCGATCCACAACGCGAACTCAGGGCCAATGCCATTACGCCGCTTCGCCTCTGCAAAGAGACGGCTTGAGGCAGCATCGGATTCGTGTGATCCACGCTCGCGTAACATGAAAACACAGGTGTTTGTCGGTGAGAATTTCAGCGGAATCTCGAGCACTTGCGGAACGCCCTGCGTACCCGTAATTTCGTGCGTACTTATAACCGAACATGAACCACCCTCGTGCTGAGGGCCGAACTCGACAAAGCGCCTCTCCTTCGGAATGCCTTCCATCCCCGCAATGCGCACACGCACGACATAATCGCCTGCAGGCCAGTCGTTAGGAATGCGAAACATTTGGCGGGAGTTTACAAAGGCATCATCTATCGTAAGAAACGCACCCGTCTTTATTAACGGGTGTTGCATATAAGCGCGGTGGTGAGGCACAAAATGCACCCAGTCCCTACGACCCTGTTCATCCGCATTGACCGCATCAACAAAACCAAAATCCTTGGGCGATGGAGCACCGGGAATTTTATTCCAAGAGAAATAAATATGTGTGGGATTATCTTTCTTCTCGGCACGAATCTGTAAGACGCGCGCGGCATTCTCTGGCTTTTGTGTTGCAGCATCCACCGCAGTAGTCCATTTCACATAGCGATCGTGATCGTCCACGCGCTGTTGAAGTCCTTTCGCAATTCGCACATTCGTCGCCTCCGCCTCCACATGCATTTTCCGTGGTTGTGCGCCTGATGGCAACACAAAGCGTGAGAAGTGTTCATCCAGAGCTTGTCGCCCGATGGCAAGGTATTGCTCGAACTGATCCGAAGACATGAATAGAGATGAGCCAACCGTATCGAAGTTGCCCGCGCCACCATCCGCAGGAAGCTCACGCACATTGATTTCTACCCCGAGTAAATCACGGATCGTATTTTTATACTCGCGCCTGTTCAGCCTTCTCATGGTGATATTGCCACCACCATCAACCAGCGATTTGCGCGCGGTAACTAGAGTGCGAGAGAGTAAATCTAGAAACTCAGTCTTTGCAACCCGCTCTGGTTGTTTGGCATCTTCAGGTGGCATCTCGCCTGAATTCATTTGATTAAGAATCTTCTGCCAGCGATCCGCCTTTTCCACCGAATCAATCGCAAACGAAATATCATCTAGGCGAAGCTTGCCTTCCTGCTTTTCAGCATTATGGCAACGAATGCAATAACTCTTGAAAAACTCTCGCTGTTTCTCATCGAATATTGCTTTGGGAGGCTCTGCAAAAGTGTAGGGCGATTTCAACAACAACATTAAGAATGTTGCACATAAGATTCTAAAAAGTGGTGGCATTTGATTCATAGCTCTGAAATCTGATTACACTTAGAACTTAAGATCGAACTACTTTAAATCAAAATATCTTTCACCACTTCACCTGCGACATCGGTTAGGCGATAATCCCGCCCGTTAAATCGATAGGTTAGCTTGGTATGATCAAGCCCCATAAGGTGCAGTAGTGTTGCATGTAAATCATTCACATGAACTTTATTTTGAACTGCTTTGTAACCGAAATCATCGGTGGCGCCGAAATGAAAACCACCTTTAACACCAGCACCAGCAAGCCAAATGGTAAACCCATTCGGGTTATGATCGCGCCCCTTGGCACCTTGCGAATCGGAAGTGCGACCAAATTCGCCTCCCCAAATCACCAGTGTAGAATCAAGCAATCCCCTTGCTGCTAAATCTGTTAACAGCGCTGCTGCAGGTTGATCGGTATGTAATGCGCACGAACGATGATTCGTATCCACATCGCTATGGCAATCCCAAGGAACATCATTCACGCTGCCATCGCCGCCAACACCCTTGCCCGCAAAGATTTGCACGAAGCGAACGCCTCGCTCAACCATTCTTCGTGCGACTAGGCACTGCCTTGCGAATGTTGCGCATTCAGGCTTATCAATGCCATAAAGCTTCTGGGTCGTTTGGGTTTCCTTGTTGATATCAAGCGCTTCTGGTGCAGCCATTTGCATACGATACGCCAGTTCATACGAGTTGATGCGCGCCGAGAGATCGGATTGCGTAGGGCGCGAAGATGCATGATGTTGATTCAGCTTACGCATCAGATCCAGTTGTGCAACTTGTTGAGCATCTGTATGTTTTTGATCACGGAAAAGATTATCGATCGATTCTTTTCGTCGGGCATCAAGCGCAAGGGCCTGATAGGATTTTGGCAAAAAGCCTGCAGACCAGATTTGATCATCACCACGCGGCCTCGTATCGTGCAATACAACAAACGAAGGTAAATCCTGATTCATCGAACCAAGACCGTAGTTCAACCAGGCGCCCATCGAAGGTAAACCAGGGCGGTTCGTACCACACATCAACTCTATCGAGGCAGGCGCATGATTGTTCTGCTTCAAATACATTGAGTGCAAAAAGCACATCTTGTCTACATGCTGCGAAAGATGCGGAAAGATTTCGGGAACCCACGAACCCGACTGGCCATGTTGTTTCCATGCAAAGGGCGATTTCAAACACTTCCCACTGGTGCTGAAGAATCCCGTTTTCGAATCAGAACCTGCAAGAACCTGACCATCGCGCTTTTGCAATTCTGGTTTGTAATCCCAGGTATCAACTTGCGAAGGAGCGCCCGTCATGAATAACCAAATGATTGACTTCACCTTGGCGGGAAAATGAGGCAGTTTAAGTGCAAGAGGGTCCACTGAACTAGGTGCGGCTTTCGCTTCATCTTGCATCATGCTGGCTAACGCCATCGATCCAAAGCCTAGGCCTGCCTCTTGCAAAAACCTGCGACGCACTGGAAGACCCAAATTTTCAAACGGTACTTCAAACATCTTTAACTCCCATGGTAATCCACTCTACAAACCTAATCGATATACACAAATTCGTTGAGGCAAAGCAGCGTATGACAAAACTCGATGAAAGCTTTATCGTTATTCGCTGGGTTTGCACCACCCATGATTTTTCGTTGAGACTCTATAAAACTTTGCATTTCATTCTGTTCGTTATTGCTGGGCGCCCTTGCAAAAGCAATACGATAAGCCGCTTGTATCGCATCTTTCATGGGCGTTTCAGGGGAAGGGGCAATACGCTTTGCCAACTTTTCCGCCTGCTGCCTTACGAGTGGCGAATTAAGCATTACCAGCGCCTGCGTGGGTACTGTGGTGCTAATGCGTTCGCCTATGCTTTGCGTTGGTTCAGGGGCATCGAAGGTGCTCATCAGCGGAATGAGTTCGCTTCGTTTAACACGAAGATAAATGCTGCGCTGCTGCGAGTTATCCATGGCACTAGGCCCGTACATATTCTTGGTATCAAGATTTCCACCCACTGCAAGCAATGCATCACGAATGAGTTCAGCATCCAAACGGCGTGGTTGATAGTGCCATAAATATCGATTGTCAGGATCGATCTTTATATTTTCGGCATTGGATTCATGCGATTGCTGATAGGTTGCGCTCAACATGATCTGCTTATGCAACGGCTTAAGCTTCCAACCGTTCTTTGTGAGTTCCTTGGCAAGCCATTCGAGAAGTTCTGGATGACTTGGTCGCTCTCCTTGGAATCCAAAATCGTTTGTTGTCTTAACTATGCCGTTACCAAAGTGGTTCTGCCATAATCGATTCGCCATTACCCTGGCAAGCAAAGGCCCAGCCCCTTGTTCTAAATCGGTCATCCAATCTGCAAGTGCAATACGGGGATCTTTTTGTTCAGCCGTTTTGGGTAACTCGCCCCGGGTGAGAACTTGCAAATAGCCGGGCGCTGCTTTTTCACCCTTGTTATCCACCTCACCCCTGCGCAGATAGAAAACATCCTGCCCGCCATCGATAGTGGTGTAAACTTCCGTGAGTGGTGGACGCGGTGTGGCCATGTCGTGACTTCTTAAGGCTTGAACAAGTTTATTCGTGGCTTCATCAAATGGGGCGAACCAACGTGCCAAATTCTCACGCAACGGATCAGGAACCTTGTTATTGTTCGCAGCAAGAATACCTCGAAGCTCATAAACATTCTGTGGTACAAAATCGCCCGCCCATGTTGTCGGATTCGGCTCGGTACTCATTGCTACTCGCAACCGGCCAATTCCCAACTCACGGAACTGCAAGGTGATTTGAATCTCAGTTCCCCCTGCAAAACCTACAAGCGGTTTGTCCAGTTCGAAGATGGCGGCGTTATCTTTCTTGGCTGTTGTTTTTACAACCCAGGCAGTAGCGGGTTTGCCATCCACTGCATTTGCCAAGGGTTGATCTTTGTCTTCAAATGCAGCAAATACAGCCTTGAGTTTTAATTCTTGCACCGGCTCTTTTGAATTGGCATCAAGTGGTTTTGCAGTAATCTTCAACTCGGTAAGTTGAAATCCACCATCCGCAGTGACTCCGGGCCCTCGTTGTGGCAGCGCTTTATCGGTAAAGCAATCCAATCGAAATGAACTAAGATTCTTCTGATAAGTATTAAAGGTAAGGTGATACTCATCGTTCGCAGGAGTTACTTTTTTCGCTCCGCGACCTCGCTGCTTCATGGTGCCTGGGTTGATCGTGCCATCTTGAGCAACGATACCACCGGGCAACCATTTCAGATACGAACGCTCTGCATCCACAGCTACCGGCTCTAATATTTGCCAGCGTGTTGCTTCAGGTTGTTTTGGCAGCTCTGCCTTCTGCCAAGCATCAAATCGCTTGGGTAACTCCTCGTTGGCAAATTTGCGCAATGCGGTTACCAATTGTTCGCGATCTTGTTGATGTTTATCCAACTTTGTTTTCGTAGCAACGGGATCGGGATCAAGCACTCGGGTGCCATGCACGGTTTTTGCCAAGCTCGCAGCAAGTGCGTAATAATCTTTGTGAAGCAATGGATCATACTTATGCTCATGGCAACGAACACAACCCAGTGTAAGGCCAAGCATCGAACCACCAACAGTCATGAGCATGTCATCGATTTGGTCG
>JAPLNF010000028.1 GCA_026692965.1 Planctomycetota bacterium
CAATATTTACTTTTTCAGATGGTGCAGCAAAAGCATTCCAAGAAACCACGCTTGCGCCTGTAGTAGCGATAAAGCTTCGACGATTCATAATAAACCCCTGATTAGAAATGAAGTTTAGATGCAACGATGATCGCAAAGGAGGAAACGGAATTCAAGAACCAATATTGCCCAAAGCCTTAAGGAAGCGAAGGCCATGAACCAATTGTTCTGCTTTGTCATCTCCCTCTTCTTTTTCGGAAATCAAAAAGCCCTGATAGCCGGATTGATCGAGATAAACCATGAAAGAGTTCCAGTCAAAATTACCATGACCAAGAGGTACTTCGCGCGCAGCTCTGCCAGGCCCATTGCTTTGGAATTCTCTCGCATGAACTAGTTTGATTCGTGAACCAAGATCAAGAACCGCTTGCAGGGGATCAAAGCCATTGATCGTTAAACTGCCTGGATTTAGAGAGGCTCCCAAAGCACCTGAATCAATCTGCGAAAGGAAATCTAGCAACACTTTGCCCGATTCCAACCCAGTTTCCAAAGCAAGGGACACGCCAATTCGGTCGCCATGTGCGCCTAAATAAGAAAGCGATTCAGTTAGAGTAGCAATGCGTTTATCTTCTTTTTCTTGGGGGATCTGCCCTGCATGAAGGGCAAGCACGCTGCAGCCGAGATCAAACCCAAGATCCATGACTTTTTTAAGATGAAGAATGCGCTGTTCCTGATCGAGTGCAACATCGAGCCCGTTGCGTAGCGGGCAAAAGATAGAAGCAAGCTTAAGGTTATAAGATCTGAGCAGATAGGAAATTTCTCTGCGCCCAGACTCGGAAAGTTTATCCGGGGAAAGTTCGCCTGTGACATCAAATTGCACGCCTTGCGCACCTGCTTGAGCAGCAAGCAGAAGAGCTTTGCGCAAAGGGACCCCAAAACATTCGAGCTTCACACCAAATTTACAACGGTTCATAAAGTTACCAGTCTGTTTCAAACTCTTCCTCTATTTCAGGAAGTTCAAGAAAATATCGAAGAGGCTTAACCAAAGAGCGAAAAACTTTGCCTGGCAAATCAACTGTTCGCCAACTCTGACTTCTTTCACGCATTTGGGCCCTGTAATCAGATATTAAAACGGCTCGTGCCAAATATCTTTTATCCCTGAATTTCCAAAAGTCTTCGGTGTTTTCAGGGAAGTTGACTTCATTAGCGATATCGTAAATAAAAACTAATAAGCCTTGGAAAGTTGGGCCCGACATCCCGGCCCATCTCTCAAGGCCTTCGACATCATCAATAGTTGACCAGCATTCCCAAACCTTTTTTGGTTTTTCGGGAGGACCGCCAGGAAATTTCCTGCCCTTTACATCGACCACGAATCGAGCGCCTGATTCTGCATAAAGGATAAAATCTAGGCTTTTAACGGGTTCGCCACCAAGGCAGGATCTGCGTTGCTCATCAACAGCAACATAGCAGATCTTGTTATCCTGCAAATACGATTCAAATGCAGACTCGTAGTGATTGCCACGATCCATAAAACCCTCCTGGGCCGAGGGGTGAAAATTATCAGGGCAGGCCAATCCCCAGCATGGTACGCAACTGGGAAATAATGATTACTTCATCGTAATCTGCTTCCTGCCTAGTAGCAAGTTCCTTGATTTTGAACTTTTTGGAAGCAAAGTCATCTGGGCCTGCAATTAAGGCAAAGCGAAATCCGCGCTTCTCAGCATATTGCAATTGCTGGCCTATCTTTTTAGGTTCAATAAAAACCTCAACGCCAATACCTGCAGCACGCAAAGTCGCAGCAAGCTTTTCGTAAACCCCGATAGGCGTATCAGCAAAACGAACGATAAAAACCGGGGCGCTAGCCTGCACGCCACCCAAGATTTTTAGTTCTTCCATCGCAGCAAGCAAGCGATCCAATCCAAGCGATGCGCCAACGCCAGGCAAAGGCATTTTGGTGTAGAGACCTGCAAGGTTATCGTAACGGCCGCCAGAACAAATACTGCCAATGCTAGGGAGATCGGAAAGGAAAGTTTCAAAGATGGTTCCGGTGTAATAATCTAAACCGCGAGCAATGGAAAGATCGATGCGCAATCTTTCATCAGGGACGCCTGACTCGCGTGCGACGATAAGTAATTCACTTAATCTTTTAACACCATCTGCTGCTTTGGGATTATTGCCAAACTTTTGCGAGACAAAGGCGAGGATTTCTTCGTTGGTACCTTTGAAACCTGCCAACTCAAGAACCTTTCTTCCTTTTTCAGCATCAACGCCATGCAATACCATTTCTTCAACAACAGGTTCGATGCCAATTTTTGGAAGCTTATCAAGGGCACGAAGTACAGCGACGGATTTATGCTTATCAAGGGCACGAAGTACAGCGACGGATTTATCTGCAAGGCCAAGTTCTTCAAGCAAGCCTGAAAGAATTAAACGATTGTTGACATGAATTTCGAAGCGCTCGAATCCAATCGCAGCAAGCAATGCGTTGATAACAAGTGCAGCTTCGATATCCGAAGAATTGGAGGTGGTGCCAATGGTATCAAAATCGCACTGCCAGAATTCTCTGTAACGGCCATGGGCGGTATTTTCACCACGCCAAACAGGACCCATATGATAACGCTTGAAAGGTGTGCCAAGGGTAGGAACATGCTGTGCGGCAAAGCGTGCGAAGGGCACCGTAAGATCGAAGCGTAAAGCAATATCGCGATCGCCATGATCCTTAAAGCGATAGATAAGTTTATCGGATTCTGCGCCGCCTTTACCGAGTAGAATTTCGGTATATTCCAAGGCGGGTGTATCGATGGGTGCAAAGCCAAAAGATCGATAAACGGTACGAGCCTTCTGCAAGATTTCCTCGCGGGGAATCATGAGAGAGGGGAGGTAATCGCGAAACCCTTTGAGGGTTCTGGGTTGGATAAGATCAGCCATAATAAATAGGTTCGAAGCTGGTTAAATAAACCAGCCCGAACATTTCTCCAAATTAAAGATTACTGGGAACGGTTTTTATAACGATCACTGAAACGCTTCATGAATCGATGTTCTTCTTCTGTAAGGGATTTAAACCCCTCGCGATGAAGTTTATCAAGCAAAGAATCCATGCGGATTTC
>JAPLNF010000029.1 GCA_026692965.1 Planctomycetota bacterium
CATACTCCATGAAAACCAGGAACCTTTTAACCCCTTCTACCGATTCAGAACAAACCCACAGCGGGCCTGCCAAAAGACTGAACTCACGCTCCTCCCCATTCCATCAAGTGACCAAACAACCTACCCGGATAAACTTTCCTGCTGTTGACTTTCAACACAGGCCTGCCGGATAAGGCAACCGATGTCTCCTTACATCGTCTCCTTATCGGAGATTGGGCGGAGGAGGGGTTATTTAGATAACATAGTAAAGTCAGGACGATCATTGGTCAAGAATTAAATAGGCAATTTGGCGTAACTTTTCCGGACAGCTTTTTTAAACCCCTGCGCAGGCCAAATAACCGGAATAATCCTCATATTTTATCGTTTGCACCCCCTGTTTACTGGGGTAAACTGCTTCAACCGCCTCTTGTTTTTCCCTTAGTTTTAAGGATTTTCCTATGCTCCTCCCATTTTTTGCCTTCCTTTTGCTTGCTGCAGAGCCTCTGGATGCAGATTTTGTCCTTAAAGGGGGTAAAATTTTTGATGGAACAGGAAAAATGGCCGTTTTGGGTGATATTGCAGTCAAAGGTGAGCGTATTGCTGCGATTGGCTCCTTTTCGGTCCCAACAGGTACAAAAACTTTCGATGTTTCAAAGTTAATAATTGCGCCCGGGTTTATTGATTTGCACACCCACAGTGATTACCCCCTTCAAAAGCCGCCTACCAATGCCAATCTTAACTACCTTTTTCAAGGAGTCACCACTGCGGTTACGGGCAATTGTGGTTCTGGGCCTGTTGATACAGAGTCTTATTATAAAGCTCTTTTAAAAGTAAAAATTGGTAGTAATGTTGCTCACCAAATTCCCCATAACGATGTCCGAAGGGCAGTAATGGGAAACGTAAACCGTGCGCCTTCCGAAGTTGAGTTGAAAAAAATGTCGGATCTTGCAACTAAGGCGATGAAGGATGGTGCCTGGGGTCTTTCCACTGGATTGATTTACAACCCGGGTACTTATGCAAAGACTCCTGAACTAATAACGCTAGCAAAAGTTGCTTCTTCCCATGGCGGCTTTTATGCGAGCCACATTCGTGATGAGGGTTCTGAAGTTCTTCCCGCAATAAACGAGGCTTTAACTGTCGGAAAAGAAGCTAATATCCCTGTTCATATTTCGCATATCAAGGTTTCGGGAAGATCCGTTTGGGGCAAATCAGGCGATGTGCTTGCCCTGTTAATGCAGGCAAAAAAGAATGGTATCAAAGTTACTGCTGATCAATATCCCTACATTGCAAGCAGCACCTCGCTTACTGCAACGGTAGTGCCTTCGCGTTTTCGCGAGGGTGAGCGAGCCGAGTTGGTGAAAAGATTTGAAGACCCAGAGCTTGGGGTGTTGCTTAGAAAAGCGATTGCAGATTCTTTGGAGTCTATGAATGGGGGTGCTGACTTACGGATTGCTTATTATGCACCAAAGCCAGGATATGCAGGCAAAAACATTGCAGAGCTAGCAAAAATTACAGGCAAATCTGCAGTTGATCTTGTAGTTGAAATCGAGAAAAATGGAGGCGCTCAGATTGTGCTTTTTGGCATGAGTGAGGAAGATATGCGCCTGTTCATGAGGCAGAATTTTGTTGCCACCGCAAGCGATGGTGGCGCAAAGGTTCCTGACACCTCTTCCGTGCCTCATCCTCGAAATTATGGAACCTTCCCCCGCAAGATTGGTTTTTATTCCATTCAAGAAAAGCTTATTCCACTCGAAAGTGCAATTCGCTCTGCGAGTGGGTTGCCTGCGGATATCATGGGCCTTAAGGACCGTGGTTACTTGAAGGTTGGGTATTTTGCAGACATTGTAGTTTTTAATCCCGATACTTTTCGCGATAAAGCCACCTACGATAAACCACATCAGTATGCCACCGGTATAAGTCATGTTCTTGTTAATGGCAGCTTTGCAATTATGGATGGAAAGCCCACGGGAAAGCTGGTAGGTAAACCTCTTAAAAAAACTGATCAGCTCAAATAAGTTTGAGCAATGCTGGTTTCGGTTACTTCCAAAACGGATGCGATTGCTGTAAAGTAATAGGTATGCGAAGACTTTTCATGGCAATACCTTTGATTGTTTCACTTACACTTCTCTCGGGATGTGGTGGTGTGGGTATTCGCAAGGGCGATATTCTTGAATTAAAGCCCGCAGCTTTAAATTCCTGGGTGGAAGGCGTGGCGCATCATGTGTTGCTTCGGGTGAATTTAAAACGCAATTCTGTGGATCGCTGGTTGATGATGCAGGAAGGATTATCTTTGCCTGAGATAACCATTCTGACAAGGTTTCAAGATGCAGGTGGATTATTAAGCGAACCGTTGGAGCAACCTTTTGTCAAAGATTGCTGAGCGGGTTCAAAAGATCCCTTTCTGGCCTCGGTCGAGACCAGCAAAGTGCCTGAAGGAACGCAAAAAGTTTTTCTAGAGGTTTTTTTCGCAAAACTGCCAGAAGGGGTTCATTCTGAACCTGTTAAACTGGAGTTTGAAGTAATTAAACCAATGCCAGAATCTCTTGTCACCTCGCCCTGATAAAATGATTGAATTAGTGTTGATTCATTGTGCTCATTAAATACAGGAAAAATCACCATGCACCCGATTGCAACACTTTGTATTTTATCTTTCGCAATGATGCAGGCCAACCCGCTTGAAGTCTCGATTAAAAACTTAGAGGGCAAGGCTGCAAAGTTGGCAGATCATGCAGGCAGCAAGGCGACTGTCGTTGTTTTTATGCAATTTGAATGCCCGATAAGTTCAGAATACAGCATAGAACTAGCCCGACTCGCAACCCTCTATGGTTCCAAGGGTGTAAATTTTATTGGGGTGATTCCCAATGCGGATGAGGATGCTGCGTTAAAGAAAGATGCTAGCGAGTATAAAATTGGGTTTCCAGTTCTTCATGATGCCAAGCTGTTATTGGTGGATACTTTAGGCGCAAAGATTACGCCTGAGGTGTTTCTTTTGGATTCAAAAGGGGCTGTCGTTTACTCGGGAAGAGTGGATGATTCTTGGACCGAACGCTTACGCAGGAATGTTGCGCCCAAGAAAAAAAATCTTATCGATGCGATTGAATCTTATCTTGCGAACAAAGTACCTGAGATTAAAAAAACCGATGCGGTAGGTTGCCCTATTAGTAGGCCTTTGCCCAAAGTTGCAGAGGGCAAAGTAACTTATCATCGCGATATCGCCCCGCTTATTCAGGAAAAATGTCAAGCTTGCCATCGTCCGGGTGAAGTTGCCCCCTTTTCGTTAACCAGCTTTAACGATGCAGTGCGCTGGAAAGATCTTCTTGTAGAAGTGGTAGAGAAAAAACAGATGCCACCTTGGTTGCCTAGTGGCGGGTTGCACTATCGGGGCGAACGCAGAATGAGTGATGCAGAAACTTCACTGCTGCGCAACTGGGTGAAGGGCGGATGTGCGGAAGGGGATTTTGCTAATGCACCATTGCCTAAGCGGTTTACCGAAGGCTGGCAATTGGGAGAGCCCGATTTGATTTTGGAAGCTTCTGAAGATATGGTGTTGGCAGCTACAGGCAAAGATTTATTCCGCTGTATGGTTTTGCCTACTAATCTTACCGAAGACAAAATTGTGGTGGCTTACGAATTTAGGCCGGGTAATCGAAGGGTGGTTCATCATACCCTGCATTATCTTGATAAAGCGGGTAAAGGCAGGGATTTACAAAGCAGTTGGAAGGAAAAGAATGGTGTGGGAGAAACCAAGGGTGATCATGGCCCGGGTTATACTTCTGCAATGGGTGTTGGATTTCCTCCTTCGGGAGAAATGGGTGGTTGGGCGCCCGGCATTTCTCCTAAGTTTCTTCCCGAGGGCATTGGTTATTTCCTTCCCAAGGGATCCGATTTTATTGTTCAGATGCATTACCATCGTACAGGCAAGGAAGAAAAAGACCGCTCTCGCGTTGGGCTTTACTTTGCTAAGAAACCTGCCCAGCGTTATGTGCAGCCTCTTGTGATTCCTGGGCAGTTTCTTGTCATCCCTGCGAATAAGCCCGACTATACCGTTCGCAATACCGTATGGCTTGCCCAAGAAGTATTAATGCATTCTGTCGATCCTCATATGCACCTTATCGGTAAGAAATTTGTTATGAATGTAACGCAGCCCGGTGAAAAAACGTTTGAAGCTATTCGCATTGATTCGTGGGACTACAACTGGCAGGAGATTTATTTTCTCAAGGAACCAATGAGGCTTAAAGAAGGCACCAAAATTGAGATCGAAGCTGTCTTTGATAATACCAATAACAATCCCCACAACCCTAGCACCCCGCCCAAGTGGGTTAAGTTTGGCGAGCAGACCACCGATGAAATGTGCTTTATGTTCCTGGGGATTACCACGGATGATAATACGCGTGTTGCACTTCGCAGGGTGGAAAATGGCCCCATCATTAAAAGGGCTGGGAAGATTGGCCCCGCTAATCAACCTGATTAAAGTTATGGTCAGCCTATAAGCTCGGTTATATTCTAAGGGTGTACCTAACTTCATGAGATTTATTAATGACTATTCGAACTCTTTCTGTTGGCCATAGCCCAGACCCTGATGATGCCTTCATGTTTTATGCACTTGCGCATAATAAGATACCCACCGGGAATCTCGCTTTTGCTCATCAGCTTCAGGATATCGAAACCCTCAACCGCAGATGCTTGAACCAAGAACTTGATATTTCTGCAATCAGTTTGCATGCCTTCGCTTATTTATCGGATAAGTATGCGTTGTTATCTTCGGGTTGCAGCATGGGCGATCGCTATGGCCCGATGGTGGTAGCGAAAAAAGCTTACACCATTGATGAACTTAAGAACCTGCGTATCGCGGTGCCTGGCACACTAACAACAGCTTTTCTTTCTCTGAGTTTACTTTTAGGCAGTAAGTTTCAATACGAAATCGTTCCGTTTGATGAAATTCTAAATGCGGTAGAGCAAGGGAAAGTAGATGCGGGCCTTATTATTCATGAAGGCCAGCTGACGTTCCAGAACCAAGGTTTGAAGCTGGTTGTTGACTTGGGCGTTTGGTGGTACGAAAAAACAGGCCTCCCTCTTCCTTTGGGTGGAAATGTCGTGCGTAAAGATTTAGGCGCAGACATTATTTCTGAAGCCAGCAGGCTTATTCGTGAAAGTATTCATTATGGGCTTGATCATCGCAAGGAGGCCCTTGCTTATGCTTTGCAGTATGGCAGAGATCTAGATACCGGGTTGGCAGACAAGTTTGTGGGCATGTATGTGAACGATTGGACAGTGGATTATGGTGAAAAAGGGCGTAAAGCGGTTCAGCTGCTCTTAACTGAGGGGCATAAGGCGGGGGTTATTCCGCACCCTGTTTTAGTCGAATTTGTTTGATTTGCCTCTTTCCTTGCCAATATTCTGCTTGTTTTGTGGTAAAAAGGCTCGTAGTCCGGATATACTACTAAGGTAGGCATGATTATTCGGGGAACACTCTCACTTCCCCTTTTATAACGCTTGAAAATCGCTATAGTTAAATGACCTAACGGTTTTATTACCCCTTCAGGAGGGATTTGGATATGAGTGAGCATAAAGGCCAAGGCCATCTTCAATCAGGCGCTGAAATTCTTGTTCAGTGTTTAATCAATCATGGCGTTGATGTTATTTTCGCCTACCCAGGCGGCGCTAGCA
>JAPLNF010000030.1 GCA_026692965.1 Planctomycetota bacterium
GGCCCGCTTCGATATGCCCTTGGATGATTTCTTCACGCAGGGATCCGAAATCGGAGAGATACTTTTGCTGCATGACGCGTTGATTGGGGTTGGCCCTGCCGTCGTGCCTGACAGCAACAGCTTCACCGCCCCAGATAAGCTTTGCGCCACTCAGGCCGAACCTGCGCCAGCGTCTGCGTACAAGATCGTTTGGCCTGCCATCGGTTTCCGCATCCCAGCCTTCCATAGGCAGGATGGAAAAGCGATTGCCCACGGTTTTAGTACCAACAAGAAAAGGTTTGCCCAACGGTGAAACATTCCCGGGGGAGAGTTCTTCGTCAAAGGGGATAATCGCATCTACCTTTTTAAGGTATTCGCGGAACTCTTCAGAGGTTTTGAGAGTATTTATCCTAGTGATTGCGTTCAAGAAACCTCCCTGATGAAATCATCGATTCTGTTGGCAATATCTTGCAAAAGTGGGATGTCGCTTTCAGGCCTTTCGGGGCTTTTGGGGTGAGTCATGTTGGTTTTGATCCAACCCTTGAGCTTGAGAAATTGTGCTGCGCTATGTTTGTATGCGGGCACCGGGCTTCGAAAAGTAAGAAACCCCAGATACTGTAAAAGATCATTCAATTCGTGAAATCGGGGGTCACCGACCTCCCACATTTTGTCGCGTACCGCAAAGGCATCCGGTGCAAAGGTACTTAAGCCCAGCAGATAATCGCTGCCATACATGACCATATCAATTGCGAGATCATTGCCTGTGAATACCATGAACTCAGGCCTGGTTTCATTGCGGAGAACCAGCCTCTGCCATTCCATCATTCGATTGAGGGAAGAGTGTTTAGCCCCCAAGCAGGCTGGGACCTGTAATAATTCCTTGTAGGTATCAAGGTCGTAAATTTTTCCGAATGGGGCGAATTGGGTGCTTAGTTCGAAGGCGAAATACTGGGGCGCAAACTTACCGATTTCTTTATAAGCATTTACAAGGTCTTTATTGTTTAATGATGTTAGCCCGAAAGATTGGAAGATGACAGGAAGGCCCTGATAACGTTGGATTTGCTCGATTGCATTTCGGTATGCAGCAGGGTTGAAACTTGCGCCTGGCTGATCTGCTACAAAGGCGCCCGCGATGAACGATCCCTTGCCCAACACCGCACGCGTTTGTTTTAGAACTTCTTCCTTGGCGCTTTCGTCAAGAAAATTGCCGTACCCTGTATCCATGTTGATCGCAGGAACTAAACCGTTATCGTGGGTGCGTTTAACATGATTGCAGAAACCATCCCAATCGATGGTGTTGTTTTCTAGGAAGGGAAGAAGGATTGCGGAATAGCCATTAATTTTGCGCTTGGGCTTAAGTAATTTAAATGGATCGGGTGCAGATTCCATGAGAGCTCCGAGTTTTATTCATAGCCTACAGCAGCACGGTAACAATAATCAAAAAGCAATTCCCATTCTTTTTGGGCAATAAGCTGACAAATAGGGATTGCGTTTACATTTCCACCCAAGGCCCTTTCGCAAAGGTCGATGAATGCAAAGGGATCCCAGCGTTTTTCGCCAAGCATGAATTGTGCCCACTCAGGTGGTTCATCTCCCAAAATCGTAGCGGTAGCTTGTTTGAGTTCTTCGAAGGTTGCAAAGTTTCCTACTCTGCGAAACCAATAACCGCTATTGGGAAAATCGGGTTCGCGTCTGTGTAAAATGCCATGCCAGTAACTGCCTGCGGAGCTTGAAATTTCTTGGCTGATCGCATGCGATTCTTCAAGAAAATCATGGTAGAGCCATAACCCAGAGATGCAGGCGTTTGCCATTAGTTTGTCGCGGATCGGCTTGCCTAGGAAGTCGGGGTTGTCTGAAAGGCTTTGTAAAAGAGCACGTACAGAAACATTGGGTCTACCTGGGTCGAGCGGTGCCAACTTGGTTGGGTGCAGGAGATCTGCAACGACCATTCCATATTTTTTCGCATCAAAACCAACCATGCAAACCCTCTCCATGAAGCAACTTCGATTCCACCTATTATTCGTTCTATCCATAAATAGGCAGCAAGGCTTTAAAAAATCAGTTCTTCGCAATTTGAGCAAATAGGGTTCTGAGTTTTTCTGCCCGGAAAAGGTTGGCGCCTAGATCGCTGTATCCCAGTCTGGAAGCGGAGCGCATGTGGATTTTCTTTGCATTTACATCAACCAGAAACTCGACATCATCCACATAGCCAAAGATAAGTGTCCTAAACTCCGCATGAAGGTAGTTTCCTGATTTTGAAACCACCTTGGTTCTTGGATAGGAGTTAACCAGCGCTTCGATTTTCTCAATTCCCATGGATTCAGATCCTGTCCAGTCCAAAGGCGAAATCATGTGGTTTGGTCGATTATCAACCGAACATACGCAATTTGGCTTGTTTCCGCAAAGTGCTAAAGATCCTGCTT
The DNA here is from genome assembly GCA_026692965.1 of Planctomycetota bacterium. Classification (GTDB taxonomy): domain Bacteria; phylum Planctomycetota; class Planctomycetia; order Gemmatales; family Gemmataceae; genus UBA969. Next base: position 2,403 of record JAPLNF010000030.1, read on the forward strand.
GAATGCCAATGCTGGAAGGCTTTTTAGGAGGGAAATTTCTCGTGAAAAACAACACCAATACAAAGCTCAATAGCACAACAGCAATGATCGAAACAGGCTCAAAAAGATTTTGTGCGAGTATCATGGATTTTCCCTCGGGGCTGCTCGATTCAGTTCAGTTGATTCCAGAATATATCTTTATCTTATCAATTCGGGGAGGGTGAAAAAAAATGCTGCAAATGTTCACAAAAATAATATTAATTACGGTATCATAGTCTCTATGGGATAATTTATGTTACCCCGTAAATTTATGGAGCTGGATTAATGCAAATGCGAATCTTCGCCAAGTGTTTGAGTTTGTTTTTTATCGTATGCTTATTCGCAACTTTTTTACAACAATGTATTGCTGCAGAAGTAGATGCTGGCAAACTCGTTTCTGACGCCTATACGTTGCTTAATGCTGTTAAACCAGAAGACACCAGCTATATACATAAAAAGGACATTATCTCCTGGGGTGGGGTGGGCGAAAAAGCCGTGTGCCATTCTGATTGCAGTGGCTTGATCAGCGCATTGTTACTTCACAGCAAGTTTTTTTCCGAAGAGCAACTCAATAAAAATCTGGGCAGCAACAGGCCTCTTGCTAAACATTATCACGATGCAATCATTCACCAGCGTGGCTTTAAGGAAATCACCAAAATAGATGAGGTGCGACCAGGCGATATTATTGCAATTAAGTATCCGCCTGGTTCAGGTAACTCAGGGCATCTTATGCTGATTGCCTCGTTGCCTATGAAGCGCAGCCCTACCGAACCTCTTGTTAAAAACTCTATCCAATATGAAATTGAAATTATCGACAGTAGCTTATCGGGGCATGGCGCAAGCGATTCGCGAAGATTGGACTCGGGCAAATATCGCGATGGGTTGGGCAAGGGCGTTTATCGAATATTTGCCGATGAAAAAGGCCTTTATGTCGGCCATACCTGGAGTGTTTATCCAACCTCTAAGTACTACGAAATGACTATTCGCAATCTTGTAATAGGTCGAATTTACCCATAATTATTCAATACTTCATTCTTGTTTTAAAAGAGATAACCATATGGCTGGCAAACCTGAAGATGACCAAACCCTTGCGCCTAACAATAACATCAAGGCTGCAACCGATGATGCATCGATTTTATCCGTACCTTCCAACTCTGATCTTTCTATAAGCCCTGAGCTTAAAGAAGGCTTGGCAAAAATCGCTGCGGATTTTGGTTCAGAAACCATTGCGCCTATGCACAAAGCTTCCACCGATACTGAGCATGATGTAACTCTGGGGGCTTCCCACCAGCACAAGCACATCGATAGCACTATGAATTTGCAGATCCCGCAATTTGTAAGTGGTGCAGCGCCTAAGAACGATCCGAATGCAGCAACCATGCCACCCTCTGGCAATGCTGCTCCTAAGAACGATCCGAATGCAGCAACTTTATCTCCTAATGATCAGGCTCTATTTGATTCCTTCTTTGATTCAAACTCTGCCACCATGCCCCCTGATGGAAAAGCACCTGCATACGATCCGAATGGCGCAACCATGCCCCCTTCACAAAGCGGAGCATACGATCCGAATGGCGCGACCATGCCTCCTTCGCAAAGCGGAGCCTACGACCCTAATGGCGCAACCATGGCACCTTCGCAAAGCGGAGCCTACGATCCTAATGGCGCAACCATGGCACCTGGGCAGGAAAGTAAGTCAGGGAGTAGTAATACTGCAGTCAATGTTGGTTCTATTAAACCAAACACCGGAGGCAGCAAGTTTCCGAACGTGCCGGGGTACGATATCTTAGGCGAGTTAGGTCGTGGTGGGATGGGCGTTGTTTATCGAGCAAAACAAAGGGGTTTGGGGCGTATGGTCGCCCTCAAAATGATTCTTGGGGGGGCTAATGTAAACCCTGAAGATATCGCTCGATTTGAACTTGAAGCCCGTGCGGTTGGTTCGATGACTCGCCCCAACATTGTTCAAGTTTACGAAGTCAGTGAGTTTCAAGGCGCACCGTTTTTCTCTCTCGAGTTTGTGGATGGCGGCCCACTTGACTCCAAATTAAAGAGCGAGCCACAACCCGCTGAATGGTGTGCTCAAATGATGCTGCAGCTTTCGCGAGGCATGGCTTATGCCCATAGCATGCAAATTATTCACCGCGATTTAAAGCCTGCCAATGTGCTGATCACCAAGGATGGTATCGGGAAAATCGCAGACTTTGGCCTAGCCAAGAAAATGGATGCTGATGATGGCAAAACCCGTGCGGGTTCAATCATGGGTACGCCAAGCTATATGCCCCCCGAGCAGGCGAGTGGCGAAACCGCAGATATCGGGCCTCTTGCAGATATTTATTCATTAGGCGCAATGTTCTATGAATTTCTAACAGGGAAACCGCCTTTCAGGGGTACCACCCTGCTGCAAACCCTTGAAGATGTTCGCAATAAGGAACCCGTTGCACCTAATATTTTGGTGCCTAGTGTTCCGCTCGATTTACAAACCATCTGCTTAAAGTGCCTTGAGAAAGACAAATCCAAGCGCTATCCAACTGCCGATGAACTTGCAGATGATATTGAACGATTCATCAAGGGCGAGCCAATCCTTGCCCGCCCTGTAAGCCTTTACACCAAAACTTTGAAGTGGGCAAAACGCAACCAGGCGAAGGCCGCACTTATTGGTGTTTCCGCAGTGGCCGCGGTCATCATTTTCCTTGGCAGCATACTCTTAACGATTTCGGCTAATAACGGAAAAGCTTTGGCTCAAAAAGCAGAAGAATCGGCTAAAAAAGCAGAAGCATCGGCTCAAAAAGCAGAAGAATCGGCTAAAAACGAATTAGCAAGAGATCAGGCGATTGCCCGCGAACTTGATGGAATTCGCAATGAAACCACGCCTGCGCTGATCAGTGCCAAGACTTTATTTGATGAAAAGAAATTTGAAGAGGCAAAAGATATCCTTGTAAAGGTTGTCGCCAAGACTTCGGGTAAAGTTTTGCTGAAAGAAATTTACGAA
>JAPLNF010000031.1 GCA_026692965.1 Planctomycetota bacterium
CTGTTCTTCTTTCCAATGCTTTAAAAGCAGGCGATTTAACTCAACAGCGGTTTTAAGATCATGACCGAATGGTTTTTCGAAGATCGCTCTGACCCAGCCTTTTTCCGAATTCTTAACACCTGATGATTGAAGGTTGGAGGAGACCAGTTCAAATACTGATGGCGGTGTAGCCATGTAAAACAGGGTGTTGCCTTCGGTTTTTAATTTGGCTTCGGTGGCGTTGATTAAAACTGCGAGCCTTTTGTAAGCTTCAGGGTCGGAGAAATCGCCTTGGGTGTATTGAAGTTTTTGGACAAATTCATTCCACTGGTTTTCATCAAAGACTTTGCGTGTGTTGAATTTTTTAATGTCTTCGGTCATTTTTTTGCGGAAACTCTCGGTGTCGAGGCTGTCAAAAGCAATGCCGATGATAGCGAACTCGCTGCTTAAAAGTCCGCCACAATAAAGGTTGAATAATGCGGGCATGAGAAGGCGCTTGGTAAGGTCGCCCGATGCGCCAAAGATAACCATGATACAAGGATCTGCAAGGCGGTCGGAGTATTTGGTAATGCCTTCTGGAGCTTGAACGATTAAATTAGAAGTCATGAAAAGGAACTCCTGTAAAACAAAATAGGTGCCAATAATAATGAGTTAATGTATCAGAAAGAATATGAAAAGTTGCTGAAAAAATCAGACTATTTTGCTTTGGAGGCGAGTGCATCAGCTTCGGTTATATTTTGTTGAAGAATCCGTGTGATTTCAGAAATGGTTTTGGGGTGATGGTGCAATTCCATGTGCCTTTCCTGAACAATTGTAACGGTGTCGGATTTGGTTGCAAGGGCACTGGTAAGTGGCACAACGGAATCGCCTTTTCGCGATTCAAAGAGTTGATTCAAATCGCCTGCAATGGAATGAACTTGAATATGTTCGGAAGGGCGGAGGCCTTGAAAAACTTTGAGGAACGGATTTTCGAATCCAAGCATATCGATGCTGTTGGGCTGGCTTTGGATTTTGAATGCGGGGAGAAAAGCACTGGGGTTTTGCTCGTTGAGTTCGGAGCGGAAATTTTTCTGCCAAGAGGGCGTGTGGGCAATTAGGCTGCCAAGCCTACCAGTGGGGGTGAAGCTAAGGGGTGACCCGTTATGGGGTGTGCCGATGTAAACCACATGGGAAATGTTTGGATTAGGGTCAAAAAAAAGTGTCTTCCTTGCAAGTTCAAGTACCGTGGGTTTGCCTTGAAGTTCATTGAAAGGCACCCTGCATAAACCAGAATAAAGCTTGTCATCGCTATAAACTACTTGAAGCCTGGCAAGAAGGCCGCCCATGCTATGGCCTATAAGCACCATGCGCTTGAGGGTGGGGTTATCGTTTTTTGGATCTAAGTGGTGGATTGTACGGTGCAGATTTTCGCGCAGATCTGTGCCGTTTAAAAGGATAGACCCAGATGTTGGGTACATATAAAACCAGAACTGATGATGCCTGGGATTTGATCAAGTTCATTCATGGTTTCCATCTAAGTTGCTGGGGTGGAATGCAAGCTGTGAACAAAGACGACAGGAATTTTATCGGGGTTGTAAGGCTCTGCCATGTAGAGGCCTTGGAATTTGGATTCTCGGTCGCCATCGAGAAAACCCATGATCCAAAGTTTTGAGCTAAGATCTCTTTCGAGCATTTCCTGATATGCAGCAGAAAAGTCGCCTGCCAGTGGAATTTCTTTCCCACTTACTTTAATGGTGCTGTAGGCCCTTGAGTTTACCACTTCAATCCTACAAAAACCTTTTTCAAGATCATCATTGGGAAGCATAACAATGGTGGCACTCATTGGGTGCCCAAGATTGTGATAGATATCAAGAGGATCTGAGCTTACATTTGCATCGGGGTGGAAGATAACGGGCAGGCCAGCGCCTTTTCTTACATAATAATTGGTCAAGTTATAGTTAGTATCGGTCTTTGGAACGGTGATGTTTCGAAACAGGTGAATTCTGTTTGGGAACCCATGGGAGTAAACAGGGAAAGAGGGGATTTTTTCGTGAACGCTCCATTGCCCGTTCATTTGAAAACCCTTGTCTCTGGTGCCATCTTCCAAAACTCTTGCTAGGCAGGCTTGATAAATATCGGATGCTCTTTGCGATTTTGGATTATCAAACCCTTCACGATCTAAGATTCGCCAAGCAAAGCAAGCAGCGTAAGAATAATATTCAACGCCTGCATAAATATCGGTGTCGTCTGTGAGATCTGCCTTTTCAAACGAAAGTTCCATCATCGATTCGAGGTCGGTGAGGTTCAGGTTTTTTTCTCTGAGGGCTCGTAACAACGATTGAGGATTGGCTTCTGTAAGCTTCGAGGGTAATTTTTGTGCAAGCAAATACTGTTCGGTTTGTTTTGTCCAGCGAGAACTAGGCAAGGGGTAATAACTGAATGCGCGTTTGCTTGAACTTCTACAACCAGCAGATAGCAAAAAGCTAAATAGCAGCAGAAAAAGTACCGGAAATCTTCGCACCTGCACATGAATCACAAGCATGCCACCTTTGCTAAAAAGAACAATAAAATGGTATACCGAGAGGGGAGAAGTTCCAGCAAGACCAAATCAGTAAAGCGCCGTAAGGTAGGGCTTTTGATAAGGCCGTGGCAGGATGGGGAGCATTGCTTTTGATTGTTCAATCAATGCGAACAACTTCACGGCCGAGGTGGATCGACCTAGGTAAAAGTAGGATCGTGAAGATTCGTAGGCTTAGCCTTGTTTGGGCAGATGCTTTTTTGCAAATGCGCGGTAGGCCTGCCAATCGATGGGGCTCATGGAATGTTTGCCCGCTCGGATGAAGTAGCCTAGGGTGCCGTCTGAGAGTTTTCCCACTTCTGGCATGTTGGGTGAGTCGAGTCCGGTTGCGCCTAGGAATTTGTAAGTTCCCTCTGCAGCTTTAAGCACATCAAACTGGCCTTCTGGGTTGGCCCAAGTATCTTCGACCGCGTTGGTGAAAAGTACAGGGCGTGGTGCGCAGAGTGCGACCAAGCAGTTTTGATCGAACGGAAGTTTATCGGTCTGGGTATTGAATTCTTTAAACGCATCATTGAACCAATGTGGGAAGGAAGTGTTGATGCGCTGTACGGATTCGCCTACTTTTCCTCTGCTAGGTGCGGTGCCTCCACAGCCCGCTTGATTCGGGATAACCATCGCTACACGCTCATCAAACGCAGCAGTAAGAAGGGCAGTTTTCCCAAGTCTGGAATGGCCCACCACAATAACGCGTTTGGGATCGAGTTCGGGTTGGTTAACGAGTACATCAATTGCCCGCATGATGCCCCAGCTCCAAACTGCCACGGTGCCCCAAGCATTTTTGCCTGTGGGTGCAATCCCCGCTTTTTCGAGATGTGGTTGGATACCTAGTCGTTTATCTTTCACATCGGGATCAACATCACCCGAGTAAAAAGTGGCAACTGCAAAGCCCGCTGCAACGGTTTCTTCAATATTCCAAGTATCTTTCTGCGTGCCCCTGCCTTTTTCGGTGGCCTGATTATTTACGACTCCGGGGGTACGATCATACATCCAAGCGGTCGGGATTTTAATCGCAGCATCATCAACAAGCACATGGTTGCCTGAGAAGTTCATGCCGATGAATACGGGAACTTTTTCTTTGCGCTCTGCAGGGATTGCAAGAAGCATCTTGATAGTAGGAGTTGAGGGCGGGCCGAAAGAGATTTCGATTTCCTTGAGGATGCCTTTACCCGAGAAAGCTTTGGGATCGTGGGATAGCACCTTGCTTGTGACTGCAACGGTTTGGGTGGGGTAGTACCCATACATGTAATGTTGGAATAGTTGTTTTAGTTCGGGCCTACGTTTGTTGAACCAGGCAGCCTTATCTGCAACCTTGGTGCCATCAAGGAAGATCAGAGGGTCGGGCAGGTTTACTATCGAGGGTAGCTTTGTAATATCAGGTAGGGCAGGGGTTTCTGCTGCGAATACAAAGGGGGTGCATGCCATGGAAGCGAGGAAGGTTCTACGGTTCAACATGATTAAATCTTTCGAGATGTATGTAGAAGTTAATTAAGATTCTTTGCGAACGCCTACAGCTTTTAGTTCTTCGAGTTGTTTTGCAGAGTCGGCACCGAGTGGGTTGTCTGCAAGGTAAACCCTAAGGAATGGTGCGAAGCGTTTTGCGCCTGCGAAATCTGCCTTGCATGAATCAATCAAAGGTTTGAGATCTGCGACTTTATTGCGTTCGATGATTAGCATGCGAAGGTCGGTTTGTTTTGATAGAGCTGCAAGATCTGAAACTTGGTTATCGCTGAGGTCTAAGGTGGAAATCCGGGTGACTGTGGTCAATGGAGCAAGGTTGGATATCTGGTTTTTGGGAAGCGAAAGGGAAGAAAGCTTTGCGAGGTTCTTGACACTCGAGATGTCTGCGATTTTATTGTTGCCCAAGTAGATAGCATTAAGTGCGGTAAGTTTTTCGAGTGCAGAGATGTCTGAGATTTGATTGCCTGAAAGTTCGATGTACTGGAGTTTGATCAACCCTGCGATAGGTTTGATGTCTGAGATTTTGTTGTTTGCGAGGTCGAGAGATTGCACATTGGCAAGATCTTTGATGGGTTTAAGGTCTGTGATTTGATTATTGGAAAGGCGGATAAGGGCGAGGTTCTTGCACTTTTCGAGCCCTAGAAGATCTTTGATTCCTTTTCCCGGGGCTTCGAGGATGAAGAGTTTAAGGAGTTTTTCTTCGGTTAGGTCGCCCATGGGTTCCTGGATGATCCTGCGGATTTCCACTTCAAGGGCTTTGTCAGCAATGGGGCTAGCAGCTTGAATCATTGGGGAAAGGATTGCCAACAGAAGAAGTGTGGGAATCAGTTTTGAGTACATTGCATGAATCATGGTAGGCCCTTCAAAAGCAGGTCAAAGGCAGGTTTGAAAAACAAGGAAAGCAGGGCCAATCCCTGCAAGCACTCCGCTTGTAATAGTTTCCACGATTTTAGGCACGAGTGCAAGAACCCAGTTGGGAAGAAACAATTATTAAAAGCGTTCGATGAATACCACGGAAGTATCATCGTGCCTACCATTGCCTTGGGTGAAGGCATTGGAATCATCAAACAGGGCTGCCATGACTTTTTCGATGGGCTCTGCGACATTCTTTTTCATGGTTGCAGCAATCCCGGTAATGCCAAATTCGACATGGACTTCCTGATCGGGGAATGCTTCTTGCAAACCATCGGTGTAAAACAGAATTCTGCTTTTAGGTGGGATGGTAAAGGAATGTTGTTCGTATTCCGCACCTTCAAAAAGTCCTAGGGGCATCCCGCCCACCTCTTCGTTTGAAACATTCCTGACTTCGCCTGTTTCCATTGATTGGATTAATGGCATGGGGTGGCCCGCAGAGCACCACTGAAATTCATGCGTATCACCATTAAGGATGCCATAGGCCAAGGTAATAAAACCACCATCTGCGCTAACGATGGCTTGTTCGCAAAGGTTTCTATTTACGGTAGCGACAAAATCAGATGGCTTTAAATGTTCATCATCTTTGAGCATACGTACGAGGGTGTGCATGGTGATCACCGACATACAGGCTTTCATGCCGTGGCCCGAGGCATCGCCAACTAAAACTACGAATTTGTTCGATTTCAAACCGAAGAGGTCGTAATAAT
>JAPLNF010000032.1 GCA_026692965.1 Planctomycetota bacterium
GTGGTTTTGCCAGCGCCATTTGGTCCAAGTAAACCTACGACTTCACCTTTTTCGATTTTGAAGGTTAGTGAATCAACCGCTTTGAAAGGGGTATCACTTCCTGAAATTAAAAAATCTTTTGTTAGGTTTTCAGCTTCAATCATTTTTTGATCGCTGCCAGGGATTAATTGGAATCAGGGAATAAAAGCTTAAATTTATAGTGGGCTTTTATCTTGTTTGAGCACACCAGCTACGAATACTTTTTCCGCCCGACCTTTTACTTTCCAACCTGCATAGGGGCAGTTTCTGCTTTTGGATTTGAACTTATTTGGATCAATGGTCCATTCCACATCTGGATCGATGATTGTAACATCGGCCCAAGCGTTTGGTTTTAAGGTGCCTCGGTCAATTCCCAATACTTTTGCAGGATTGATGGTCATCTTTTCGATCATTTGGCTCCAAGTTAATACGCCTGGAATTATTAGGGCTTGAATGCAAATGGGAAGAAAGGTTTCAAGGCCGATGATACCATTTGGCGCCTGATCTAGTTCGCGCATTTTCTTTTCGGGTGCATGTGGCGCATGATCGGTTGCAAGAACTTCCAGAGTGTTGTCTTTAAGGCCTACCAAAATTGCATCTATATCAATCTGGGTACGCAAGGGTGGCGACATCTTGTAGTTGCTGTCGAATGTTCGAAGGCATTTGTCTGTAAGTGTAAAATGATGCGGACAAGCTTCGCCGCTGGCTTTAACTCCCCTGCCCTTTCCTTGTCTGATCAGTTCGACTCCGCCCTTTGTGGAAACATGAAGAATATGAACTTTTGCTCCAGTAAGTTCTGCTAGTGCGATTTCGCGGTAGATCATGACTTCTTCTGCGGCGGCAGGCATGCCGCGTAAACCCAGGCGCATGCTCTCGATTCCTTCGTTCATCACGCCGCCCTTGGTAAGATCCAAATCTTCCGAATGGCTGAGTACGGTTTTATCGAAACCCTTGCAGTATTCCATGGCTCTGCGCATGATTTCTGCGCTGACAACGGGAGTACCATCATCGGTGAATGCAACAGCTCCACCATTTACCAGCCCGCCGATTTCTGCAAGTTCTTTGCCTTCGCGCCCTTTAGTAATTGCTCCAATTGGGAACACATTGGCGTATCCTGCTCGCTTTGCTTGAAGGATGACAAATTCTGCAGAAGCTTGTGTGTCGATTGCAGGTTCGGTATTTGGCATGCATGCGACCGAGGTGACACCTCCCACGATTGCGGAATGAGCGCCGGTTGCAATAGTTTCATCTTCTTCGCGTCCAGGTTCGCGGAGGTGTACATGCATGTCGATAAGGCCAGGGGTAACAATCATGCCTTTGGCATCAATGATCTGGTCGGGATTAGCTGCTAGGTTGGGGCCGATGCCAAGAATTTTATCGCCTTGGATCCAGAGATCTGCAATTTGATCAATGTTTTGGGAAGGATCGATAACTCTGCCAGATCGGATGAGAATGGTGTTCATAGATGGATTTCCTGCAATGCGAGTACGAATGAAGCCCTTAGGTGTTATATGATGTGGCTGGTGATGTGGGGTGGGAAGTTTTGAGGAATATCGGGTTGAAAGCTTCATTTTTGTAGAAGTAATGAGAAAAGCTAAGCTAGCAAGTGTAAGGTACAAATGTATACTAACGCTATGGAGGTCGTGCCATGGCTGCTTCTTTGCTAAATCATTCTTGGTATTCTCTGCTTCAAGGTGTTTCCAGCCCGGAGCATTTGATCGCGGTTGCAGCCCGCCTTGGGTATACATCACTCGCTTTGACCGATACGAACAATCTTCTGGGCGCAGTTGCGTTTCATGACCTAGCGCTAAGCCATGGCATTAAGCCCATTCTGGGTTCAGTATTGCGAACGCCGACTCAATCGGTTGTTGCGCTTATTCAAAATCGTGCGGGTTATCGAAGTCTGTGCTGTATTCTCAGCAGGTTGAACTTGAATGATGATGCCAATCTGGGCGAATTGTTACTGCAATTCAATCAAGGGTTGCACCTATTGGTTGATACTCCAGAGCTTTTGGAATTGATGCATCCTGTTTATGCCTCAAGATTATGGGCTGGGATTAATCGTGCGGGGCGCAGGCGTTCAGTTTCTTCTCGTCAGCGAAAATTGCTTGAGTGTGCTGATCGATTGGGGGTATCTCTAGTCGCTTTGCATGGTTGTTATTTTGCCCAACCGGGATTGTTGGAATTATATCGTGTGGTCCGAGCCATTCGCGAGTGCACTCTTTTGCAACGATTGGTGGATGATCATGTTGGGCCAGAGAGTCATTTGCTGCCCTTGAATGAATTTCAGGAACTATTTTGCGATATTCCCGAAGCGCTTGCCAATGCCAGCATACTTGCAGGAACTCTTGAAGTCGATGTTCTGCCTCATGAACTTATTCTTCCAGAACCTTTAGATTCGCGTGGTATGGAATCTGTGGCGCATTTAAGAGCCTTGTGTGTTGAAGGAATGCACCTGCGCAGATTGTATAAAAAAAAAAAAAAAAAAATCCGGTTGGAGGAAGAGTTAAAGATAATTCATGCACGCAGTCTGGATGGTTACTTTCTTACAGTGAATGAGATTACTAGGTTGGCACGCTCAGATGGTCATACCCCTGCCCTTCGTGGCTCTGCAGGTAATTCTTTGGTTTGTTATTTACTTGGTATTACCGATGTTGATCCCCTGCGACACAATCTTGTGTTCGAGCGTTTTTTACACATGGGGCGTGTTGATTTGCCTGACATTGATCTCGACTTCGATTGGAAAATTCGTGATGCATTAATTGATCATGTGCTCGAGCAAAGGGGCAGGCAATATGCAGCAAGGATAAGTTCGCATTTGTTTCTTCAACCCAGATCGGCGTTGCGAGAATCTGCCAAGATACATGGGCTTTCGGAAGATCAAATCAGTGCAATGGGCCCTGCGATGGAAAAGCGATTAGAGCCTTATATAGCAGGGGGAAAAGGGGAACTGGCGCCACCGCATTATCTTGGTTGTCCATTGGAGCCATTGCAGTGGAAGCAGATGTTTTTTCATGCTCGATTGTTGGTGGGAAGGCCGCACCATTTGTCGATTCATCCAGGTGGAATAGTGATCACGCCAAATCCGATCGAGGAATATGCGCCTTTGCAATGGTCGCGCAAAGGAGTGGTGATAACCCAGTATGAAAAAGACGCGGTCGAGAAAATCGGGCTGGTGAAGATTGATCTTTTGGGAAATCGGGCACTTGCGACAGTAGATGAAGCTTCCAGGCTTGCGGGAGAAAGAATATTGCCTCATGCAGATATGCCTGAAGATGATCCGAAAGTTGGTGAACTGCTTCTGCGTGGTGATACCCTCGGTGTTAACCAGATGGAATCGCCCGGCATGAGGCATTTATTGGTACAGATGCAGGCGCATAGTCTGGATGATGTGATACAGTCGCTGGCATTGATTCGCCCAGGA
>JAPLNF010000033.1 GCA_026692965.1 Planctomycetota bacterium
AGTCACCACTTTGGCATCGGGAGCCAGGCATGCGATATCTGCAGTAAATACAGGCACACCCGCTTTATTCGCTTCTTGGATAACTGCACCAATCGAGCGCGAATCACAAGGGCATAACACAATCGCAACTACTTTTTTCACTAAGAAATCTTTGACCTGACTTTGCTGCTTTGCAACATCAAATTCCCCGCTAACTACCTCAACAGAATATCCTGCTTTTTCTGCCTGCTCTTTTATCGTGTCGCCTATAACCTTAAAAAATGGGTTCGTAAGAGTCAGCACAGAAACACCTATAATCCCCTTCACTTTCACAGATGTTTTTTCTTTGGCCTTTTCCTTTTTATCCGGAGCATTATTTCCACCACATCCTACTGCTGCAAAAACAGCAAACGTCAAAACCGTCTTTATAAAAGTATTCATACTTATCTCCAATCCATTTTACTTATTAATAACTTTGGATATTGTTGCGTAGAAATAGCAACAAAGAAATAGAATTATGGTTTCAAAGATTGAAGAGGCATCAGAGTGATATCAAAACCCATTTCAACTTCTTCGCGAAGGATCAGGATTTTTACCACATCACCCACTTTTTTCTCATCCAATACCAAGTAAAGATCTTTCAGCACTTTGATTTGCTTGCCATCAACAGATTTGATGATATCACCCAACACGATGTTTCCTGTTTTCTTTCTGGAAGAGCCACGAATCCCAACCTTTGCTGCAGCACCTTCCGGAAGAACATCCAAAACCACAACACCTTCAGGCACCCATTGCCTCGACATATTATCAGGCGCAAGAGTAACCCCCAGACCAGGCTTGGTAACTTTTCCATTCTTGATAAGCTCGGGCACTACCCGGTTCACCTCATCCACGGGAATCGCAAAACCAATTCCTGCAGAAACTCCGGAAGTGCTATAAATTGCAGTGTTTACCCCGATAAGCAAACCCGCACTATCAAGGAGTGGACCACCCGAATTACCCGGATTGATCGCTGCATCAGATTGAATCACATTCTTGATCGGCCTTTTATTTACTGAATCAATCTCCCTTCCAAGCGCACTAATAATCCCCGTGGTCAAGGTCTGATCAAGGCCAAATGGATTTCCAATCGCATACACTTTCTGTCCAACTTGAAGATCATCTGAACGGCCCAAAGGCAAAGGTTTTAGCTTCCCCTTCGGGGCATCGACTTTTAAAACTGCAAGATCCTTATCAGCGAAAAACCCTACAAGCCTGGCTTGAAAAACTGATTGGTCTGCAAAGGTAATCTGCGCTGCATCTGCGTTTTGAATCACATGAAAATTAGTTACAATGTGCCCTGCCTCATCCCAGACAAAACCAGAACCCGTACCCTCGGGCATCTGCTGGATGTTCAAATTGATGCCAGTCTTGCGATTAGCTAGGGTAGTGATATTTACAACTCCCTGCCTGGATTGATTATAAAGCTCGATGGTGGATTTTTCATCCTCTGCTAGATTGCCCCGCGCAACAATCAGCCTTGCAGAACCATACTTAATATTATCAGCGTCTCCATTATCCTTAAAAAGGATATCCTTACCAAAGATGAACGCAAGGACAATGACAAATGGCAACGAAAGGGCAAAGATAGAAATGATTACGACAAAAATCCAGAGCATAACTGATCTGGATCTTGGTGGGTCATTATTTAAAATCTCATCATTGCTCATGTATTTTTAATCCCTTGGTCAGATAAATAGCTTTTTAATGGGCTTCCCAGTAGAAACAGCCACCGGGCGGTTCAATAGATCATGATAATGTTCGGTGGGAGGAACGCCAAGCGCATCAAACAGCGTGGTGATAATGTCTTGTGGGGTAACCCGATCCTGAATGGGATAAGCCGCTGCGCGATCGGTGGCGCCAACTACGCCCCCTTGGGTAACCCCGGCACCTGCGAAAACAACAGAGTAAGTTGCAGCCCAGTGTTTTCTACCAGGCGTTGCCCCCGCAAATCTAGGTTCCAACGCAACCAATGGCGCCCTGCCAAACTCTCCCATGCAAACCACCAATGTCGAATCCAACAACCCTCGTGAATCCAACCTCTAAAAGGGCAGAAAAACTTTGGTCAAAACGAGGCAACAAATGATCTTTCATCGATTCAAAAATATCGTTGTGCGTATCCCA
>JAPLNF010000034.1:0-1093 GCA_026692965.1 Planctomycetota bacterium
GATCAGATGGTTACCTATACTTCGGCATCGGTCCCATTTTGAAACCAGTCCTCCCAAATTTACAGATTAAATTTTACCTTTGGTTAGCTTATTGGTGACTTCGGTGATGATTTCGGCTGTTTTTTTAACTTGCTCCATGGATACATCGAGGTGAGTTACCACCCTCATCAGATTTAATCCACTAGTATGAATCAGAATTTTTCTTTCTTTTAACGCAGCAACGAACTCTGGAACCGATGCAAGTTTTGGCTCTACATTAAACCAGACGATGTTGGTTTCAACCGTGGGTTGATCCATTTTTAGTCCGTGGGTGTTTTGGATGGCTTCACCGAGTACTTTTGCCTTTTCGTGGTCTTCCTTCAGGCGATGGATGTTATTGTTCAAGGCGTAAATTGCGCCCGCTGCAATGGTGCCTGCCTGGCGCATACCGCCCCCAAACCTTTTGCGAATTCTTCTGCATCTTGCGATAAATTCTTTAGGTCCTACAATTGCGCTTCCTATCGGGGCCCCTAATCCTTTGGAGTAGCATACCGAGACCGAATCGAAAAGCTGGACCCAAGCCTTGGCTTCGATTCCTGTGGCAACGATAGCGTTCCATAGCCTTGCACCATCGAGATGAAAGATAAGTCCGTTTTTGCGGGTCCAATCATGAAGTTCTTTAACTACCTTGAACGGTTGCACCCTGCCCCCGCAGCGATTATGGGTGTTTTCCAATGCAAGAAGCCTGGTTCTGGGGTAATGATCATTGGGCGGGCGAATGGCATCTTGTAGCATTTCTATATCGATTAAGCCGTGATTACCCCTTATGGTTTTACACGAAATATTACTTAGGGCTGCTGGGCCGCCACCTTCCCAATTGAACACATGGCAAAATTCCTCGCAGATCATTTCATCTGCTGGTTGGGTGTGGGCTTTGATGCAAATCTGGTTGGTCATCGTGCCCGATGGGCAAAAAAGTGCCGCTTCGTGACCCAGCATGGCTGCGGTTTGTTCCTCTAGTTTGATAACCGTTGGATCTTCTTTAAATACATCATCGCCCACTTCAGCGGCATGCATAGCAGCGCGCATTTCTGGCGAAGGTTTTGTTACGGTG
>JAPLNF010000034.1:1152-2185 GCA_026692965.1 Planctomycetota bacterium
CCATTTAATCATCCTTTTGAGGTGAGATCAACCGTCTTACTTTTTGTTGTTTTCCATGTACCATTTGTTGTTTTCGAGTTTCATACTGATGATGAAATCTTTAATGGTTGGATCTTTGAGGGAGGCTGATTTTTCTGAGGTATTCAGTTTTCCGTCTTTTAGAAGCGATTCTAGGGGAGATTTAAGGCCCTTTTTAAGTTTTTCACGGGTTTCAGCAACTTGTTTGGCAAAGTCGCCTTCATGCACTTCGCGGACATTTTTATCGATGAACGATGGGTCTGCAAGGTGCGCCAGCATGTACTCGATTTTATCTGAATTAATCGCTTTTAAAAGAGATTTGCGCAGATTCTCGGGGCTGTTTTGCGGGAAAGATGCCTCATCAAGTGCGATACCAAACCTGCCGCTTTCTTTAACCGCCTGGGCAGGCAATGGGCCCGGATTGTAAGCACAATTCACCAGCATAAAAAGAACAACCACTACATTCTTCATTGCTGCCCCGCCTTGAAAAGGTACTTGGGTTTGGAACCTAGGACATTGTACTCATTTTCGGTTATACTACCATCATGCCAGGAAACTCATTCGGAGAACTGTTCAGAGTAACAACATCGGGCGTAAGCCATGGCCCGGGGTATGTTGCAATCATTGATGGTTGTCCACCCGGACTACCGCTCGGAATTGAAGATTTGATTCCGGATTTGCAAAGGCGAAAGCCTGGGCAGTCAAAAATAACCACACAACGTAAGGAAGATGATCTACCAGAAATTCTCTCGGGGGTTTTTGAAGGTGTCACGGATGGTACTTCCATTGGCATTTTATTTCGCAATAACGATCAGCGAAGCCATGATTATGGCGATATCAAGGATAAATACAGACCGGGCCATGCAGATTACACTTTTGATGCCAAGTATGGGTTAAGAGATTATCGAGGCGGTGGTAGATCGAGTGCGCGAGAAACTATTTGCAGGGTGGCTGCTGGGTCGATCGCCAGGAAATTACTTGCAGCTCAAGGGATTCGTGTCTTGGGTTATGTAAC
>JAPLNF010000035.1 GCA_026692965.1 Planctomycetota bacterium
AGGAAACATTCTCTGGAACAAAGATTTAGGCAAATGTATTCATCTTTGGGGTAACTCATCTTCCCCCATACTTTACAAGAATCTTGTCATCCTAAATTTTGGCCCGGGAGAAAGCTCTTTCCTTCTTGCCCTTGATAAGGCCACAGGAAAAGAAATCTGGCGTGCCAATGAACCGGGTGGTTCGCCTGCAACTGAAAAAGGACAAGATTGGCTTGGCTCATGGGCCACACCTGTACTTCACACCAAGGGTGACGCAACACAATTGATCATGCCCTGGCCCAATAATATCAAATCTTATAACCCCGATAACGGGCAACTCATATGGACTTGCAAAGGGCTCACCAAACTAGTTTATACTTCCCCGTTGATTGAAAAAGATACCGTCGTCGTAATGTCGGGTTATCACGGAAGCGCAATGGCTGTAAAAACCGATGGCAAAGGCGATGTCACCGAATCCCATAAGCTATGGCTAAATACGTCCAAAAACCCACAGCGCATCGGAACCGGAATCATTCACGACAACTATCTTTTCATGGCAAATGCTGGGCCTGGAAACATTCAATGCATTGATATCCTCACTGGTAAAGACCTTTGGGAGAATCAGCGCTTGGGTGCGAATCACTGGGGCAGTATGATTCATGCGGATGGCAAACTTTACGCAACTGACCAGAATGGAGACACCTTCATCCTTGAGGCAAAGCCTGTATTCAAACAACTAGGTAAAAATTCATTGAAAGAGCATACAGATGCAACCCTTGCAATTGCAGATAAAGAGCTGTTCGTTCGAACTTTTCAGCACTTATGGTGCATTAGCGTTCAGAAGTAAACTACAATTATCTGTGTGATGCTTTTAATAATCTAGGTGTTTCCGGGTCATATTTAGTATCTGTTAATTAATGAGAGTTAAAAATATGAATCACTTGATTTTGGCTGCTGTGCTTTTACTAAATCAATCCTACGGCCCAAAAGTAAAAGCCGATCCAAACAACCCACAACCGGGCTCGATTGGTAGGAAAATTCCCAACTTCGTGCTTCCATTACCCAACGATAAAAAAGCTTCCCTTTCTGACTTTAACGAAAGTAAAAGCCTAGTCTTTGTGTTTCTTAGTACAAATTGCCCCGTAAGTAATGCCTACATTCCCACCCTTAATGAACTTAGCCAAAAGTACAAAAAAACCGAAGTACAATTCATCGGGGTGTATGCCAACTCGGGAGACAATAAAGATTTAATCAACAATCATGTGCGTGAGTTTAAAATCAACTTCCCTGTTGTTTATGATGCTGAACAAATCACTTTGCGCTTATTTGGAGCCCGAAGATCAAGTGAAGCCTTTGTTCTTGATCAAAGAAGAAACATCCAATACCAAGGACGAATCGACGACCAGATCAGTAACACTGCTAGAAAAGAAAACCCTACGATCAATGATCTCGCAAACTCCATCGATCAAGTTTTAAATTTGAAGAAAGTAACCGTGGCTTTTACAGAACCACCGGGCTGCTTAATAACACATTCGTCAAAAGCCACTAGTTCCAAAATAACTTATGAATCACATATCGCTGGCATACTTATCAAGCATTGCGCTGATTGCCATCACCCGGGAACTGCAGCGCCCTTTTCATTACTTTCCTACGAAGATGCAAAAAACAACGGTGCGATGATTAAAGAAGTAACTTCGCTTCACACCATGCCACCTTGGCACGCTGATACGCGCTTTGGACATTTCGCAAACGAACGAAAATTAAGCTCGAAAGAAATCGCCCAAATTGCTTTATGGGTTGATGCTGGCATGCCTGCGGGCGATCTTGCTAAAGCACCAAAACCCCCAGCTTTTAGCGAAGGCTGGAGATTAGGAAAACCCGACATTATTTTTCAGATTCCCGAAGAAGTAACAATTCAATCCAAAGGAACCGTAGGGTACAAATACTTTAGCGTTAAAACCAATTTCAAAGAAGACATGTGGTTGCAAGCCGCGGAGGCTAAGCCGGGCAATCGCTCAGTAGTTCACCATATCATTGTATTTTACCGCGAACCAGGTAAAGGAAAGCGGCCCGTTTGGATTGCTGCAACTGCACCTGGCGCTGAACCCGTAATTCATCCTCAGGGAATGGGCAGAAGAATTCCCGCAGGTTCCGAAATCATCTGGCAGATTCATTACACCCCCACAGGTAAAGAAGAAAAGGATCGTTCTGAGGTTGCGTTTGTATTCTGCAAAGAAAAACCAAAACAAAACATTGAAACCCATGGCATAGCAAACTCCATGTTCCTTATTCCGCCATTTGCATTCAGTCACGAAGTTGTATCTTCCATCACTGCAAAAAATGATGCGGTAATTCTTTCATTCTTCCCGCATATGCATCTTCGAGGTAAGGATTTCGAATATCAGCTTCACCACCCCGATGGCAAAGTCGAAACCATACTCTCTGTTCCCCAATACGACTTTAACTGGCAAAACACTTATCGACTCAAAGAACCTCTGAAAGTTCCCAAGGGAAGCAAAATCAAATGTGTTGCGCATTTCGACAATTCAAAGTTGAATCCTGCAAATCCTTCTCCGTGGAAACCCGTTATGTGGGGCGAACAAACTTGGGAAGAAATGATGATCGGTTACATCGATTTTTATTATGTCAATGAAGTTGTTGCACCTAAAACTGCGGTTAGGGCGAATTAATTGATATAAGCCTGCTCCAACTCCCTGAATATTCTTTGCTTTAATCATCAGAATGATTGCAAAATCTTTCGTAAAGCTTCATAATCAATTAACTATTTGGTTATCCTCGTAAGATATCCACAGCCACACCTGTAGGTAGGAAGACCTTTGCATGGTCTTAGTTTCATGTTTAATCTTAATTCACCCTCTGTGCAAAAATTAAGCAGAAGAAACCTGCTTGAAATTGGGGCGCTATCTGCTTTGGGAGTTAGCCTACCAAACATTCTTCGTGCAGATCAAAACACAAAGCCCGTCAAAGCTAAATCTTGTATTTTCATTTACCAATATGGGGGCTTGAGCCAACTTGATTCCTGGGACCCAAAGCCCGATTCCCCAGAAGGTATTCGAGGACCCTACAAACCCATTGCAACCAAGTTGCCAGGTTTTAGAGTGGGCGAACTTATGCCTAAGCTTGCCTCGAAAGCTGATAAATATACCGTCATCCGTTCTATGAGTCATACCATC
>JAPLNF010000036.1 GCA_026692965.1 Planctomycetota bacterium
AGGTAAACAACCCCCTGTGGTACAAACGGTTTTGGGCGGAGGCGTTTGGGAAAAAGTCCAGACTCTTTATGTAGATACTCTAGGCAAATGGAGCGAACTCGCTGCAAAGGCCAAAGTTATTCTTGCGATTAAGCCGCATCGTTCTGGTGCAATGAACCTACCGAGCCAAGCAATCTGGCTTATCGAGCAATTGAAAAATTCTCCCTGGTTAAAGATGGTATACGACCCTAGCCATCTAATGTTTCGTGATCTGGATCTTGTTAAGATGCTAAAAGATTCTCTGCCCCATGTTGCGCATGTAGCAATCAAAGATGCAGCAAAAAGAGATGGAAAAATCGTGTTCGATCTTGCGGGCTCTACTAATTCGATTGATTATGGCGCCTTGATTAAAGTCTTGAAAGAAGGTAATTATCAGGGCGATGTCAATTGCGAAGTCAGTTCGATGGTTTCAGAAAAACTTGGTTACGACCCTTTGAAAAGCGCACAAACCTGCCAAATTAATATGCGAAAATATTTCGAGTAGTACGAAAATTACTCAATACTCAGACTTCTTTAAGTTATGATCTAAACTTACCCGCCTATAGCCTTTCCTTTTCTTAAAAGAGGTTTAGTCATGAAACTCACACAAGTAACAAAAGACATTTACCTCTTCCCCGATATTTGCAATGTCTACGTAATCAAATCGGGTGAATTGGGATTATTGATTGATCTGGGTACGGGTGATGTGCTTGATCATCTGAAAGAAATCGGGATCAACAAAATTGAATGGGTGCTATTCACCCATCATCACCGGGAACAAACTCAAGGGTACCCAAGATTAAAAACCACTGGTGCAAAGGTTGCGGTTCCCGAAGTGGAGAAAACTCTTTTTGAAACCCCGCTAAATTTTAGAAAGATGGCGCCCGCCCTTTCAGATGCTTTTACTGTGCATGGCGCCAGCTATGTAAGGCCTGGAATTACACCCATCAAGGCCGATAAAACATTTGCAAAAATGGATGATTTCACTTGGCAGGGAATTGAGCTTTGGTGCGTTGAAACAGCAGGAAACAGCCCTGGTTCGCTTTCTTACATTACCAAAAAAGAAGGAGAATGGATTGCCTTTACAGGCGATGTCATGCTTCAAGGATCGAAGCTTCACACTTGGTTTGATTCCGAATGGGATTATGGTTTCAGCAAGGGGATTTATGCTCTTTATAATTCCTTGGGGCAACTTGAGGGCTACCCATTAAAAAAGATGCTGCCTTCGCATGGGCCGATCATCGAAAATCCGCTGCCCCAATTACAAGCACTGCGAAACACACTTCGAGAATTCAACAAGCTTTATCTGCGCGGGTGGGAAGTGTCTACCTTTGCGGGGGCCGACCAAGATCGAGTTTCCCAACCAACTACCGTGCCTCATGTCTGGCAAGTGACCAAGCATCTGTTTAAGTTTCGTGGCCCAGAATTCTGGCCTAACTTCCACATGATTCTTGCAGATAACGGCCATGCCTTAGTTGTTGATTGCGGGTTGTTCAAAAAAGAATTCTTGGATAAATCAATCGCACTAATGAAGGAAAGGCTTGGGCTAAAACAAATTGATGTTGTGCTGGTAACCAATATGCATGGCGATCATTGCTTGGAAGCGCCGCACCTAAGAGATATACATGGCGCCAAGATTTGGACGATGAATCGTGTGGTTGCCCCGGTTTCGCGCCCGCTGCATTTCGATTACTGTGCTCAGGTAAACACCTA
>JAPLNF010000037.1 GCA_026692965.1 Planctomycetota bacterium
TTAGCGAGAATTATCGCAGTACCAAGCCCATTCTCAGCGCTGCAGATAGGCTCATCAGCCATAATACCCAGCGCAAGCCGAAGGCTTTGATTTCGATGAAAGAAGGTGGCTCGCCCGTAACTCAAATAACTTTTGACACCGGTGCGGAAGAAGCCAACGGCGTTGCAAAACGAATTGCCCAGCAGGTTAATTCGGGGAATCGAACCTTTCGCGACTTTGCAGTTTTTGTGCGCATGAACGCCCTTACCCGCAGCCTTGAAAGTGCTTTCTCAAGGCATCGGGTGCCCTTTCAAATTGTAAAAGGCATGGCGTTCTTTGATCGCAAGGAAATCCGCGATGTGCTTTCCTACCTAAGGTTGCTCGTGAATTCGCAGGATAATATTTCTTTCATGAGGGCTGTGAATGAGCCAGCCCGTGGCATTGGTAAAGTCTCTCTCGATCATCTGAAAAATCATGCTGAACCTCGTGAAATCAGCCTGCTAGAAGCTTGTGGCGTAATCGAGAAAATCCCCACCATCAAAGGCAAGGCTGCTTCTGGCCTTAGGGATTTTTCACTTCTTATGAAAGACCTTCGCGAATTACTCGAACACCCACCCCATGAAGTAATCGCCAAAACGCTTGATGCATCAGGGTATCGCGAAATGTTACGCAGAAGCACCGATCCTGAAGATCAAGAAAGGCTCGCCAACATCGAAGAACTTGTTTCTGCAGCCAGACAATTCCAAGTCGAAGATCGAGAACCTACCCTCGCCGATTTCCTTGAAAATATCTCGCTTGCAAGCGATACCGATGCCCATGATGCCAATAAAGATTCGGTTTCTGTTATGACGCTTCATGCCGCCAAGGGCCTTGAATTCCCCGTTGTTTATATGCTTGCGATGGAACAAGGGATATTGCCACACGATCGCTCGCTGGAAAATGATGAAGAGCTTCAAGAAGAAAGAAGGCTTGCATTTGTAGGCATGACCCGTGCCATGCATGAGCTGTTTTTATGCAATGCCCGGATGCGCGATTTCCGAGGCTCGGTAGTGTTTACTGCGCCAAGTATGTTTTTAGGGCAGCTTCCCGAATCAGAAATCAAAGTGATCGAAGAAGGCCCAGGCACGCCTATGAATGCCATGCTTCGCGGCCCGGGTAAAGGTTCGCAGATGACTCAGGGTTGGAAAAATAACCAAATCAAAGCCCCCACGGTTGCTCCCATCAACCCCATGCCCATTAAAGATGGAAGCTTTTCCGAAGGCATGATGGTCAAACACCCAGCCTATGGCAAAGGGATGATCACGGAAATAAGTGGTTATGGTGCGATGAGAAGATTGAAAATCCGGTTTCAAACTGCGGGAGAAAGGTCTTTTATCGCTGATAAGGTTCAATTGGAAATCATTCGAAGTTAGTAGATTGGAAGTATTTTTGATTTTGATCCCATTTCGTCTCACTCTTTATTAAGATAACATCAATGGATTGATGTTTCTATATCTGAACATGGAGGTCTTGATGACTGATTTCAGTCAGGGCGAATTACAAAAGAAAAAATGCCTTCCCTGCGAGGGCGGGCTTCCGTCTTTAACCGCGGGCGAAGCTGCTATGTATCTCGTGGGTGCCCCGGGTTGGCAGCTTTCCCATGATGGACTCAGAATTCGCAGAGAATGGAAAGTTCGCAACTTTACCGATGCTATCGCATTCTTCCATGAAGTTACAAAAATAGCGGAAGACGAAGGGCATCACCCCGATTTGCATCTCACCAATTATCGTAATGTCTGCATTGAACTTTGGACACATGCAGTTGGCGGGCTGACCGAGAATGATTTTATCCTCGCAGCTAAAATTAACTCGGTTGAAGTACCGCTGAATAACTAAAAGGAGTTTTTCATGGATAGGCGTGTTGTAAAAGTTGGACAATGGGAAGTAGGGCCACAAAAGCCCCTGCTCTGGATTCTTGGCCCCTGCGTTATCGAATCCCGCGAACTTGTGCTTTCTGTCGCAGATAAAATTCTTGAAATTAGCAAGAAGTTAAACATTCAAGTTGTTTTTAAATCATCCTTCGATAAAGCCAATCGTAGCTCGGGCAAAACTTTCCGAGGCCCAGGCATCGATGAAGGCCTTAAAATCCTTGACGAAGTCAAACACAAAACCGGCCTCCCAGTCCTAACGGATATCCATGAAACCGATCATGCCGCCGCCGCTGGTCAAGTATGCGAAGTCCTGCAAATTCCAGCTTTCCTCGCCAGGCAGACCGATTTGCTCTTTGCTGCAGGCAAAACAGGCAAAGTCATCAATGTGAAAAAAGGCCAGTTCATGGCTCCCTGGGATATGAAAAATGTAGTCAGCAAACTTGACGAAGTTGGCAACAACCGTTTGCTGCTTACCGAACGAGGCGCAACCTTTGGTTATGGCAACCTCGTTAGCGATATGCGATCCATTCCGCTAATGCAAGACCTCGGGCCACCTGTGATCTTTGATGCAACGCATAGCGTACAAATGCCAGGCGGTGCGGGCGATCGAAGCGGAGGCGACAGGCGCATGGTGCCCTATCTAGCCAAGGCTGCTGTTGCTGCTGGATGTGATGGCGTGTTTATCGAAACCCATCCCAACCCTGATAAAGCCTTAAGCGATGGCCCTAATATGATCGCACTCGAAAATCTTTCTGATTTGATTTCAACCTGCTTGCGTATCAGGCAGGCTATTCAGTTGCCTTGATCTTCCATGTAACTTGTTGACGGAATTATCATGAGTACCAATACGGATAATGCTTCTCCTGAAGAGTTAAAAAAAAGCAATACCTTGCTGATTTCTATCATTGCAGGAATCATCTTGTTTGCTGGTACCTTGCTTTTCTTTACCTTTAGTTCAAACCCGGTGAAAAAAGAGTCCGACAAGAATAACTCTGTCAACGCCCCCGAAGATTCCTCGTTAAAATCCGCCCAGGAACTGCTCACCAACGATAATGATTTGAACTCCTGCAAAACAGCATTGCAACAAATCAATAATCATCTCGCAACCCATCCCAACGAAAAACCAGCAACTTTCTCTCAGGAAAAAAGAGAGATTTATTCTAAGTTTGGGATGAATGATCAGCAGTTTAATGAAATCGATAGCCCCACCTTTACCCTTCTCGACCCACACTATCTTGAAGAGCGATTGATGTTCCGGGATATCGCCCGTTTTCTTGAACCCCCCGCTATGGGTGTCAAACAAGTCAAAGCCTCTATCAGCGAAGTTTCTACTCATGCGTTTATGTGGGTGGTTCGGGAAATGCGACTCACACCGCGATCTAATAATGCAGTTCCTCCCATCTATGCCTTGCGCAGAGGCTGGGGCAGCAGCTACGAACGCTCTCTTACTTTTCTTGCATTGCTCGAACAATTTCTTTATGTGGGCGAAAAACTCGAACAACCAGTCGGCTGCCTATTGCTTCTCCCAGGTAAGGAACCCAATGCTCCTCCTAGAATTTGGTTGGGCGTCGTCGATGAAACAGGTAATGACCTTTACTTGTTTGATCCTATTTTGGGCATCCCTCTTCCCGGGGGAAAAGATGGTAAGCCATTGCTTCTTACCGAATTAAAAGCAGATCCTAAAAAAATCAGAGTCCTCGATTCTGATCAAGCCCCTTACGATGTGCAACCCGAACAAATTTCGAAAATCGCACCCTTTATCGTACCTCCCCTTTCTTCCCTTTCACCTCGCATGAAACTTCTCGAAGATAAATATCTTCCATCAGGCGCCAAAGCTAGGCTCTCTACGGATCTAGAATCTTTGATCACGAAAATTGAAAAAGCTTGCAGGCCATCGCTTGGTGCCTCATCTAAAGTTTTTTTGATGAATCAAGCAGTTGAATCTCTTCGCATGTTTCTCTCTTCAGGCAATGGCGGATTCGCTTCTCCACAAATCCTTCAAGCTTATCAAATCGAATTAATTCCCCAGACCGCAATACCCCCACAACTTCAAAAAGTCCCTCACCCTATCATTCTTGAAAACATAGGTAATATGCTTTCCAGACCCTTTATCAATTCTGCTCTTGAACCCAAACTGCCCCGAGATCAAATGCTTCATGCCCGTTATGCAAAAGCGGTGCCTGATCTTGTTCGCGAGGGCGATGAACTCCGAATTCAACTGCGTGGCGCAGAAACAGATCCTAATCTTCCCCAGCGAATTAACAACTGGATGGACGCAGCAAAACAAGTTTTCACTAGCTTCGATACAATCATGCAAAACAAGGATAAAACCCCTGAAGACCTTGCGATGGTTAATCTCGAAATCCGAACCCTATTCCAAAAGGGTGAAAAAGACATTCTCTTAATGATCGCTGCCTCCATAGGCAGGCCAAGAGGCGAACAAATTTCCTGGCTGCTCGCACTTTGCAAACACGAACTCGCAGAACAGCAACAACGCAGATTCGATATCCAATCCAAAACTTCTGCACCAACCCAATTGGCACAGCAAGACCGACTTAATAAATGGAAGGATTGCGAAAGCGCTTGGCGTAGATATTTAGAGGAATTCCCTATAGGCGCAGGCGCACCCCATGGCAAACTCCTCTGGGGCTATTCTTTAGCAAACCTAGGCGATAAAGAAGCTGCAATCAATGCTTGGCAGGATGTCTCTAGGCCGATGGCAACTCAGGAAAAAGCCGCCCGACTCTTCCTCGCCAAATCCCTTAAAGATAAGAAATAAAGGCAATTGCAAGAACCCAGCTAGATAAAATTGTTTTATAAAGCGGATCAGGTGTCTCAAAGATTGCTTATTGGGTTTGACTTTGATTCATAAAGAGTTAAAATATGTCATCTTGTATGTCATATTTTAAAAATCGGACAAAGCATCATGAACTATAGCTTTACCGATTATTTTGAAAAAATAGTTTTGGTGAAGCGGCCTTATCTTACTAAGGAAATGTGTATTAGATCGATTGAAAACCCATTGAGAATTGAAATTCAAGATGATGGCGAACGGGTGCGGTTTTGGGGAATGATTAGCGAAATGGACGGACGAATTATTCGTGTAATCACCCTCATAGATCAAAGAACTATTCACAATGCATTTCCAGACAGGGATTTTGTTCCATGAAAATAGAATACTTTCCGGAAACTGACAGCCTCTATATCGAGCTAAATGATAGGCCAGGCACGGATACCCGTGAAATCGAAGCAGGAATCATTCTTGATCTCGATGATAAAGGGCGGGCTGTGGGCTTAGATATTGACCAAGCTTCGAAGCATTTAAACCTACACACCCTCAGCTTAAAACATGTGCCTTTTGTAACAAATGAAGTTAGGTAGCAAGTCCCTGAAAAAATCATCCATTGGTCATTTTTTGAAAATCAAGCCAAGACAATTAAGAAAGCCACACTTGTATATTGCTTCTTAGCGAACTTAGGGTCTTTGCGGTAAAAGTTCTTAGTTTTGACTCGAAATCAGAATTAGTTGGCATCTTTTGCAGAATTACATTAAAAACTTACTAGAATTACTCTTGGGTTAACAAGGCATTTAAAACAAGGAATGATTAAGCATGGCACGAACTTTGAAGCTGAAGACTAGGAAAAAAAGAAACAATATTAAGAGAAAACGCCAACGCTTTTTGAAAAAGGATCATTAATCCTTAGCGCAATCTGCGTTAGCATCACGATCTTTTAAAAGGATCATCCTCGCATTTGGCAGGATGATCCTTTTTTATTTAAAGCCCAGTTATTGAAGTGAATGGGCAGCCCTTCTAATTCCCGCATATTCCGCATTATCCGATGGTGAGTTTTTACACCTCAAG
Organism: Planctomycetota bacterium; assembly: GCA_026692965.1. GTDB lineage: Bacteria > Planctomycetota > Planctomycetia > Gemmatales > Gemmataceae > UBA969. The sequence continues at coordinate 5,752 of JAPLNF010000037.1, forward strand.
GCTGTTATCTAGAATCTGCAATAATGAGAATTATCGTTAAATTTAATTGCCCCTGAGAGGCTCATTATTTTACAATTAGAGTCTATAAATTTACGGTATCTGATTACTGTGAAAGATTAATTATGGCGCAAAAATTATTCTCATTAGTACTGATGTTGGTATTGGCATTGCCGGTGGTGATATTTGCCTTCGCAGAAGATGAATCTAAAGCGCCTTCACCCGCAGAAGTTATGCAGAAGCAGATAGCAGATGCGATCAAGGTCTATGGTGAAAAGAAAGAGGTATATCGGAAAGATGTACTGGATCTCTTCGAAAGAAAAGAGAAAAACGCGAGTGATAAAGGTGATGTTAAAACGTTCAATCTGATCAAGAAAGAGAAAGATGCATTCTTTGAAGATGGTAAAGATCCTACGCTATTTTTTGTAACGGATCAGAAGCGGTCTTTAGAACTGGCAAAGTTGGATCTAATCAAGGCCTATGAAAAAACAATTAAAGATTGCCTTAAGATGAAGCTTGATGAGGAAGCGGAAGGGTATTCGAAAGAGTTGGAAGAAATAAGAACGGTCAAGGTAAAGAAAGCTAAGCCAATTTTTCTGGAAGCACCTTTTACTGCAGAAGAAGCTAAAACCGCGCAGAAGGAATTAGCGAAGAGTTTGGGGAAGTTTATGGAGGCCAAAATTGATCTGGGCAAGGGTGTAAATAAGATGGGTTCGCCAGCATCTGAGGTTGGCCGAGTAGATAATGAAACGCAGCACGAAGTTACGCTTACGAAGCCATTTTATATGGGCAAGTATGAAGTGACGCAGGAGCAGTGGGAAGTTGTGATGGGGGATAACCCAAGTAGTAAAACAAAAGGGGCAAAGTTGCCCATAACTGGTGTATCGTGGGAAGATTGTCAGGAGTTCATCAAGAAGTTGAATGCAAAAACAAAAGGAAGCTATTTGCTTCCTACGGAGGCGGAGTGGGAATATGCATGTAGGGCGGGAACCACGACTGCGTATTCGTTTGGAAATAGCTTAACGAAGAGTGAAGCAAATATTGGTGGTTCAAGTACTAAGGCCGTAGGGAATAACAAGCCGAATATATTTGGCCTATACGATATGCATGGAAATGTATGGGAGTGGTGTGAAGATTGGCTTGGAGCCTACCTTGAGGAATCGGTTACGGATCCAAGGGGGCCAGCAATCGGAAATACCCGTATGTTGCGGGGTGGGGCTTTTCTCTACTCCGCTTTGGATGCTCGTTCTTCCTACCGGTTCTATTACTCGCCGTCCCTTCGGTTCAGCTATGGTGGGCTTCGCTTGGTTAGGACGCCGTAATCGAAATGTATCCTCTTTAATTTTCGATAAAGAACAGAAAACAGGAATCTAATCATGGCGCAAAAATTATTCTCATTGGTACTGATGTTGGTATTGGCATTGCCGGTGATGATATTTGCATTTGCAGAAGATGAATCTAAAGCGCCTGCACCCGCA
>JAPLNF010000038.1 GCA_026692965.1 Planctomycetota bacterium
ACCTGCGCTTTTTGGCTTGTCTGGTTTCGAATGAAGCTATTTACTTTTTAAATTGCAATGGTTATGGGCAACTTTAGATTACAAGCCCATGATTTGGGCATCTTTTTTGCCTTGGGAAGTTGCAATGGTTTTCAAAAATCTATTTGGTTTGATAGCTATTCCGATGGTTCTTTTGCTGGGTTGTTCACAAACCCCCAAGCAATCGACCCGAATGATTTCCGATGCTGGTATGAATGCAGAAAAAATTGTTCGATTGCCCAATGCTGCGCCTGATGCTGGCCCAACCAAAGAAGCTGCAATTCGAGTTGGGAAAATTGGTCAAAAACTTCTCGTTGCTAATCCATCTATTGGAATTAAGCCTGCGTTTCACACTATTGGAACTTCTCAGTCCGAGGTGTTTCATAAAGGTGTTGATCAAATTATGATAACCGATGGTTTGGTTAAAGAATGTAGTGATGAGCAGTTAGCAGCAATATTGGCAGTAGAATTGGTTAAGATGTTGGGAGAACAAGAAAATAGTGCCCCAACAGGCAAAATTATCGATCGAACGCCCGGGATGGATTTTCCTATTGGAAATGATCGGTCGCTAGTATTTGGGCCTGCGGATGGAACCAGAATTGCAGAGCGGTACGAGTTGGATCGGGTGCGCATGAGAAACAAAGCAACCGGGGCTGGAACTGTAGATCCGAAAATACTAGCCCGGGGTTATTTGTCTAAAGCGGGTTATCCTTCAAAGTCAGTGGATTCGATTTCTGGTCTGCTTAAAAAGGCAGATGAGAATTTTAAGTTAGAAAAGCAAATGACAGGTACTGCGCAAGCCGCAGAGGGTAAAAATAGTCCCCCTGTTCCTTAGTAATACAATTCACCATTTATTTCTTGGCATCCCCATCAAATATAGTATCTTTAGTTAAGTTCTGCCCAAAATGTTTAGGCGCAGGATATTATAGATCTTGTTTGTTGGGAATAACATGAGCAATTCGAAGTCTTTGGTTTTGGGCAACTCTTTTTTAAGTTACATGATGCTTGCAGTTCTTGCATCTGGTTGTGGCGGTTCACCTGCTCCTTCCAATAAAGAGGGCGCTAAACCGGATACTGGGAAAAAAGAAGCAGCGAAGCAGGATGGTAAAGTAAAGAACGCAAAAGATGTCAAAGTTGCTTTTGTTAGTAATAACCCTGCAGAGTTCTGGACTATTGCAGAAGCTGGCGCTCGAAAAGCTGAGTTAGAAACAGGATCGATAGTTATTTTTAAAAGACCTCAGGACGCCTCTGCTTCAACCCAAAAACAAATCATTGAAGATTTAATGACCCAAGGCGTTAACGCTATTTCTGTGAGTGTCATCAGTCCAGAAAATCAGACTTCGTTTATAGATGAAATTGCTGCAAGAATCCCTGTCTTGTGCGTGGATAATGATGCAGTTAAATCCAAAAGGAAGTGCTACTTGGGAACTGCTAACCTCCAAGCTGGTAGGTCTGTTGGCGAATTGGTGAAAGAAGTTATGCCACAAGGTGGAAAAATCGCAATTTTTGTAGGCCAGTTGGATCCTATCAATGCTCAAGAAAGGCGTCAGGGAGTGCTTGATGTTCTTGAAGGTCTTTCCGAATCAAAAGCATTACGCGATTCCCCCAATGGAAAAAAATATGGGAATTACGAATTGATAGGTACTTACACCGATAATACGGATAAAAACAAAGCCAAAGATAATGCTGCCGATGTTCTTGCTAAGAATCAAAATGAAGAGAACCTTTGCATGATTGGATTATGGGCTTACAACCCGCCTGCTATTCTCGCCGCGGTAAAAGATTCCAAGCGTATTGGTAAAGTTAAAATTGTAGGTTTTGATGAGGATGACAACACCCTTGAAGCCATTAAAGTTGGAGAAATCCATGGCACGGTTGTGCAGCAACCCTTTGAGTTTGGGTATCAATCTGTCAAGTTAATGGTTGAACTTGTTACCAAGCCTGAAAGTGTGAAAATCCCTGCGAACGGGATTATCGATGTGCCGCATAAGGTGATTAAAAAAGATAATGTCGATGCATTTCACACCAACCTTAAAAAGTTGATGAATAAATGAGCAGTCCGCTTTCAGGAGGCTCTAGCGTTGCACCAGGAACACCTTTGGTTCCCGTGTTAGAAGCGTTAGACATCAGTAAACAATTCTATGGGATAAAAGCCCTAAGCAATGTTGCTGTGCAAATATATCAGGGAGAAATTCTTGCAATAATTGGTGAGAATGGTGCGGGTAAATCAACCCTCATGAAAGTTCTTGCAGGGGTTCATCAACCTGATTCTGGTCAAGTTCGAATCAACGGTGCTGCGGTCAATTTTTATAGCCCTTCAGACGCGATGAATCATGGTATTAGCTTGATTCATCAGGAGTTGAATCTTGCAGATAATCTCACCATTGCAGATAACCTTTTTTTGGGTAGGGAATTGCTTTGGGCGGGGCCTTTGAAATTGCTCGATCGCAAGGCAATGCTGAAGCTTGGTGCAAAATTTCTTGCACGAGTCGGGCTAAATGTTGATCCCAGTGTTTTAGTCGGCTCATTGCCTCCGGGGCAGAAGCAACTGGTCGAGATTGCCAGGTCTTTATCTTTGAATGGCCGCATTCTTATCATGGACGAACCAACTTCCAGCCTTTCGCAAAAAGAATCTGATCAGTTGGTTGAAGTTATCAAGGAACTTTCTTCCGAAGGTGTTTCTGTCCTTTATATTTCTCATCGCCTAGGGGAAGTTAAAAGAGTTGCCCATCGTGTTGTTGGTTTGCGTGATGGTAGAAATGCTGGAACCCTTGCAACTCATGAAATTTCTCATGATGCCATGGTTCGGATGATGGTTGGCAGAGATCTCGAAAAATTTTCGAAGCCTATGGCTTTAGACCAATCCGCTAAAGTGCGACTCGAGTTGCAACAATTCAAATTTATTGGGGGTACCCCTTTAGGTGTTACTTTTCAATTAAAGGCAGGCGAGATTTTAGGTATGGCGGGTTTGGTTGGCGCAGGAAGAACTGAACTCGCAGAAACTCTGTTTGGAATTCGTCCTTCCCAAGGAGGCAAGGCGATTCTCGATGGCGAAAATTTTCTTCCCCGCTCGCCTGTCGATGCCATTGCTGCTGGTTTGCTTTTGGTTCCAGAAGATCGTAGGCATCATGGCTTGATTCTTTTACAAAGCATCAAGCACAATCTTTCTCTCCCTAATCTTAAAACTATCTCTAGGTTCTTTTTGGTTGATCCATTCAAAGAATCCAAACTCTCTTCCGATAGTATTCAAAGGCTTGGCATTAAAACTACCAATGCGAACAAGCTAGCTGGTCTTTTAAGTGGCGGAAATCAGCAGAAGGTTGTTCTTGCAAAATGGTTGGCAGTAGGACCGAAAGTTTTGATTCTTGATGAACCCACCAGAGGTGTTGATGTTGGGGCCAAAGCTGAAATCTATGAGTTAATTCGTCATCTTGCTAGCCTTGGTGTTGCTATTCTCATGATTTCTAGTGATATGGAAGAAGTCATCCGCCTTAGCCAGCGTGTTATTGTTCTTCATGAAGGAAATTTGCAAGGCGAACTTTCTGGTGATGATATTAATGAAGAATCGGTCATGCTGCTTGCCACTGGTTCGAAAGAGGTAAATGTCAAATGATCAGGATTTTTGGAATTCTTGTTGTTGTCTTCACCCTTTACGCCTTGTTGATGATGTCTGATCCGCAGGCTCGCAGTTTGGAAAATCATATCAACTTAGAGCGCCGTATTGGCGAGTGGGGCGTTCTTACCCTCGGGGTTGGTTTTGTAATCATCACTGGTGGGATTGATCTTTCGATAGGTTCGGTTGTTTGCCTCGCAGCAGTCGGTTTTGGTTTGTTTCTTGAAAACGGATTCAACCCCTATATCGGTGCGGTACTGGTTTTGATTGTTTCCGCATTTATTGGATGGATTCATGGGGTTCTCATCACTAAGGGGAATTTGCAGCCATTCATTGTTACTTTATGTGGTCTCTTTATTTATCGCGGTTTGGCCCAGTTGCTTACTCTCATCAAATTTAAAGAACTGGGGCAAAAGTTCTCCCAAGGTTGGGATACACCCGGAAGAGTTCTTCGTGATTCTTCAAGAGATGTAGGAATTGGTGATCGTCAGGACTTGGATGCTTTTCTTTTTTTACAGCGTGGCAATTTACCCTTGGGTGATTGGCTTGGATTACCTGACGCCATCGGTCCTTGGCTGAATATTCCCATGCCATTGGTACTTTTGTTTTTTCTTGCGATTATCGCAACAGTTTTCCTCCATCAAAGTGTTTTTGGCAGATACCTTTATGCTTTAGGTTTTAATGAGCAGGCTGCCAAATATGCTGGCATTCGGACTGATAAGTACAAAACCATCGCTTATATTTTATGTTCTACACTTGCTGGCCTTGGTGGCATTTTGTTTCTTTTAAAGGTTCGTTCCGCATCTCCTTCCAACGCAGGAAGTTGGTTTGAGCTATATGCAATTACTGGGGCAGTGCTTGGCGGATTTAGTTTGCGAGGCGGTGAAGGTATGGTGGTTGGCATTCTTTTAGGAACTGCAATACTTCCCTTATTGCGAAGCTTTGTTATTTTTGCAGGCATTCCCAGCGACCTAGAATTTACCGTTATCGGGTTGGCTCTTCTTCTTGGTACGGTTGCAGATGAAATTGTTAGAAGGCAAACTGGCACTAGGCTTTTTGAAAGAATCGCAGGCTTCTTTATCAAACAAAAAAAATCCGTAACCTGATTCAAGTTTAGATTATTCGAATAGTTTGCTTACCGATTCATTCAAATGGATTCTTCGAATTGCATCTGCAAGCAAAGGTGCTGCGGATAGAATCTTGACATTGGGGAGCTGTTTGTCGGGTGGAAGAGGAATTGTGTCGGTTACAATTATTTCTTTAATTGGGGCTCCGTTTAGCCGTTCGACTGCTGGCCCGCAGAATACACCATGTGTTGCGCAAACATAAACTTCTCTCGCACCATTTAGCTTTGCAACATGGGCTGCACCAACCACCGTGCCCGCAGTGGAAATCATATCGTCGAAAATCACAGCAACTTTCCCATCCATGGAACAGCCAATTAGATTAGCTTGATTGGTTTCGGTTGCACTTGATCTTCGTTTATCAACGATCGCAATACCGCCGCCTAGCTTCTTTTGAGACATCAGCGCTTTTTTGATGCTGCCTTCATCTGGGCTTAGTATCACAAGTTCATCGGGGGGAATATTAAAACTTCGAACATAATCACAAATAACCGGGCTAGCGTGAAGGTGATCAACGGGGACATTGAAAAAGCCCTGAACCTGAGCTGCATGCAAATCTAATGCTAGAACTCGGTTCGCTCCTGCAACCGTAATAATATCTGCAACCATTTTCGCAGTAATGGGTACCCTGCCTACATCTTTGCGATCTTGTCTGGCGTAGCCATAATATGGGATCACCGCAGTGATACGTGCTGCACTTGCTCTTTTAAAGCAGTCAAGCATCACGAGAAGTTCCATTAGATTTTCATTTACTGGAGGGCATGTAGGCTGGACAAGGAAAATATCCCTGCCTCGAACATCTTCATCGATACGCACATAATTTTCACCATCGGGAAAATCAGTGAGGGTTATCTTTCCCAAGGTATCGTTAAGATGAAAAGCTATTTTTTCAGCCAAAGCTAAGTTGGCCCGACCGCTGAATACTTTGATGTTGTTGTTTTTCATTAGAGATTCAGCCTGGTGATCGGACCATAGTTGAATAATGTGTTCCCAGTATTCTGGAAAGCCTTAGAATATCTGTTATACAAAATTAAGAATGCTTCATGAAGATTGAGCGTAAATGAGGCTGGTAATAAATCTGTATTATAGACATAAAGCTATTTGCTGTTTAATCTTAAGTTGATTCAAGTTGATGGTGGAAGAGATTTTGAAAAGCCGTTAAGGAAATGATGAACAATATCGCTGCAAAGCTGCTTTTGTCTGGGTTTATGGCCAAATCTTATGATAGCTCGGAGCCCGCCTAAAAGGATGAGGGAAGATTCCTTTGGGTTTTGGATGATGAATTCTTTTTGATCTTCTGCCTGTTTAAATAACGATTCTACGAGTTGGATTACATTCCAGCGGGTTTCTTGCCAAGGAAATTCTACCGAAGTTCGTTGAAATGCCTCTGCATGAAGAATCAGGTCAAACAAATGGGGCCTTGCATCAAAAAGATTGAT
>JAPLNF010000039.1 GCA_026692965.1 Planctomycetota bacterium
TGCGGAGGCGATGCTATCTATGAGCAATGCTAATAATGGTGATAGTTCTTATGATCGTATTAATGACTATGGTGCTGTTCGCATCAGTCTTGCTAGCCCACATGACATTCGTAATTGGTCATTTGGCGAAGTAAAGAAACCAGAAACTATCAATTATCGTACCTATCGACCTGAAAAAGATGGTCTCTTTTGCGAAAGAATTTTCGGACCTGAAAAAGACTGGGAATGCTCCTGCGGTAACTATCGCGGCATGAAATACAAAGGCATGATTTGTGACCGTTGTGGTGTTAAAGTCGCCCATAGTCGCGTTCGTAGAAAACGCATGGGGCACATCGAACTTGCTGCTCCTGTTGTTCATATTTGGTTCTTCAAAGCGATGCCTTCTCGCCTTGGAACCTTACTCGATATGAAAACCACCAGCTTGGAAAAAATTATTTACTTCCAAGATTATGTTGTTACCGATCCTGGTGAAACACCACTTAAGAGAAGCCAACTCCTTACTGAAGATGAGTATCGCAAGAGCCGTGAAAATTATGGCGAATCATTCAAGGCGGAAATGGGTGCTGAAGCAATTCGCAAACTCCTTACCGGCCTGAACCTTGTCGATCTTTCAATCGATTTAAGAAAACGCTTAGACACTGAAGAAAAGAAAGATAAGCCTAGCAAGCAAAAGCTTAAAGACCTTGTTAAAAGGCTTAAAGTTGTTGAAGCTATCCGCGATTCCGGATTGGGTGGCCCACAAAACAAACCCGAATGGATGGTTCTTGAATGCACTCCCGTAATTCCACCAGACCTTCGTCCTTTGGTCTTGCTGGATAGCGGTAACTTCGCAACTTCAGATCTTAACGATCTTTATCGCCGTATCATTAACCGTAATAATCGTCTCAAAAAATTGGTCGACCTCAATGCTCCTGAAGTTATTATTCGAAATGAAAAACGAATGCTTCAGCAGTCTGTTGATTCCCTTTTTGACAACAGTCGTTGCAAGCGCCCCGTTCTTGGATCCAGCAACAGACCATTGAAATCCTTAACGGACATGATCAAAGGCAAGCAAGGTCGATTCCGCGAAAACCTTTTGGGCAAACGCGTCGATTACTCCGCCCGTTCGGTTATCGTTGTTGGCCCAGAACTCAAATTGCACCAGTGCGGTTTGCCTAAGAAGATTGCTTTGGAATTGTTCCAGCCATTTATTATTCGAAGGCTTAAAGAATTAGGCCATGCAGACACTATCAAGTCTGCTAAGAAAATGCTCGAAAGAAAAGATGATCATGTTTGGGATATTCTTGAAGAAGTCATCAAGAATCATCCGGTTCTTTTGAATCGTGCCCCTACCCTGCATCGTATGGGTATTCAGGCATTCGAACCTGTGCTTATCGAAGGTAATGCCATTCGCATTCATCCTTTGGTATGTAAAGGCTTTAATGCTGACTTCGACGGCGATCAGATGGCAGTGCATCTGCCCCTTTCAATCGAAGCACAAGTTGAAGCTAGCGTGTTGATGATGTCCACCAATAACATTTTCAGCCCTGCAAATGGTCAGCCTATTATCAGTCCTTCCCAGGACATCGTTATGGGTTGCTATTACTTGACTGCAACTCGAGGGGAAATGGGCGAAAGTGGAGAATCAGGCGAAGGCAAAACTTTTGCCAGCACCAAGGAAGTTTTCACCGCTTTTGATCTGCGAAAAATTGGCATTCATGCCCGCATTCATGTGCGCCTTCCTATCCACAAAAAGTTCATCTCTGAAATCCGTTTTGAAAAAGACAAAACTAAGGTTGAAGAGCTTCCAAGAAAATCCAATGGCCTTGTTACAAGCACCGTTGGTCGCGTTATCTTTAATAACATCCTTGATGATCGCATGGCCTTTTATGACCTTGCTCTCTCAACCAAAAATCTTTCCCGCATTATTGCAGAGTGCTATCAAGCCCTTGGTAGACGAGCTACCATTGAACTTCTTGATCGTATGAAAGAAATCGGTTTCCGCGAGTCCACCAGATCTGGTCTTTCCTTTGCAACTGACGATCTGCGCACTCCAGATACCAAAGAGAAAATCCTTATCGAAGCTGAAAAAGATGTAGAAAAAATTCGCAAAAATTACGACAAAGGTAATATTACTGAACGCGAACGCTACAATAACGTTATCGATCTTTGGACCAATGCAAGTAAAGCTATCACCAAACAGATGATGGAAGATCTTCGCAACGACACTCGTCCTGATGAGACGGGCAAAAAACGCCCTTACCTCCATCCTATTTTCTTGATGGCACACTCCGGCGCACGCGGTGGTATCGAACAGATCCGCCAACTTGCTGGTATGCGCGGTCTAATGGCAAAACCTAACGGTACCATTATCGAAACGCCTATTAAGGCTAACTTCAAAGAAGGTCTTTCCGTTCTTGAATACTTCAGTTCAACTCACGGTGCTCGTAAAGGCTTGGCAGATACCGCACTCAAGACCGCAGATTCAGGCTACCTCACCAGAAAGCTTGCTGATGTGGCTCAAAATGTGGTTATCACAATGCATGATTGTGCCACCTCCTCGGGTATTGATAAATCTGCTATCCTTAAAGGTGAGGAAACTGAACGCTCACTTTCAGAAACGATTCGCGGTAGGGTCAGCAGGGTTACCATTAGCAACCCTGTTACTGGTGAAACTATCGTTGAAGAAAACGATATGATTTCAACCGAAGCTGCTCTGAAACTTGAACTTTATGGCATCGACAAAATTACCGTTCGAAGCCCCATGACTTGTCTTGCTCCTCTAGGTATTTGCAGACTTTGCTACGGCATGGATCTTTCAACTGGCTCGCTTGTTGAAGAAGGCATGGCTGTTGGTATCATCGCAGCCCAATCAATTGGGGAACCTGGAACACAGCTTACCATGCGTACCTTCCACATCGGTGGGGTGGTGAAACGCGAAGTAGGCGAGAGCGAACATAAGGCCAAAAAAATTGGTACTGTCAGCTACGAACGCCTCGACATCGTTATCAACGACAAGAAGGAAAAGATTGCTCTTACCCGAAATGGTGAAATCAAAATCCTTGGACCTAAAGACAAAGTCCTTGAAACCTATGCGGTTCCAAACGGATCGATTCTTTTTGTTGAAAAGGGTCAGCAAGTTGCTGCCGGCCAAATCCTTTGCAAATGGGATCCACATATTATTCCGATTATCGCAGACCGTGGCGGTAAAATTACTTTCGACGATATCGTTGAAGGGGAAACTTTCCGTAAGGAAAGTGATGAAGTCACCGGCGCAGAACGCTGGGTAATTATGGAACATAAGGGCGAGCTTCATCCACAAGTGTTCATTAATGATGAACGTGGCCAAAAACTCATGTTCTATTACATGCCTGAAAAAGCAGTCCTCGAAGTTCGTGAAGGCCAAATGGTTTCTGCAGGGGCACTCCTTGCTAAAACTCCTCGCGAAGTTGCTGGTACACAAGATATTACTGGCGGTCTTCCACGCGTTACTGAAATCTTTGAAGCTAGGCGCCCACGTGATCCAGCCGTTATGGCCGAAGTCGCTGGGGTTGTCGAAATTGGCGATAAGCGTCGTGGCAAACGAACCATCTGGGTTGTCCCAGTTGATGATCACGGCAAGCCTTCCGGTACTAAGATCGAACATCTTGTTCCTCCAGGTAAACATCTTCGAGTTCATGCTGGCGATAGGGTTCGTGAA
>JAPLNF010000040.1 GCA_026692965.1 Planctomycetota bacterium
GGCCAGCATGAAAGGATTGCCCATTGCGATCGAGAAATCGCCCACTTGAACTTTGTCGCTGTTGGCGAGTTTTGCAAAAGGGAAAGGTTTATTTGGTTCTTTGGGAAGAAGCTTGATGAGTGCGACATCGCCAACTTTATCGAGTCCAACAAGAACAGCATCGTAAAGGACGCCATCTTGAAGGCCGCATTTAAGAGCAGGGCTTTGGCCAGCAACCACATGGAAGTTGGTAAGTGCAAAACCATCCGCACTAATAAGAACGCCTGAACCGCCCCCCGTGACCACTGCAACCACTGCGGGTGCCACCTTTTTAATGACATCCATGCGGGAGGATTCAAACTGTTTTAATTTGGGATCAAGGTCCGCTGACAAACAAATATTAATGTTTAGTAAAGCAGCAAGCATGGCCCAAAAAATACGGGTTCTCATGTTCAAAGATCCTTTCATTACTTATTAATTTGGGCGTTCGCTAGGTCGAGATGTTTGCCAAATTCCAAGGGGTTGGAAGAGCGCACAACAATGCGAAGCCTTTGTACATCCTTGATGCTAAGATTGATTGCGTTATCGCGTTTTTTATCTTTGCGCGTTAACTCTAACTTTACAAGTTGTTTGCCATCCCCTTCGATTTCGAGGATTACTGATCCTTCAATCCCGCCTACAAGATCATCAAAACCAGCGATGGCTTTGAATTCGCGGTATTCACCCTTAAGGTCGAATTCCAGATCGGTGGTTGCAAGCATTGCCAAACCTTTGGCATAAGTTATTCCGTTGATGCGAAGTGGCCCGCCATCAAGGTTGGTATCTTTTCTGAATGCGGAAAGTCGTTCTTCATCCTGCGATAAAAGTATTTTGCTGGGCTCGATGTCGGAAAGGTAGGCGAGCTTACCTTTACTGAAATCAAGCTTATGAATACAGGCTAAAGGCAGCGTTAAATCCAAGCCTGCAGAGGTCTTGATTATAAGGTTCTCTTTGTCGAGGGTGATCTTTGCAGCCAGAAACTCCGACTTTGATTTATCGATGACCTTGCAAAGAACTGGTAAAGCCTCGGCATCGAGGGCCCGCAAAAAGACTAGCCCATGAAGGTTGGCCTGAGGCACTGGGATCGGTTTAGTGGAACCCACGGTGCTGAACTCCATGGTTTTACCATCATCGCTTCCCTTGCCCAATGTGCCTTCAAGAAGGTTTAGAATTCCTTCGGGGTTGTCTGCATCTTTTTTGAGAATCGCAACGACATCTCGCTTGCGCTTTTTACTAATTCTTTCATTCCAAGTCGCCCGATCAGAAGCAACCTGTGCTTTAAAAAGCACCCATGAAATCTTGTTGGTGGGGACGGTAATTTTTTCTCCGCCTGGCAAACTAAGCTCTATTGCATCGCCTTTGATTGCGCAAGTGTTAGCGACAATCTGCGAGCCATCTGAAAGCTCGACAAGTGAAAAAGGATTCGGCGGATGAATTGCGGTTGGCTCGAGAGTAACTTGCATCATTTCTAAAAGTGGGATTTTGCGAACCGCGCCCGAAGCATCAAGTACGATTTCCGTGTCGGTGAAGGAGGTGATTTTACCCTGGATGGTTTCACCCTTGAGCGTTTTTAATTCAGCAGCATCAACGACAAAGGGTTGAGTCGTAAAGACTATCAACCCAATGCTAAAAACCAGAGTAAGAATAGTGGAAGGTTTGTTCATCACGGTGCGGGATTCGCATCTCCCAATCGTTTGAAATATATTTCGACAGCCTCACGGTATTTTGGTGGAAGGCTTCGGGTGAGTTCTACCATGGCCCGTGCTCTATCTTTCTCAGGAAGTTTGCCCCAGACTTCTGCAAGTTCTCGTACGCGTTTTTGATCCACCTGACCTGCACCGCCACCATTACCACCAATGCTATCTTGCTGAGGCGCGGAGGATTGCACATTATTTCCAGGAGGGCCATTGCCTGCGCCGGGGGCACCAGGTCCACCTGCACCATCTCCAGCTTTCTTTGCCTGATCTTCCATTTCTTTAATCATTTCATCCAAGCGCACAACTACTTCCTTTTGGATTTTTTGTGTCTTGTTGCCACCTTGCCCGAGATCCAACCTGCGCTGAATGTTTTCCATCTTGCGTGAAATCCATCCGAGGTCTTTGTCCCGCCATACCATCATTTCGATCGCCATCAATGCTGCAACATTGCGGTAGCGTTCGGGAGATTCTGAAACATCATCGAGAAGTCTGTTGATGGTATCATCAGCTTCTTTTTTCATCATCAGGGAGTATTCAGCAACAGCCCGGTGAAAAAGGTAGGAGGAAGGATCTGCAACCTGTTCAGGTCGGAATAGTTTCAAAGTATCCAGCGCAAGTTCATACACTTTGTTCTGGCTTAAGATTCTGGAATAGGTGACTGCAAGGTTGGCCCTAAAGAAGATTGGCTTCGAAGCATCTTTCAGCAATGCTGGAATTTCTTGTGGTGCTTCAAAAACAGATTCCTTTGCTTGATTAAGTATCAGTGCAGCTTCAGGGTCAAGAAGCGCAAAAGTTTGAGCAAGTTTGTCGGAATAACTATCCGCACCAGCCCATAAGGCATCCATCACCTTTTGCTGTTCTGCGGAAAGTGGAGGCTTGGTTTTCGCCCATGCATCAGCTTGGGCCTTAACCTCTGCTGCTGTTGGAGATTTCAACACCCCAAAGGATGGAATTTCCAAAATGGGTTTTACAGGGGGCACAGGGTTTGCACCGCTGCACCAGCTCCAGCTTAATACTCCCAATGCCAAAGCGCCTGCAACTATTCTTGATCCATTAATCATGACTAACACCCTTCGTTTATTGACCTTTATTTCGACCCTTGGCAATATCTTCTGTCACCTTGGAAAGTTTTTGCTGCCTGGTGGAAAGATCTTTAAACTCTTTTCTAACCCCTACAGCTTTTTCTTTTTCCTTGGCATCTGCAACCTTGGAAATATTGGGGACCTGCTCGCCCTCGATTTGCTTACCGTAAATGGTGGTGCGATTGTTTACCCTTATTTGCATCGAGCGGATCATTTTTAATTCTGCAATCATGTCGATTAACTTTTGATCTGGGGGACTACCACCACTTGAAGGGGGCATCGGGGGCATTGGCGGCTTGGGCTCTTGATTATCCTTGCGTGCCTTCTTTAACGCAGCCACCATTTCTTTTAATGCATCGATGATGTCGTTTTCAATTGCAACGGTTACCTCACCCACATCAGCCCTTCGCAACCTGCCTGCAGTGGTATTCATATCACCCAAAACCTGCTTGAAGACTTCTGCAAATGCAACTGCGGAACCTTCTGCTTCGATAAGAGTGAGAGCCTTGTTGGCTTCCTTGCTGATCTCATCTTCCTTGTCTGAAAGTTCAAGAGCTTTTTGGTCTTCTGCCCTGCTTGATTTTTTATCAGGGTTGCCCGTAATGATTTTGTCTAAAGCCACTGTGCCATCTTTAACTGCGATTTGCATTGCGAGCATTTTTTCGCATCGGCCCTGAAGTTGCGCCAGCAATCTTTCGATCTCTTCCTCACGCAATTGCTTTAATAATTCTTCCAGCTTTTTCTGTGCCTGTTTTAGCTTATCAACAGCCTTGGCTTGATCTTCCGAGGCGCCTTGCTTGTCGTCTTTTTCGATTTTTTTCTCTGCAGCTTCCTGCTCCTTCACCCCTTCTTGAATTTGTTTCTTGGCTATCTGAGTTTCAGGATTGGGGGGCATATCTGCGGATTCCCCGGCTTTGCTATCCATCGGGTCGCCACCCTTACCATCTTTAGGATCTCCACCTTTAGAGTCTTTGCCCTTACCATCTTTGGGATCTCCACC
>JAPLNF010000041.1:0-1267 GCA_026692965.1 Planctomycetota bacterium
ATGCAGAAGGAATCTGTGGTTCTTCGTGATACTTATGGCAGAAACGATTTGGGGCAATCCTGCCTTCTGGCCCGTAGGCTTGTTGAAGCGGGTGTTACCTTCATCACCATTCAGGCGGGTGGCGGTTGGGATACCCATGGCGATAACTTCAAAGGTTTGAAAAACAATCTGCTTCCCAAGTATGATCGTGCCCTTACTGCGCTTGTGGAAGATTTACACGACCGTGGCATGAGCGATGATGTACTCGTAATGGCGATGGGCGAATTTGGCCGTACTCCCAAAATCAACCCAGGCGCAGGTCGCGATCACTGGCCCGGTGCTATGTCTGTGGTATACGCAGGTGGCGGCTTGAAAATGGGACAAGTTGTTGGTTCCACCAATGCCAATGCTGAATACCCGACCACCAAGCCCGCAACACCTGGATGCGTTCTTTCCACCATGTATCATTGCCTGGGGATTGATCACCACTTTGCATTCCATGATCAGGCACAGCGACCCATGCCTATCTTGAGTGAAGGTGAACCCATTCAAGAACTGATTGGCTAAACAGGCTTTCTGAACTGCAATTCTCTTGAGGGCATTACCGTGCTGCGAGTTTTCCCGTTGGCATTATTACCTTTATTAATGCTGGCTTTAGCCGCTTCCGCAGATCTTCCCTCCATCAGGATGGATCGCATGTACCCTCTTGGCGCAGCAGCAGGATCCACCATTGAAGTAGAAGTGCAGGGTGCTGAATTCGAAGAGGTGCGCGAATTAAAATTCGATCATCCGGGAATCAAGGCCGAATGGCTCAAAGATAAAAAGTTTAAAGTTGCAGTTGATACCGGAGTTCCCGCTGGCTCTTACGATTGCTGGGCCGTTGGTAGGTTTGGCGTAAGTAACCCTCGCTTGTTTGCAATCTCTCGTGGCTTTAAAGAAGTCGATGAAAAAGAACCTAACGATGATGATGCAACCGCGCAAGTTGTTGAAATCAACACCATAATCAATGGCACTTCCGACAACAGCAAAGAAGATATCTTCAAGTTTGCTGCGAAGAAAAACCAGAGGGTTACCATTGCTTGTAATGCCGCACGATTAGATTCGCAGCTTGATGCAGTGCTGGTGGTTTATTCGAAGTCAGGCAAGCCGATTGCATCCAATGGCGATTACGATGGCCGTGACCCTTTCGTTGATGTTCTTATCTCCGAAGATGGCGATTATTTTATTCACTTGAGTGATCTTTCGTTCAAGGGTGGTTTGCCTTATCGCTTGGTTATCAGTGATAAGC
>JAPLNF010000041.1:1308-2848 GCA_026692965.1 Planctomycetota bacterium
CCCCTAGAGCTGTTAAATCAGATACCGATGCAGAGATTGTTTTGCTGGGTAGAAACTTTGGCCCTACTGGCACCGAATCCAAATGGACTATTCAAGACCTTGCCTTGCAGGAAACCAAGGCGAAGGTGCGAGCAACGAAGGATATTCTCTCTCTTGGGAAGTACAAGTTTTTGGAACACCCCACTTCGCATACCGTGCTTCCTACTGCTGCAACCTGCACCTTGGATGGTTTTCAAGATGCACTGATGGTGAATAATAACACGCTCATCACAACACCAATTTTGGTTTCGTCAAATGATGTTACGATTGAAGCTGAACCCAATGACACTTTGCAACAGGCGCAGAAACTTACCTTGCCTGCGGTGGTTTCGGGAAGATTCGACCGCGAAAGGGATGGCGATTGGTATCTTATCGAACCCACGGAAACCGGTGTCTATAGTATTGAGGTTTATTCTGAAAGAATTGCAGGCAGGGCTGACCCCTATGTTTTGATTCAGGATGAAAAGGGAAATAAGGTGGTAGAGCTAGATGACTTTGGCCATCGTTTGAATGCCTTTGATGGGCATTTGCGTGATCCCTCGGGCATTGCCAATCTTAATGCCAAAATGAAGTACCATGTTTTTGTTCAGGATCGTTATCGCAGGGGCGGTGCGCGATTTCAGTATGTGCTTGCGATCAACAAGCAGGAGTTTGAGTTTCATATCGCCTCGATGCATTCGGCAAACCCCGGCCCCGCTGGCTTAAACATTTATCGTGGTGGTTCTGCATACTTGAATTTTGTGATTCATCAAAGGGGGCCGACTAGCCCTATTACCGTGAAGGCGGAAAATCTTCCCCCCGGCGTTACCGCGCAAGATGTCGTGCTTAGGGATAATACTAAGGGCATTATAGTTTTTCATGCCGATAAAGAAGCCAAGGAAATAACGGTACCCATCAAACTGGTTGCATCAAGCAAGCGAGGCGAGGTTTTATTTGAGCGCGAGGTTAGGCCATACACCCGTGTTTCATCCGATGCCAATCCCGCTTCGAGCAGGCCCATGCGCACTCAATGGCTTGCAGTAAGGGAAGCAGCACCATTCGCACTTGCCATGGAGAAATCAAAAGTGGAGGTTGATGCTGGGCAGAAAGTGGAGATGAAAGTAAAGCTTGAAAGGCACTGGCCCGATTTTAAATCGCAGGTCACACTTCAGGCCTTGGAGTTTCCTGGCAATATCAAAATGACTAATGTCGTGCTTCCTGCAGATAAAGCAGAGGCAATGGTGACGATAGAAGTGCAGGCAAACGCTGCAGGGGGCGAATACACCCTCGCCATTTCAGGGCAGGCGCAGGTTCCTTATAATAAAGTTAAGACTGAAACCACCAAGCCCAACACGCTTGTCACCCAGCCTTCTAGGCCCTTCACGATTATCGTAAAGGCCAAGGAAGAGAAGAAGAAGTAGGTCGGCATGAAGGTATTATTCCTGCATGGCTGGAATTCAAAACCGGGCGGGATGAAGCCCACCTTTCTTGTTAATCATGGGCATGAGGTGATTAACCCTGC
>JAPLNF010000042.1 GCA_026692965.1 Planctomycetota bacterium
ATCACCCCATATTACCAATTCGTGTCAATTTGATTAGTTTGCGGAAGTTGCACTCTATTCCTTTTCGCTCTCTCACTTTATTTCCCAAATAAAAATTATTTCTTAAGTTATTCATTCAAATTATCTCCCCCATTTGCCGATCATTCATTAGGAACCCGGTGTTCGTATTTGTATCGCAACATCGGCCAGCATTATTTGATGTTTAAGTTATGGGAGTATTCAGATGCGTAAATTTTTAAATAAGCTCTTCAATTCTAAGAAGGCAAACCCTAAAAATGCTTCCACAAAGCTTGAACTCCTTAGCCTTGAAGCCAGGCTCACTCCCTCGACTGCCCAACCTATTGTTGTGGGGCAGGGCACCTTCAATGATTTTACCGCGGTGGGTGCAGACTCTGGTGGCGGCCCACTTGTTACAATTACTTTTAGTGATACTGATACTCTAGGTAATGGACCGCAATACTTATCCTTCTTTGCTTATAGTTCAAGTTTCACAGGCGGTGTTCGCGTTGCCCTTGGTGATGTCAATGGCGATGGAAATCGTGATATCATTACTGCTGCTGGACCAAGTGGTTCTCCCCATATTAAAGTTTTCACTATTGATTTTGCAACTTTAACGGTCAACCCACAACCTATTGCCCAGTTCTATGCTTTTAATCAACCCACCTTTAAAGGGGGTGTTTATATCGCTGCTGGCGATACGAATAATGATGGCTATGACGATATCATCGTTGGCGCCGGGGCTACTGGCGGCCCCAGGGTTGAAGTTTATGCTGGATCCGCTACCGGAGTTAATACTACATCCCCTCTTAATAACTTCTTTGCTTATGCACCAAAGTTTAACGGCGGCGTGGTTGTTACTGCTGGCCAGCGCAATTCCAATGCTGGTGAAGAAGTCATTGTCGCACCAGCTAGCAATGCAGGCTACAACATCAGGTCTTTTGATGTAAATGGCTTGGGTAGTTCCCCCAGACTTGTTGATGACTTCTTTGCATTCAACGATTTCAAGAGTAGGGGCGGCCTGAGTATCGCTGCTGGAAATCTTGACCAAGGCTTGGGCATTACCGACCTTGTCGTAGGCACCACCAACAATCAATTTGGTGTTATCCTTAATGACGGACCAACAGGCATCCCAGTAACTAATGTGTTTAATAAATTTAGTGGCGCAATCCGTGCTGGTGTTGCAAGGAATACTAATGGGCAGGAAGTAGCAGTTGCTCTCGCAGGGCCTGGTGGATCACCTGTAGCTTCCATCTTCAGCTTTGAAACTTCTGGATTAGTCGAAACCGAAAGTACCTACATCGTTCCACCTAAAATATCGCTTACGAGTTCAGGACTTGTAACCAAGCCAAGTATTTCAGCAGGTTATTTCACTGGCGGCCTATTTGGCTCCCCTACACTTTAATACTTTATCCGAGATTAAGCCTTTGTTTGATGCATAGCATCTGCAAGGGCTTTTCTTGCTTCAGGGTATGCTTGCAAAACTTTCAGCAAAAGTTCCAAGAATTTTTGGGTATGAAGCTGTGGCAGTGGGTCAACGTCCAGTTTTTTTCCAGAGGCTTTTTTCCCCCACTCAACTTCGCCCTTGCATGGTCCACTTTTCAACCACTCCAACGGTTTATCATTAAACGCCGCTATCTCTGCTCGTAATCTTGCTTGCGCATGCGCTTGCTCCACCGCTTTATAAAAAGCCTTAAGTGCTTTGGTCGCCTTGGCTGTTTTTCCTTTTGCAACCCAATGATTAAAAGTTTGCTCCGAAATGCCCGCTGCCTGCGCTGCAATTGCAGGGGTGCCACCCGCTTGCAAATAAGACGTTATCATCTGCGTGATTTCAGGCGTTGGTTGTTTGTTCATAATCATCTCTTCCATTCAACTTTGATGGGTGCGAAAAAGATCCCGCGCTAAACGACCTGGCATCGCTTTACCAATGTATTCAAACCCAGCAGTCAACCTCGTACGGGCATGGCTCAAATTCATTTTCCCTTGCGAACCTTGCGCTAGCGAGGGCGCCCTTTTAAGTTGCCAATGCGGACTACGAATCCGCGAAGCTATTAATCCCGGATGCGTTGTCGTGCTGATCGCCCTTAATTCCAAGCCTTTAAACATCGATGCAATCGTTGCAGATAATGCTTGCCCAATCCCAACTCCTTGGAAATCAGGCAGGCAAACAGTGCGGTGTTCCCTCCTAGTGGGTAGCCCCTTACCCACAAAAGGAAGCCATGCTGAAAACGCAACAGGCTGTTTGTTCCAACTTGCCAGGTAACAAATTGCAGAGGGCGCAATGGATGTACTTAAATAATGATGCGGTGCGAACAGATGCCATGCGGATGCTTTTGTGCGAATGATTTCCAATTCGATTTCTGGCCTTCGCCGAAGGCACCTCCATGTGAACAACCCCTCATCCACGCGATAAATCCAATCGGGCTGCAGCCATTCAATAATGTCATCATGGCAAGTTACCGCCACAAATTTCATATCCAACTTGCGGATGATCCGAGCAAGGGCGGTGGATCCTATGCGTGCAACCGTGCGATCCACCACCGAGGTGAACTCATCAAAAACAATTGGCGTAGCGCTGGGCTTTGCCTTGGCTTGTGCGATCAGTAGTGCCAAGGTTGCACGGAATTGCTGCCCGTTCGAAAGTGATGCAAAAGGCCTTAGCCAAGCGGGTGGCGAACTAAAACCCACCGACGATAATATCTCCACCACCTCTTTAACACCAAGCTCCGTGGGGAAGGAATCGAGTAAAGATGCTGCATGATGCCATGGGTTCGTAGGTAAAATTGCATTAGGCCAAAGTACTTTAGAGAGAGTGCTTTTGCCCGAACCACTTGGCCCAGTGATCAATCCAAGGTTCCAGGGTTTTTCCTCAATCGCAAGTTCATGCGTGCGAACATGATGATCAACTGCGCTGGGTTCAAGGTCGAATAAGCCACGCACTTGTGCAACTCTTGGCGAATCCACCAAAGTACTTTTTAATTCAACAACAACTTTCATAATTTCTCCCGGGTTTAAGAAAGTAATGCCTTGCATTGGAACTGTTGTTTTTTAAGTGAATCCAATAGGCTTAACTGCTGTGCCTCAGATTCGCATTCCACAAGAACCAAGAACTGTTCTTTAAGAATGGGCTCCTTCTTTTGCATTGCTTCATTAAGTTCATCCTTGGTTTTTCTGGTTGAAGAATCGATGGAATCCCAAAGGGTTTGCAATGCTTCGGATTGTGTTGATGTTGCTTTTCGCAGGGCTTCGAGTGTGGACGAATCAAATTGCGCAAGTGAAGCAAGGGGATCAAGCGATAATAAAAGCGCGTTCGCTTCTTGTTCGTTTACATCCAGAATTTCCACCATGACTTCTTGATCGTGGAAAAGTTCTTTGCGTAGATGGCCATCGATCAGTTGAAGCTTGCCTTCCGGGGTTTCGTACGCAAGTAAGCTACGTGCGAACCCGATTTCGTTTAAGATTGCGGTGAGTGCAGATTTTTGTGCATCGGGATGGATGCGCGGGTTTAGCGGATGCACCAGAAGCTCGCTTGCGCGGATTTTTCGGTGCTCTCGGATGCGTAATTTATAAGGGGGTTGGGTGTTCATTCATGCAGGCTAGGCGACTACCCCGCATTAGGTGCAGCTCAGTTTGGGTTTATTTCCTCTTTTACTTTCTTTTATATTCTCTCATATACTTTTTTTTACTTTCTTTCTCCCAACTCCCAACCCTCTTCCCTCCGGGAAAAGGGCCCTTTCGC
>JAPLNF010000043.1 GCA_026692965.1 Planctomycetota bacterium
CACGAATATGCGTCACAATGACAGAGGCATCTTCATTATTCAGTAGCCATTGATACAAACCCTGCAAAGCAAATTCGCGCGCCCGGTGGCGTGGAGAGCGATGCTTGCTAGGATTAGCGTGGAGTATTTTTTTTATCATGTTTATTGCTCATCAAATTTCGATTTAGACTCATGCCATTCCGTCTGAGAATCATAGGATACATGGTGGCGAAACTCATAACTGTTATACTACAGGAATAATTTCGACAAGGCGGTTTGCCATGGTAAACTATGGCGCATGAACCGTTTGTTTCTTTTGAAGAAAGTGTTAGGAGAAGAAGATGGCAAAGACCAAGGGCGAACAATTTGCTGGCGTAACAGTGGCGATCATAACCCCATTTAAGAATGGCGAAGTTGATTATGTTGCCCTGAAAAAGCTGGTCGATTGGCACGCCAAGGGCGAACAATTTGCTGGCGTAACAGTGGCGATCATAACCCCATTTAAGAATGGCGAAGTTGATTATGTTGCCCTGAAAAAGCTGGTCGATTGGCACGCAGAGCAGGGCACCGATTGTATTGCACCGGTAGGCACCACGGGCGAATCTCCAACCCTTGACCATGATGAGCATGAAAAAGTAATCAATACTGTTGTTCAGCAGGCAGCGGGCCGTTTGAAAGTTATGGCAGGCACCGGTTCAAACTCAACCAAAGAAGCTGTCCGCTTGACCAAGCATGCTAAAAAAGCAGGCGCTGATGGCTCCCTCCTTGTCGGCCCCTATTACAATAAGCCAACCCAAGAAGGATATTATCGCCATTACAAAGCCGTTGCTGAAGAAGTTGGCCTGCCTATTGTTGTTTATAATATTCCAGGCAGAACGGGTTCTAATATTTTTCCTGAAACAATTATCAGGCTTGCAGAAATACCTCAAATTGTTGCAATAAAAGAAGCTACAGGCAGTATGGATCAGGCAACTCAAATTGCATGTGGATGTGATCTCACCATTTTAAGTGGTGATGATAGTCTGACTTTGCCCTTGATGAGTATTGGTGGAAAAGGTGTGGTTTCGGTGGTTGCTAATCTGATTCCCAAAGATATGAAAGCTTTGGTAAAAGCGTTTAACGATGGGAAACTTGAAGAAGCTCGCACCTTGCACAAGAAACTGTTTAGCCTTTGCAAAGATCTTTTGGGCGTTGCAACTAATCCTATCCCTGTAAAAGCAGCCATGCGACTTCTGGGCCGTGACACAGGCGAAGTAAGGCTGCCCTTGTACGAACTTGATGAAGCCGGGGTTAGTAAAGTAAGTCAATCCTTGAAGACTTACGGTTTACTTTGAGAATCAATGGCTATCGGTTTTATGCCGGTAGTGGTGACAGGTTGATTTTGAACAGCGATGGCTGGAGGATTAGTTTCCTCCAGAGGTTCAATTTTCCAATCATCGTAATAAACAGTTCCCAACCCTGTTAAAGCCAGAGTGACATTAATCACGCCAGTATTAGGCACCCTGCGATAGAAGGTGTAATGGCGCCAATCTGTAGCAGCGGTAAGTCTGATGCCCAAGGGTTCGCCGCCTGCAGAGTCAAAGAATAATGCGCCATCTGGAGAGCCTTTGATTTCTTTGGGAATTTTGACCCATCCGGAAACACGTACAAGGCTACCGGGTTGCATTTTAACCGCAGGGCTATAAATGCCTAGAAAAGCCCGCTCTAAAGCTGCTGGAGGTAGAAGAGGGTTTTTTGGTGTAATCTGAAGCATTAAAGATTGCTTGCCACTTCTTGCAGATTCGGTCACCCTACGAGCCGTTTGATTGATTTCATCTAAAGAGGGTACTTCCTGTACCACCCAACCTTGGGGCACTTTATCTGCAGCAAGTTCAAAGTCGCCATCAGGTAAAACATTTTCTAAAAGCTTTGCAGCTTTGATTTCTTCCCAAAACTTGTAATGGTCGGGCAGAGAGAAAAAGCTGATTGAATAAGGAGTAGCGACAGGGGAATCCAGATCGCGCAAGGCTTGTTCCCAGGCTGTGCGCATGAGGATTCGCAAAGGCCTAAGGGCTCGCTGTGCGGTAGCGTAAGCTTCGGCGTATTCGCCATTGCGCCTGTGGTTAAGGCTTTCACTAATATAGTCGCGCGATTTCTTCAAAAGCATTTGAGAATCAGCAAGATGCTTGCCAGAAGTTTCGAGCTTAGTTTGAACCGTTATAACCTTGGTGAATTCTTCCTCTGCCAAGTCGTGTGCCCACTGTGCGGAAAGCTTGGCCATTTTCCGTTGCAGATCCTGCCATCGAACCACCAACCCTGTAGGGCTGAGGTCGGAAGTTAATACCACTGGCGTTGCTAAGCTGAATTCTTTGACTGTTACTTTAATCCCGCCCACCACGCGTTTCCAAGGGAGAGATTTAACTTGCCCTGGGGTAACCTCCCATGCTTGGCATCCAATGGGTGCTTGAGGAATGATAATGGAAAGTTCGGTTGCGCTGCCTTGCGGAGGTACAAATTGAGCACCTTTGCCCATCCACATGGGAAGGACTAGAATGCCTTTTTCGCTGCGCAAAATTGCAGCTTTAACATCGGGTAGGGAAGTATCAACCCAAGTAGGCTCTTCGGTTTCAACAAGAATGGGTTCAAGTAGTTGAAGCTCTTGATTTAATAATGCCAAGGCGAGTAGGCGATCTCTACCACCGTGGCTATCTGCAAGAAATTTGTCGGACCAAAACCCAACACCTTTGCAACCAGCGCCAATTGCAGCGTAAGTCAGCAATCTGATTTGTTCGGGGTGCGGGCCGCTGGGTTCATCAATTTTTGTTTGTGCATCTTTTGCAGAAACATATTGAAGATACCAATCTGGAAGATGAGTTTGTATCCATGTCCAAGTGTAGGTACCGGGTTGTGCCAGCCTTCTTTTTTGCATCAACCAATCTCGATAAGCGGGGAGTTCCATGGTTGTGAACAAAGGCCAGCGATGGGCGCCTAACATAATTTGATCGACACTTCGCGAGTAGCGCTGAAAGCCATCCCAAACATCAGCTGCAAGCGGCCGCATTGGGTCGGCATTTCTTAGCGATTGCGCAGACCTGCTTACCAAACTATTTTTTTCAAACTGAAGGTTGCTACCCAGATCCCAGCAAAGCACTGCTTCTTGCTCTAGAAATCTAGCAACTTTTTTACCCACGGCCTGCTGGCTTGTAAGTTGGGCTGGCACCCCGTTCGAATCATCTGCGCCAGGAAGTTGCATCATGGGAACTATCCAAAACCCTTGATTAACAGCTTCTTCTAAAGTGGAATTGGCAACTGATTCATCTAACCAAACCGTGTTGAATCCTGCATCTCTTAAGGTTTTAAGTGGGGTTCCTGTATGCCTGATGCCCCGCAAAAAGAATTTTTGCCCGCTAACTAATAACTGGGTTCCTTTTAGCTGCACTTCAGAGCTACGGCGGGTAAGGGTTTTCCCCGGAACTTCTTCAGGAGTCTTAGGTGATGAGGATGCTTTTTGCTCTAAAACAGGCCCAATTTCCATGTCATCAATCCAGACATCGGTTTGCCCTGGCCCACCATATAAATTCATAAACAGGCGATCCACATAAGCATCTGCCATTACAGGGTCTCTGCCTGTTTCAGCGCGATACAGATTCACTTGCTCCCGCAATCTTTTCATGGGCTGACGCAATGTGAGTTGTTGCCATCGCCCGGTTAATTGGTAAATGTCACCTTTCATGGTGAGTGTTAATGGCTGGTCAAGATTCTTCGGGTCGCGCTCTTTGGGGAGTACAACTCTGCAGAAAAGTTGCATGCCTGGGCGGTTAGCTTTCACCCAAAGACTGATATTGAGTTCATCGGTAACTTGGGCCTGTCCGAAGTCGTAAAAGAAATGAGCAAATTGGCCATTTCCTGCAGTGAATTGAATGAGTTCGCTCTTTTGTCCGGTGTGGGCGGATTCATCGGTAAGTTGATGTTTAATAAGTGCGATACTAGCATCGGATTTTCCCTGTCGAAAGAATGTCTCTTTTCCTTCAAAGCCGAATTGAAGTACTTGTTGAGCAAAAACAAATACTTTCAAACACAAAAGGAAAATAAACACGCCTAACCATTTTGATAATAAGCTATGCCTCACGGGGCACTCCTTACCGACTGAGATAAATGGATCAACAATTGCCTAGGGCATAGCAAATTAAAATGATTAGGCCAAGCGCAACCGTAAAAGTTAAGTGTAAATACAGGGCGAATGGGCGGGTAGGGAGGGCTCTCGCAGGCATTATTAAGGGTAAAACTTTGTTTTTGAACGGTGGCGGGTGATATCTGGCTGAGGGGCTACTTTTATTAAGAGGCGTTACAAGTTCACATTTCGAGAATAATTTATGAAGAAATATGAAATTTTTTCAAGATTTTACTAGGAATTTGCTCCCATCAATTGCATTCTAATACAGTATAGACACGAGCCAAAGGGGCTTATGTTTAAAGACAACTTAACTGTTGATTTATTATTGTTCGAAAGGAAGACTACTGTGAACAAGTTCTACGCTTTGATGATTACCGCTGGTGTTATTGCTTCTGGTGTTGTTGGCTGTGGTGGCGATGCCCCAGCTACTAAGAAAGATGATAAGA
>JAPLNF010000044.1 GCA_026692965.1 Planctomycetota bacterium
GAAGCTAAGCTCTTCCTTAAGGTTTTCGGTAGTGAAGGTAAAAGTTCGTTTGTCAATTAATTTGGGATTGATTGCATCAATCTTTACCCCTGCCTTATTCACCGCACGAACTGAAGCAAGATCGGCATCTGCTTCCCCGGTAACCACAAGGCTTGTGCCTTCAGGCACGGTAACTCTGATAATATCAGAACCAGATTGCAACATATCCTGGGCATCAAATCGTTGTTTCAAACCTTTGAGCCCAGAAGCATTTTCACCAACAGCGGAACGATAATAAAGATAAGCGGGGTGACTTTCTTCCACCATCAGTTTAAGAAGCATCGGTGGTGGCACCAGAACCAAGCGTTTATTTGCGGTACGGTAATCAAGTGCTTGTGCAGTAAAATCAATGGTTTCACGCAGGTCTGCAATTTGACCGCTGTATTCATTGCTGGCGCCCCGCTGCAGGGTCATGGTGTTGTTGGAAGAGTTGCCCCAAGATCGAAGAACGACATTTTCGGGGACAGCCATCACTCTAAATTTCCTGCGATAAACTGCATTGCTACCCAATTGCTTGAGAGCATCGTGGCAAGCTTTCAAAGAATCAATCACCTCGGAGCTGGCATCGCTGGATTGTTTTTCAAGAAAATGCTCAATCTCATCAAAGGAGAGTGGATCTTCAGGCCTTGCGGATTTAAGTTCTGGTGGAAGAGAATCAAAGGTAGGAATTTTCACAGAGATCCAGTCTTCAAGATCAAAGAAGGAAAGTGTGCGCCAGCCTTCAATGGGTCTGCGATCAAAACGAATCATAGCGGGTGCTTGATCAATATTTTTGAGTGCAAGGTAAGCTCGGAAATTGGATACTGCTTTTTCAGAAGGTCGGCCTGCTACAAGGTATTTGATAGCCCGCACTTTAACAGGAAATGGTGGCGCATCGCGACCAACCCGAACCTGCCCTGATTCAGGAAATCCCACAAACTCAAGATAAGTATGTCGGGGCCAAATGACATTCTTTAATGCAACATTTCGATCCACCCAGGTAAGCAATACTTCATGAAGCGATTGCGTGCTGGAAAGCGTGATTTCATCTACCCCAATGTTTGGAATCCCCGCACCTGCAATGGATAACACCAGCGCAAACAAATACATCCCAAGGGTAAGCGCTAACGCCTTATAACCCATGTTTTTAAGTCTTTTCCAATCGAAGACTTCATCTACGGGAAGGCCCTTCATGCGTTCTTCAGTTTCAAGAAGCATTTGTTGAAGCATTTGAGGCGATGCGCCTCTTTCCTTCAGAATCTTGGGGGAACTTAATTCGATCGCAGTGATCAAGCGATCATTCAGCCGCTCGGGGAATTTGTTTTCCAGCACCAATGCCAATGCATCATCTCGAAAATCTTTGTTCAACCTAAGAGCGATGCGGGTTGCAGTAAGAACAATCACGCCAAGCGTTAGAATGCCAAGCAGAAAGATACGAATGAAGCGGGGTAGGGATTGAACCCAGTCGATTCCGAAAAGCCTGTAGGAACCGTAATCAATGAAAAGATCAAGCCACATCCAAGCCGATGCAAAGATGATGATGCCAAGCAAGGCTTCGATGATGACATATTGGCGAATGCGACCGCGTAGAAACACAAGCGGGCCCGAAAGGGCAGGTTGCTGGTTCAGATGCGTCGATTGATCAGCCATTGAAACTATCTC
>JAPLNF010000045.1 GCA_026692965.1 Planctomycetota bacterium
CTGCCCCTACTGATGGCGGGCATGGAATAGCCCTCTGCCATTCGAGCTCCCCAAAGGATTTTAGGGCCCGACGCAGGCCATGGGGCAATACCCTTTTCGGGTGAAAAACTGTTACTATTTTTCCCTAAAAATGATTGCCAATCGGCTCCGAATTTCCTGGTGCCTAAATCATCGGGCAAGGCTTCGTTTTGCGGATCAGCGCTAAAACTACCACCCGGGTTTATCATTAAAAAAACAAGAGATAAAATCGCAACATAAACCAACTGTGAGCATCGGAACATGCGTGGTCTCCTTACCTGCTTTATAACTTGCTGACTATTTCGATTCTAGATCTTCTACGCCATTAAAGGAAGCCAAAGGCGGTTTCCGTAGATACTCAATGGCTTTTGCCATCAGGCTCAAAGAAGCTGTATCGTAATTTTCATTTTGATTTGCAATGAGCGGATATAAATCTCGGCAGGCGGGGCCAAATTCTTTCGCTTCATAATGTTTTAGGGCTGATTCATAAACATCGGCATCACTTCTCCATTCAATTGAAGAAACTTCAGCGTGAAGCTGATAAATATCTACAGGCTCGTTAATGCCAACAACCCTGACTTTTCGTATTCTTCGGGTTACAAAAGCCCCGCCCAGCATTTTTTTTCTGAACCCGCTAATTAAAATGGGAACCCCCATTACTTTGGTGGCACCCTCAATACGACTTGCAAGGTTGACAGCATGACCAAGCGCACCATACTGAAACTTCATCTTACTGCCGGTATTTCCACACAAAGCCATTCCAGAATTAATACCAATACCTACTTTAACCGGTAAAGAGATTTTATTCTTCCATCGCTCCTGCACTGCGGGCATACGAGCAACCATTGCCAACGCTGCCTTACAAGCCTTGATCGCATGATCAGCCTGAGGCGCAGGGGCATTCCACATCGCCATAATTCCATCACCCGAATAATTAACCACAACTCCCTCAAAGGCCATAATGCAAGAGGTAAGCTCTTCCATAACATCAGCAACAAGATTACAAGTTTCTCGTGGATTAAGCGTTTCAGAAATTCGAGAAAAGCCTCGAATGTCAGTAAAAAGAACGGTGATTTCAGATTCATGCCCCTCGAGGAGCTTTGGGTTTTTCTGTAACTCCCTAGCGAGATCTGCAGAAAAAAACTGTTCAAACTGAACCCGCAAGCGCCCAGCTTCAGCTTCCTGCTCTTGCCTGGCTAGACCAGCGCCCACAGAACTTGCCAAGAGTTGGACGATTTGCGCCTCAAGAGGATTCACTCCAATATTCGAACCCGATCCCACAGTTACTTTGTTACGCACGCCATAAATTGCACCGACCACATTTTCTGCTTTATCAAAAATGGGTGAAGCGATAACCGCTTCAATTCCCATTACACTTTCACTTTCATTTTGAAGGCTTGCGCCGCTTTGAAAAAACGTTTTCCTCTCTTTAGCCATTTTACCTAGAACTGACATGCTAAATTCGCGATGCTCCATATCTTCATCTGGAAAACGGGCCTGAACCATCCACCTTCCATTTTTAATCATCAAGACCAAGCCACGATCCAAACCAATCAAATCCACAACAGCTTGAGCAGTATCTTGAAAGAATTCCAAGGATCCACTAGCAGATTTTTGAACTGCAATCAGAGTTTCAAACCAAACTGCAAGTTTTTCAGGACTGGGGGACTGGCCTAAATCGAGAAGACTACCAGAAGACTGACCCGGGTTAAGGGTTATCGCAGATTCCATGGACTCTAACAGGCCTTCATCTTCCCCGCCTAATTCTCCCTCATCGTCCTCGGCAATAAAATCGATTTTGACACTGGTTTCACCAATGAACAAAGTTATAGGCAAAGAAATTTGGATAGAGTCACCAATATTTACAGAATCACCATTATCAAGCCGTATAGAATTTCTTTGACTTAGATTTAAAATTCTTACTTTCGTAAGTTCGAACTGTTCAATTCTGACATGATTTCCGGAGACATAAGAATCCATCACGGTATGGCGCGAAATATTCTCTCTTTGCGGGCCTCGACCAATCTCAAATGGGCCACCCGAGTGCTCAACCTCAGTAACTTGCCCATTGTAAATAACCGTAAAATGAAGCATCAAAAAGCTTTTCTCTTAATAATCCTTTTTTCAGCCATACAGTAAAAACGTTCTAACAGACTAACAAACAAAAAAGCTGGCGGGAAGCTTTTTCCCACCAGCTTTTCTATTATAATCCGCTTTGTTACATCATTAAAAAGTCAAACCAAATTGAATAGATAAGGCTTCAAGGCTCAAATCACTCAATCTCTTCGATGCTTTTCCAAAACTTAAGGATTGGAAATCTAAACTATCAACCATATTAAAATAATTATAGAGTTCATAGCCAACTTTAATGTGCATATGATCCTTGGTAAGAACCGCACCAACGCCGGTTTCCAACACCGGAACAACTTCATGATACTTATTACTGATATTGTAAAAAGTGGTTGTGCCGTTCCCATTGGTTTCAGTCAAATTGTTATTGAAGGTTCCGCTAAGAAGCGCAACTTTCCCCCTAGCATAAAGCCCAAAATGTTTATTCAAGGCATAAGTACCTTCACCGCCAGCAGTTAAACCAGCGCCCGTGAAATTAACAGGACTACTTACAAAATCGTTGACTGCGCCAAGAGTTCCACCGTTGTAAATAGCGCTAAACTGCTGCTCAATCCAAGTAACTCGACCACCCCCCGTAAACCTAAAATTCAAGTTGTCTGCTGCTCTGTAAGTACGACCTACATCAATATCAATCACATTCATGTCAAGGTTTCCCATAGCAGAAGCTATAGAAACATCGTCGAAAGTATTATTAGTAAGGGTGGCGTAGAGCGCCCCGCCGTTTGGGGCAGCCAAAGAAGAGGACGCATTCGAGTGCAGGTAAAAATAATTTACACTCGCATCCCATCCATCAGCAAATTGGTAACCCAGTCCAACACGAAAAGCACTGCGGGTTTCCCAATCAAGCGAATTAAGATTGCCATTAATTACACCAAGCCTATCATTCGAAGTAATTGCAAAATCAAAGGCGTCGCGCCTAGGTTTAACCAAAAGGTATTCACCAGTCATGAACAAACCTTCAAGCTTATAGCTTTTGCCATTTCTTTCGGACTCTAAATATTCTGTAGTGGCTTCCTTTGTCTCAATCGAGCCAGCAGTTACGCCGGTTTCAACTGTTTTAATTTCGGAAACTGGTTTAGCGATACTGTTTTTAAGAACATTATCTTTATCGCCTGGAATGATTGAAATCGGAGGCGCAATGGGTGGTGGGGCGAGATCATCCGTAGGTTTTGATTTATTTTTCAGCAAATCAGAGGGAATCGGAAGCACAAAAGGCTTTCCATCCGTGGTTTCTGTATCCTTTAATTTAACCTGTTCAACAGGAGATTTGACCTGTTCAACAGGGACAGTTTCAACAGGGGCAGGCATAATTAGGGGTTCAACTTCGGCAAAAACTGAAAAGGTTGACCCAAAAAAAGCTGCGATCGCCAATCCAACTCGGAACTTTTTGCCATGTAAATTAAACATACATCCCCCAAACCCATTAAAATTAAAAAGCATTGTTACAAGTAAAACTCATTCCCCAATGAATCTAAAAATAACAAATATGACCGCCCAATAGCCGTGGATTTACCCTGAAAACAAAAGCTGTCAAGACCATTTTTAATACCACGGTGTATTTATTTTTAAAATGATCTATAACTAAAAGTAACTTAAATTATAAAAACGACCTTTAATAACACGATGTTAATTTAATTAGGACCTTATTAGATGATTCCATTTAAAACAAAAACAGTTGCAACCTTGGGGCCCTCGAGTTCGAATGAACAAGTAATAAAAACTTTAATACTGGAAGGGGCACGAATCTTCCGCTTGAATTTCTCACACGGAAAGCACGAAGACCATCTTGCCAACATTGAATTAATAAGGTGCATTTCTCAAA
>JAPLNF010000046.1 GCA_026692965.1 Planctomycetota bacterium
CAGAAAGTGCGGAGCGTCGCTGCTAGGCTTCAATGCGCCAATAATCTGAAGCAAATTGGCCTCGCAATGATGAATTACGAAAGCACTTATAGTACATTTCCCGCAGGTTACCTCGACAATATGACCACTAGCCCGGGAAATGCTACAGCTACAACAAATCCAGATCCTAATATTGGATGGGGCTGGGGCGCATTGATTCTTCCCTACCTCGAACAAGAGCCGCTTTATAAATCGATTAATATTAACTCCATTGCAATGAACAACACCTCCTCTGCTGCTATTGCTTTTCGCAAAACATTCATCAAAGGTTTCTTTTGCACTTCCGATGCCACTGACTTAAACACCTTTGGAATTTTGGGCACGGTTAACCCTTCAGATGACACCACTGGCTTAGGTACCTTTTACTTGTCGGGACCGGACGGAAATTTCAAACTAATTAGATTCGAACTCGCTAAAAGCTCTTACTCAGGCATCAATGGACAACGAGACTTAAGAGACTTTGATTCTGCTTTGGGCTTGGGAATGTTGCTTCGTGGTAGAGGAGTTTCTATTGCTGAAGTTACTGATGGCTTAAGCAACACCCTTTTTGTAGGTGAACGAAGTTCAATATTATTTTATAAACAAGCTGACGGTTCTCGTCCTAGTGTTTGCACTTGGGTGGGAGCGCTTCCAGGTGGTGATCTTATAAATGGTATTTTTCCTCGCGCCCCGGCACTTTATATTCTTGGGCATACAGGCGAACCCTCTGATCCGCACAAACCTAATTCACCCCAAGCTAATGGCTTTTTTCGTGCTGAAGATTTCACCAGCAAGCATTCGGGAGGCG
This sequence comes from Planctomycetota bacterium, assembly GCA_026692965.1. Taxonomy (GTDB): domain Bacteria; phylum Planctomycetota; class Planctomycetia; order Gemmatales; family Gemmataceae; genus UBA969. The sequence continues at coordinate 827 of JAPLNF010000046.1, forward strand.
TCAATTTCCTATTCGGAGATGGTTCAGTAAAATTTATCACTGATTCAATCGATGGGCAAACTTGGGTAAAACTTGGCACACGCCAAGGCACGCCAAGGCGGAGAAACCACGAACGGTTATTAATTTTTCTAATCGGATTACCACTTATCAAACTTGGGCGTAAGCAATCAATCTATTAAGCAAACCAAAGTAGCATGCCCAAGCATGGTCGTTTAATTTCCAAATCTAAAACTGCCCTTTACAAAATTTTCATACAAGCTTATTGAATTCTTCACATCTTGATTTCCGGCAAAAAAAAGACTTAGGCATTTACAAGACCTAAATGTGAAGATACAGTGAAGTATGTGAGAATAATCCGTTAAGGAGAGATAAGCTATGCCCGCTATTATTTCTGTTGCTAAATCGGCCTGCGTATTATTTACAGGGATTGCTGCAGTTTTCTCTGCCTTACAAATTGATTACCCCACCGCAATCGCTAATGCCACTGCCACTGCCACTGCTATTCCTACTTCTTCCGCAACTTTTAATACTGAATTACAAAAATCTTCTAGATTAACTCTTAAAATTTCCCAAATCCGTTTTTCCCCAGATTCCAAAAGCCTTGCAGTACTCTCAGGGGATAGACATTTAAGCAATTGGCCAGTTGCAGGTGGCAACCCCACGGCTTCTACTTTTATTGCATCAATACCACTCACATGCTTGGAATGGACCTCAACAGGCGAAAGCCTTTATGTGGGAACCAGCAAATCCCAAGTTCTCTTTTGCGACCCCAAAACACTCGATATCAATTTTAGAATTCATTCAGAAAATGAAATCGTCCACCAGATTAATAATGTCGGGCAACCAGAATCGCTTTTAAGTTTTGGAAACAGTGTTAACTCTCTTGGCAAACTTATACAAGGTACACCCACACTTTGGCATAATGACATTCATAGCTCCCTCAAAAACATTCCAGATTTGCACTATACTTGTATGAGTAGACAGCAAGATACCGGCCTATTCGCCTTTGGTTCATCCACCGGCGAAATTATTCTCGTGGATTTGTTTTCCAACACAGAACCAATTATTTTGGCAAAAGTCGAATCTTCGATTGATTGCCTAAAATGGACGGGTAAAAATCTAATTGCCACTTCCGAAGGAACCCTTCACCTGATTGATTCTTCGAAAAATCAGGCCATCAAATCACTTCAAGTTTCAGCCAAGCCAATCAGACATATTGAAATCTCGAATGATGAAAAAACCTTGTTTATGGCGGCAGGAAGTGAAACTGTACAAGTTCGCGATGCAGTTTCAGGCAACATCATTTGCAAACTTGCGTCCATTAACGAAATGGTAAGCACAATCGCCTTAAGCCCAGACGGAAAAACCCTAGCAGTTGGTACTTGCCAGGGTCATGTTACATTTTGGGATACCAGCGACTTTCAAATCAAATCGATCATCCCTGCTGGTATTAACTAAACAAATAATTCTTTAAAACAACTCTTCAATTTTGGAACCTTCAGGCAATACCACATGCGGCCTGCCGGTATGATCCAAATATGCCGCTTTAGTATCGATTCCAAGATGACTGTAAATGGTTGCAAGTACATCGTGTGGCAATTTGCGATTATCCTTGGGAACAGCACCCTTGGCATCAGAAGAACCAATGACTCTGCCACCCTTTACGCCACCGCCTGCAAAAGCAGCGGACATAACATAGGGCCAGTGATCGCGCCCAGCATCTTTATTCACAACAGGGGTTCTGCCAAATTCGCCCCAAGCAACTACGAGTGTATTTTCGAGTAATCCACGGGATTCCATGTCTTCGATGAAGGCGGAATACGCCATATCCCAGCGTGGAAGAAACCCGCGTTTTTGCGAGTCAAAACCTTGCTTGTGGAAATCCCACCAACGAAGGTCAACTGTTACCATCCTAACACCTGCCTCCACTAATCTTCGAGAAAGCAGCATGCGTTGGGCCCAATTAGGTGCGCCACATCGTTGGGGATCGCCCGGATCAAATGCGGGCATAAACCCATAACGATCTCTTAAGGAT
>JAPLNF010000047.1 GCA_026692965.1 Planctomycetota bacterium
AGCAATAGTTACAAGCATTACCGTAATGTCGACGATGGGTAGTATGAATCAAATTTTTTCATTGGTCACACTGATTGCCTTGGGAGTTTGTGCCCACAGTTTCCCAAAAATCGGCGTAGCATTCATGCCTGCACTTGATGAGGGCACAACCCTTGATATGCCAGTGACCGTGCCAAGGGCGAGCGTAACCCAGGTTATTGATGACCTAAAAGCAAGAGATGCTCTAGTCCGCGGTTTTCCTGAAGTTGAAAGTGTGGTTGGAAAAGCAGGAAGAGCTGATACCCCGACCGATCCTTCACCATTAGACATGGTTGAAACCTTCATTAATTTTCGGCCCAAGGAATTCTGGCCAAGGCGGGTACTTAAATACACCGATGGTATCAAGCAAGCAACAATCATCCTTTCGAACTTAGAAAAATCAGGTTTCATTTCAACAAAAGTACCAGCAGACGACCGATCCAACATGCTTGTGGAATCAACTCAAAAAGCTATTGAAAGATTCGACGAAGTTCAAAGAGAACTTGCAACCAGAAGATTTGTTGAAATGGAAGCTGCCCTTGCCGCACTTTGCGCTAAAGAGTTCACAAGTCAAGCCCTCAATCATTTTGCAAACGGCAGCGAATGGATAGGCCCAAAAACGCCACTTGTAGAAACAAAGGTGGCTGAATTTGAAGCAAGATTGCCCTCAGGTTTTGGCCTCGCAATGGCAAGACATACTTCCATTGGAGAAATCGAAAAAGAACTCCGATTGTTTGCCGACTTTCTAGCATCAGAAAAATTGATTAATAACCCTGTCGCAGCGATGAAGCCATTACCAACTTTAACCGAAACTATAAATGAAAAACTTACAGGAAAAGCAATAACTCTTGCTGATCGTATCACCGCACAGTTATTGAAAACACAAAACCAATTCTGGCACAAAGAAGTTCAACTATTGGATCAAGAATTATTTTATCACGGAGCTTCTGCCTTTATATGGCTGGCAATTGAAGAACTTTTTACCTATTCCAGAGATCATGGATTTCTAGAAAATGGAACTGCAGGCGATTCTGCTAATGCGCTTATCGACACGACTATTTCAGCACGACTTGGGAACGAACCACGAACCAAAGTGCCTAGTGAATTTGAAGATCTCGTTAAAAAATTAGAACCAGATTTCCAGCAATGGGTCTTACTCTGGAAAAGAATGGGTGGACCAAGAGGAGATCTTGTTGACGACGAAATGGGCAGAGTTTTACAAGTCCCTGGTTGGAGCAATATTTTCACCCAACCGATTATCAACCGCATAGAGATGCTTTCTTCAGGGATTCGCACCGATGTAGGAATCAAAGTGTTTGGCCCAGATTTAGCGACCATCGACAAACTCTGCAAGGATGTAGAAAGATCTGTTAAGGGAGTCCGCGGGGCTCGCGATGTGGTCGCTGCACCGATTATGGGAAAAGGTTATTTGGAAATCGAAATAGACCGTGAAAAAGCTGCCCGTTTCGGGGTAAGCGTTGAGGATGCACAACTAGAAATCGAAATTGCAATCGGCGGGCGCGTTGTAACCTCTACTGTTGAAAAACGGGAAAGATACCCGGTAAGGGTTCGATACTCCCGCATAGAAAGAGAAGATGAAAATGCTGTCCGCAAATTGCTTGTTGCAGGAACCCGTTCAGCAAAAATGAATCGTGATACTGAACCACTAAATAAAGTTCTTCCAGGGGGCGACATCCACAAGGCCGGCGTCGCTCATCTGGGGGGCGGACTTCGCGTAATTCCACTTTCTGCATTTGCTGATATCAGGGTCACTGAAGGGCCTGCCATGATCAAAAGTGAAAACGGGCAAATGATGAACGCGGTTACATTAAATGTGCGAGGGCGGGATATGGTTGGCTTCATCGAAGAAGCCAGAAGAGTGGTCGAACACAAAATAAATTTACCCGAAGGATATCATCTTGAATGGAG
>JAPLNF010000048.1 GCA_026692965.1 Planctomycetota bacterium
CCATTGGAGCTGGCACAGTATGGTTCCAACGCAGAAGCAATTTTATCATGCAAAGCAAGAATATTATCCTGCTCGTCTTTGATCGGTATTATTACGGATAGCAGAGCCATCGTGCGATTCCTCCAATTCGGTTGACCCGGATATTTCGCCTTCCAACTGAACATCTTTCATGTCCGAGCTTGATGCGCTTCCCCGTGAACCCAGGTAAAAAAAGATTCCTATCATTCCTACTGCTACATAAACAGAAAAACATAGTACAGATAATGCAACTGCGGATGCTGGTGCGATTGCCAAAGGCGTCAACATCAAAACTGTTGCCCCTTCCCTCAATCCCATTCCACCCAAGCTTATTGGCAACATAGTCATGAGGGTAACCAAAGGCACCATCACAAAATAAAAGGGCAATGGTATGGGTAGATCCATTCCCAAACCTATCAGCATCATGATTGAAACACTTGAAAGTTGCACCCATACAGACATCGCTGTGGTTAAAACCAAAACCTTCCCATTCCCAAAACAAAGCTTTGCACTTTTCAACACAACAAGTAACTTTGGAAACCGAACTGAAAATTTTGCAATCAAAGGCAGCATTGCCAACGATCCGATAGCGCCCAATCCTACCGACATCACCGAACCTTTAACCCACACGGGCAATTCCACGGGGCTGAAAATTGTTGCTATAACTGCAATTGAAACCAATACCAAAACACCGCTAAACCTATCTGCAAAAACGGTCAATACCGCCTTGCTTCTTCGATTTTCTACCAAATCATCTTTCATCTTGTAAGCCAGATACCAAGCCCGAACCACATCGCCACCCACCGAAGTAGGCAAGGCAAGGTTGAAAAACATCCCAATGAAAAAGAACTTCATGTATTCGTAAAATGTCCCGCCAAACCCAACTGCGGTAGCGAGGACTTTCCAACGCTGGCAACTCAATACCTGCGTGAAAAAAAGAAGCAGAAAAGCAGCTACCCAATAAGTGGGGCGTAGTGTTGCAAACGAATCCATAATCTGGCCCAGATTGACTCTCGTTAGAATCAATCCCACCAGCAACAAAGTTCCCACTACTCGTACCAGCACTTTCATTGCACAATCACCTTTGCTTCAAGAATCTCTGAACCTGCCTGATGAAACGCTGCATGCTGCGGATCACTCATGTCTAATCTCAGTAAGCAACTGCCACCTTCCATCAAAGGTGGAATCACCACAGAAATATCTATACCCTCGCCAGGCTTTACCACTGCTTGAAAATTACCTGCAAACCCACTCGCAAGTACCCTGCGATCATCCGTCAGCAACAACCATTTAACTTTAATTCCCGCATTGGTTCCGGGCTTCATTACCCATTCCCTAATCGATGTGTTTTTTGCCCGAACCCTCAACAATTTACTCCTGCCTTTTTCTAAATGCAAAATCTCGCCATCACCTTCAATTAAATGCAGATCTGCAACACAATCCCCAGGGACATAGTACTTTTTTACCCATTCCCTGAATCGATCATTCGAATGGCCGACCTCGTTCTTTGCAAGCCATTCTTTATACAAAACAAAGAACTCATCAATATGTGCTGTCCGACCAATATTGAGGTGCCCGTAATAAGGACTCAATTGCCTTAACGCCTCATCGATGCCAATATCTGTTTGCAATAACTCTGACATCACCACCGCCATCCCTGTTCTATCAATGCCCTTATGGCAATGAAACAACATAGGTTTTTCACTTTGATCAATCACATCCACCAATTGATTAATAGTTTTGGTGGAAGGCAGTCTACCTGCGGAAAAGCTCAGATCTTCTTGCGATATATTGCACTTATTAATCGCTTGAACCTGATCCATATACCAAGGCACCGTGTCGCAACAACCTCGAAGGTTAACTACTGTTTTGATGTTATTTTTCTTAATGACAGATTCCAACCTTGTGGCTCCAAGCTGGGAGCAACGATAAAATTTCCCCGGCACGACCTCATAGAAGTTCCCACCTAGAAAAATATAAACACACTTTAAAGATAACAATAATATTAGTACTATCGCAAGTAACCGAACGCCCAATACCCATCCTGCTTTTTTAGGCTTGCTTGCCTCTTCGAACAAATTACTTTCCGGCTTCAACGTCATCGCACTTCCTTGTGCCTATGATTCTTCCTAACCAAACGGGGATTGTGCCAAATCTAAATCTTTTCTGCCAGACCGGTTAAGGAAGGGCATTGCCCCAAACTGCCTCGCCGACTCCTCTTCCCTCGGTGCCCCAAACTTTGATATAAGCAACTGATTCATCGACATTTCGGGAGATTTTCTGCATGGCAGTAACCGCAAGGACTTATCAAAGCCTCTGGGGCAGACCAAAAAAGCTGCTACTGGGGTTTTGCATCGGTTTTGTTTTACTGGGAATTAGCTTACGATTGCTGCGAATAGGCCTGAATTTCCCACTCTGGGGCGATGAGGCGTTTGTTGCATTAAATTTCTTTGACTCTGATTTTGCCAGCCTTACAAAACCCCTTAGGCATTATCAAATCGCACCTCTTGGGTTTTTATGGCTCGAAAAAACTGCTGTCCTACTTTTCGGCACCAGCGAATTCACCCTCCGCATTACCCCCTGCATCGCTGGCATTTTTGCATTCCTTATTTCATTTAAAGCCGCCCAAAATATTACTCCCCCTAAAACAGCTTTGCTTACCCTGGCTATTATGGCTGTTTCTTATTACCCCATCAGGCACTCTTGCGAAGTAAAACCCTACGCTTTTGATTTCTTAGCTGCATCAATTTTCCTCTGGCTTGGCTCCAACGCCCTAAAAAGTAATGCAACTTCTCAACCCATTTTCCTTCTCGCAACTCTTTCCCCCATTCTCCTTTTCACCTCCTTCCCTGCCGCGTTTTCTGCAGGGGCTGTTTGCATCGCACTAGCGTTTCACATCCTCCAACAAAAAAAATACGCCCTCATTACACCATGCATTTTTCTAATTTGCTCCGTTCTTGCTTCTTTTCTTGCCCATTACGCAATCATTGGCACCAACCAATTCCATAACGAACTTGCAAAACATCAAGCCTACTGGGATTCCACTTTCCCCCCTTCCAACCCTTTCCAATTACCCTTCTGGCTCTTAAAAACTCATGCAGGAAACCTCAGTGCTTACCCTATTGGGGGAAAAGATGGCGCGAGTTCTCTGACTCTCTTATTTTTTCTCTTGGGCATTTTTAAACTCGTTCGCGATTCTAAATTTTCAATCCTCATCCTTTTGCTAGCACCCTTCGCCTTCAACCTTATTGCTGCTTTCATGGGCCGCTACCCCTATGGTGGAAGCGCCCGAGTCGCACAGCACTTACTTCCTTCCATCTGCATTTTATCTGCATTGGGGATCAGTAGCATTTTACGATTGCAGCTAATTGCAAATATCCGCTCCAAGGCCTACCTTGGCCTACTTTGGTGCCTTTTCATCTTGGCTTTCTTTCAAGCAGGAAGGGATGTTAAAAAACCTTACAAATCATCGGGCGACCTTGAGGCCAGAGCCTTGATTCAAGAATTATGCTCTTCTTTGCAACCAGACGAATCAATCTTGATCACCCAGGAAAAAGATCTGATCGATCCAACTTTAGAATGGTACTTGCGAATTCAAAAAAACAAGATTCTTTGGACTACCGAAGATATGCTGCCAACGATTGTAGCTCAAAAAAAGCAAACTCTTTGGCTTTGGTTACCTAACCGTCCACCCGGTGGTGATACTCTACCTATCATTAATATTCCGATTTTTAATGGTGTTCAAACCATGATAAAAAAGGAGTTTTCTTTCGCTTTGGGCAGAGATAATTTGGTCAAACCACAAATGGTGCTGGTTCAGCTAAAACCTAATTAAGCAATCTTACTAATTGCAACTCTTGTACTTTTAAAACTTAGGTTTCAACGCAATAGGTTTTGAAGAGTCCTTAGTTATAAGCGTAGCTTTTAAAAGGTTTTCCGCTCTTTCAGGGTTGCGCTCTAAATACCATGGCAATGCTCCAAAAAACATCTGCATCTGACCTACCGTTTTTTCACCCATCCCCACCATCGATGAACCAAACGCCTTCGATATTATTGCTGCAGCCTTGCTTTCCGTTTTTGCATAAATCGTCATTTGATGCTTTACGGTTTTATTGATTACGCTTTCCTGATATTGCAATACAATCACCGCCTGTACCGGAATCGCAGGCAATAGCGCAGTAGGCTTGCCCATCCCATGGGCGTACCAAACTTTCAAACCATCTTTGTCCGTAATCAGATGAAATTGAATGTTGTTCCCAGAGGATTCACGCGAATAAAAGGTATTTTCTTTTTCTTTCTCGATGCTCGAACACTTCGCACCCAACATTTTCCACATCGTCACCGCATGGTGCGGGTTTTCCAAAAGCCATTCGTAGGTTGTTGGGTCGCAGGTAAAAACCTCCGCAGGGCCCTTGGCAGACAAAGTGGGATCTGTTATCACCGACCGAACTTTTTCCTGCCATGCCTCCGGAATTACTTTCCCTTTTAACAATTCCAACTGCGCAAAAGATTTTAACTCTTGCGAGGAACCAGACCATGTACCGGTAGGTTTGTACTCTCGATCTAATTCTCCTGCTGGTGCATTTTGAATTATCGAGATCAGAACCAATATCAGAAGCATCAGATTAATTCTTTGCAAGCGGCGCATCGAAAG
>JAPLNF010000049.1 GCA_026692965.1 Planctomycetota bacterium
CTGCAATAAAAAAGATGGAAGCTGAACGAGCCATCGCTGATGGGTGCGAAGAACTTGACATGGTGGTAAACATAAGCCAGGTGTTGAGCCAAAGATGGGATTATGTGCGCGAGGATATTAAGGTGGTGATCGATGTTGCTCATAAAGCAGGTCAAAAAGTGAAAGTGATTTTTGAAAACAGTTTTTTGAAAGATGAGCATAAGATCAAGCTTTGTGAAATTTGCAGTGAATTGAAGGCGGATTGGGTGAAGACCTCCACGGGGTATGGTTCAGGTGGGGCGACCATCGAAGATTTGATTTTGATGCGCAAGCATGCTGCCCCTTCGGTTCAGGTTAAAGCAGCGGGTGGCGTGAGGGACTTCGCAAAAATGTTGGAAGTCCGCGCTTTGGGAGTTAGCAGGGTGGGCGCTAGCAGAACCAGAGAAATGCTGGAAGAGTGCAGAAAAGTAATGGGCCTATCTGTTTTGCATGCCGCGCCTGGCACAGTTGCGGGCTATTAATCTGAGGGCAACCAAACCAGATTTGCCTAAGCTACGGAATCGCTACAAACTTTTTAATCGATATATTCGACACTTTCAGTAATATGTTCTATATATACTTCGTGGGATCTACGCAATTTGCATAGATCCTGTACTGTTGTGATCTTAATTAGTCGATTGATGATTGACACCCCTAACTCTTTTAAGGTTCAAAATGATGTTGAAATTTGATCGTAATAGTTTCTTTTCTGTAATTGGAATAGCGACATTGTTTACAGGTCTTGCAGGATTTGCAAGAAGTGAAGAGCCGGTGAAAAAAATCACTTTGGCTGAAGCGCTTGAGTTGATGAATTCCAACCATCCAAGAATACATGCAGCCGAAGCGAGTTTGAGGGGTTCGGAAGCGGGAGCACGTGGGGTACAAAACCTTCCTTTATTCGCCAAGCTTTCGCCAGATATGAAATACAGGAAACAACAGTCCCAGTTGGGGATAGAGGTTGCCGATGCTGGGTTGAGGCAGGAAATCAGGGACACCTCCTATGGAGTTGCGCGTAGTTACTTTTTAGTTATTTATTCGAAGCAGCAACGGGATTTGACCGAGCAAATGCTTGATATATTGGGCAAGAACATCAAGGCGCTTGAATTAAAGATAGCTCTTAAAAAGACTCCTGAAGACGAAATCAAATTGAAAAAATTACTGTTGGGCCATGTTGAGGCAAAGCACAAGAATGCATTAGCTGTTACGGGATATGAAAGAGCTAAGGCATTATTAAGAGAAGAAGTGGGTGGCAGAAATAAAATCGGCCTTATCGAACCCATGGAAACAGAATTCCCCTCTTATAGTCTTTTAGGCTTGCTTACCCCTGAATTTATTGAAGAGATCATTGAAAAAACAGCTGGAATCCGTGAAGAGGTTATTAAATCTTCGAAGGCATCGCAAATTCTTGCATTGGAAGTGAATGCGCAAAAATCCGCAAGGTTTAACCCCAAGTTCAGAACTTTTGCAAGTGGTTCTGATTTGCATTACATTCCGATTGGCGTGCAGGGCAGGGGCGAAAATTTCACTCCTGAATCCATTACCATCGAAATGCCTTCCTCTCTTATAGGTAAAAAGAATGATCGTGTTGCAAGGGCACAGGCTTTTGCAGATCGGGGCGCTGCAGTTGAGGAAAGCACGAAGAATCTAATCAGGTTAGAAGTGCGAAATGCATTCCAATTGTTGTTGGAAACCCGCATCAGTTATAATGAACTTAAGAAGGTTGAACCTGATTTGAAAAAAATCATCACAGAACTGCATGATTCTTCATTCAAGTTTTTGAACCCTGATAATGCTGAATTGTTTGAGAAGGCAGGAAATATGCTGGGTAATTACAATCGTGCCAAATTCACCACCATGGATAACCTTGCAGATCTCGAGCGCATTACCAGTGGTACTTTTAGCGTGGGCCTAACCTGC
>JAPLNF010000050.1 GCA_026692965.1 Planctomycetota bacterium
TTCTGCTTTCATCCAAGCATAGCCTAATAGCCCGTAGATAACGCCGGACATGCCTCCAAAGGTCGCGGCTGGCCCGAAATATAGACCTTGGTTAAATCTAATACCACCCAAGAAAAGTTGAGCAAGGTTTGAAAAAACAGCCAATGCTAAGAATAAGAAAAAGAATTTGACGACACCTCGTTGCGATTCAATCATACGTCCAAATTCAACTAATAACATGATGTTAAAGAGTAGATGAAGGGGGCCGAAGTGAAGAAAAACTGGCGTAATTAGGCGCCAAGGTTGCGTGGAAAAAGCCAAGTTTGAAAAAAGCCCCATGCCCTGTCCCGCCAAACCAAAGATTGAAACCATTTGAACTTTTTTTTCGTCATCCAAAAGCATCGGAACACTAACTGCAAGAATGCAAATCGTAAGTAGAAAAGTTACTCGGGGGAATTGTAAAGTCTGATCTGAAAATACCACTTTGTATTCCGGGGTAGCACTATCTTCTTTTTCTTGTTTTACACGCTGATTTTTGGCAATTAACCCTGAATCGGAATAGATCTTACTTTGCGGGTTTTCAAGGTATTGCAGCAATTCTTGCTTACCAAAAAGCAGTTTATCTTCATCAAACACCCACACATTATAACCGGCATTAAGCCTGTCCATACGAACCAGAGTGCCTTGAGTGTAAAGGTAGTCTTCAAACTTCTTGGCATCTACAGGATCAGGAATAAAACCAATTTGCCTCATAAAATCATTTCTTTCATTAGCTGGTACAATTACACTTTCCTCATGGTAATGGAATCTGTTCTCCAGTCCATATTTATCATTAGGTAGACTTAATAATAATTGATTGCGGAGCATTTAAGAAAAGGAATAAGTTAAAGCGTGGAAAACAGCAAAGAACTAAAAGCTCGATCCCAAAGATTGGCAAACAGACTTAAAGAACTTTACCCTGACTCATATTGTGCGCTGACTTACCAATCTCCTTTGCAATTATTAATTGCAACCATACTTTCAGCACAGTGCACGGATGTCAGGGTAAACATGGTAACCCCTGCCCTTTTCAAGCGCTTCCCCACTTCTTTCAGCCTAGCAGAAGCCAAAACCAATGAACTCGAATCCCTTATAAGATCTACCGGGTTCTATAAGAACAAAGCCAAAAACATTATAGCTTGCTGCAAAGCATTGGTTAAGGATCATCAAGGGGAAGTACCAAAAACCATGGAAGAGCTGGTGGTTCTTGCAGGAGTGGGCAGAAAAACTGCAAATGTGGTTTTGGGACATGCTTATGGCATTCCAGGCCTGCCAGTCGATACCCATGTAGGTAGATTAAGCTTTAGGCTAGGGCTTTCGAAATCGAAGGATAAGGTAAAAATAGAATTAGATGTGCATCGGGTGATAAAAGAAGAAGAGTGGACAATATTTGGCCTTCGGATAATCGACCATGGCAGAAAAGTTTGCGCCAGCAGAAAACCCAAGTGTTCGGATTGCGCCTTAATCGATCTTTGCCCGCAAAAGGGCGTTACGAAAACACCAACTAAAGGAAAAAAGAAATCATGAACCACAACAGCTTACTCAAACGATTTTGCGACTATGTGAAAATTGATACACAGGCAGATGAGAATTCAAAAACTTATCCCAGTACAAAAGGACAATTAGAATTAGGCAAAATGCTGGTTAAAGAACTTCATGAAATCGGAATCAAAGATGCCCACCAAACCGAATATGGCCTAGTATTTGGCACAATCCCAAGCAATTCGGGTAGATCGATCCCCACGATTGCCTGGGTCGCCCACATGGACACATCCCCTGAAACCACGGGCAAAAATGTCTCTCCCATTATTCATGAAAACTACGATGGTAAAGATATCATCCTTCCAAAAGATAAAACCAAAATCATCACCACCAACGAAAATCATGACCTGCCACCCCTCAAAGGAAAAACCATCATCACCACCGATGGAACTACACTTTTAGGTGCGGATAACAAAGCAGGCGTTGCTGTTATCATGCAAGCTGCACAAGAATTAATCAAAAACACCAGCATCATTCATGGCGATATACGCATCTGCTTTACTTGCGATGAAGAAATAGGCAAAGGCGTAAACCATCTTGATCTTAAAGAATTAGGTGCGATTGCAGCCTACACATTGGATGGCGGGGGCCAAGGCGAAATCGATGGCGAAACATTTTCTGCAGATCTGGCAACTGTCACCATTCATGGTAGAAATATCCATCCTTCCATTGCAAAAAACCGCATGACCAATGCCATCCGTCTTGCTGCTATTTTTATCGAGCGATTGCCTACGAAAAAACTTGCGCCCGAAACTACCGAGGGAATGGAAGGATTTCTTCACCCTTACACTATTGCAGGAGGCGTCGCGGAAGTGACGATCAAGATTCTATTACGCGATTTTAATTCCAAGAAACTCCGCGAGTATGAATCATTCCTGTCCCAAATTGCTTCTCAAATTCAACTTGAATACCCTGAAGCAAAGTTTGATATTCTTGTTACGAAACAATATCGCAATATGGCGGATGGAATGAGCAAAGAACCCCGGGCGATACCTTTTGCTGTAGAAGCCATGAAGCTCGCAGGGTTGCAACCAAAGGTAACCTCGGTCCGGGGTGGCACCGATGGATCAAGGATGACTGAAATAGGTCTACCTACACCCAACTTATCTACTGGTGAGCACAACCCCCATTCCCCTTTGGAATGGACTTGCCTCGAAGAGATGGAAAAAGCGGTTGAAGTCCTTTTACATCTGGCGCAAGTCTGGGCAAAATCTTAAACCGCAGCCCCAGTGCTTAAACTTTTTCTAGGATTCAAGCTTCGTCGCGCTTTTATCTTTAGAATCACTTAACCATGCAACATCCGTTGCATCATCTGAGAAACGCTTGATCCCAACTTCTTTTATCTTTGCATCTGAAACCACATGCAAAGGAGTATATGAGGGATGATGGGATTCCCTTGCAGGATTATTTCTTGCAGCGTTATAGCAGCAAATCATAGACCATCTTGGGTTATCGGAATTATTCTGATCCGATCGATGCAACAAATTGGGATGAAAAAATATCGCATCACCAGGCTCCATAACACAATAAACCAATGGCATCCTTTTTAAGATATCATTGACTCTTTCCATGTCTGCTCCAGCCTGATCACCTGACAGCACGTGGTTTATTCGACCACAATGATGCGACCCCGCAATAACTTGCAAACATCCATTTTCTCGGGTGGCAGGATCTACTGCAATACTAACGCTTGTAAGCAGCGGACGAAGCACATGGTTTTGATACCAATAGCCATAATCTTGGTGCCATGCCCAAGCGCCACCAATTTTCGCATCCTTCATGATCATTTTAGAATGATAATGATAAGCCTCGCCCTCAAGAATTTTTTCAACCGAACGAACCATGCGCTCGCATCGGGCAAACATGCCATAAACACCATCTCCAGGATGATTCCAAAGAGAAAGTTTAACGGTACCACCTTCGCCATCTCGCCTTCCAAACGAATGCTTATCAAGTTCGTGATCTTCTCTTGCAGATTTGCTTAACAGACCAATTTCTTGGGGATCAAAAAAAGATTTTGAAATAACGAAACCATCTTCATGATATCGTGCGATATCAAAATCACTTAGCAGTTTTCGTGTCATCTAAGCCTCCATTTATAATCATCGTAGTATGCTAATCGATGATCTAAAGGAAGCAACTTCTAAGTTATCAACCTAAAATGGTTTTTCTTCTAGAAAGGTAATCCCAAATTACATAACGATCGAGATCCTTACCTGCGACAAATATAACTCTACCTTTGGAACTTTGAGCCATCTTATACGCGAACTGAACATCTTCCGTGGATTGATTCCAAGAAGACATAAGAAAAACATTTACCGTAATGCCTTCGCGTGCGCAAAGCATTGCTTCCTTCAAAGTTGCAGCCTCGGTTCTTGGGTCGGGAGGATAAAAAAGATACAGATCCTTCCCTTCAAAATGTGCAGTAGGCAAACCATCGGTAACGATCATAACCTGCTTGTTACAAGTATCGGAATTGGCCAAAAGGTTGCGGGCCTGCTGCAAACCATGCTGAATATTGGTAAAGTGAGGCGGTATATCCATTTCAGTTATGTCAGGGTCCGACATATCTGCCTTAAGCCTTACCACTGGATCAAAAACCGTCACAGGCTTGGGCATCAAAGATACTATTTCTGAACTGCTCCGAACCTTGGCAAAGGTGTACATCTCCACAAAATGCAA
>JAPLNF010000051.1 GCA_026692965.1 Planctomycetota bacterium
ACACTTCAGACCGCAGCATTTTCTCCAGAATGGTTTCATATTATCGGCCCATTCGAAAATGGTGTTTCAGATGAAAACTTTGAGAAAATGGGTGAACCAGAAGCCAAGGTCGAATTGGAAAAGAAGCTAAAAGGTAAGACCGGGCCAGTTAGTTGGTCTAAAGTGCGTGCATCTTCCAATGGCTATATGAATCTTGCTTCCCATTTTTCCCCTGAGAGCAATGGTATTATCTCTTACCTTTATCAAGTGATTGATTCGCCCATTGACCAAGAATCAACAATTCTTGTTGGTGCTGATGATTGCGTAAAGGTATGGGTAAATAACGCTGAAGTGTTTAAAGATAAGAATCATTTTGCTGCTCAACCTGCAAGAAATTCTGTTGCAGTGAAGCTTAAAAAGGGCCCAAATCCCATATTGATTAAGATCAACAATGGCGAAGGCGAGCATGGATTGTATTTTTCCATCCTCAGTAAAGAGCCAATTAAGATTGGTGCAAAGTAAGTTTGAGAGGGCTTAGCTTGTTCGGTTTTTGTTAATCAAGCTTTGCAGAATCTTGGCTTGCTTCTGATTCGGTGTTTTGAAGCCCGATGATTGTTCGATTTTCCAATACAACTTCTTGCAGATATTTTCTTGTCAACCTGTGTTCTGAAAGTAGTTCCTTTGGTATGACTCTTGCTTCTCCTGCGACAATTTTGATTTCTCTAAGGAAATCCATGCTCTTGTTGGCGAAAGGATCGCCTTTGTAATAAGAGGCATAACTACCCCAGGCACCTTCTACCCAGATTGGAACGATTGGCGTTTCAGGTAGCTGATTTAGTATGTGCCATATTCCCTGTCCAAAGGGGAACAGAAGTTGATCCTCTTTTTTGCGAAGTCTGGCTTCTGGGAATATCAACAGCGATTCTCCCCGCCTTAATGCCTCGATGGCATCATTTAATTCCGGGGCTTCTCTTCTGAAGGTCGCAGCTTCCACCCGGATCGCTTTTACTACTTTTGACATTAACCAGTAAATTACAGGTAAATCATAAAAAACACTGGTCATCATGGGGATGATTCTGCGTGTTACAACTTTCCCAATTAAAAAAGGATCAAGATATGCTGCATGATTTGCAATCATAATGACTGGGCCACGATAAGGCATTTGTTCGATTCCAGGCCCATGAGTTGTCATTTTGTATGGAAGGATTAAAGCAATAGAAAGAAGTTGCTCCAAAAAAGCCCTAAGGGTCACCCAAGCGAGGATAAGCCCTGCTAAAACCAGCAAAATTCCTGCCACCATTGGGGTGAGTTTTAGTTGGTAGAATAGCCACCCAAAACCAATTGCAAAAAACCAGGGTGCGAAATTGAACAATAACATTGCTGGAGGAGTTGAAAGTAAGTCTTCCGGGCGGCAAGCCCGCCTGCAGCAAGCTAAAACATTTGCAATACCCAAGCTTGCAAGCATTGTCATGGGAAGGATGTTTGTAGGGTAAAAAACAAAAAACATCAAACTTGCACCTGATAAGAACATGCCCCAAGGCGCAGACCCGATAGTTCTAAGTGGGTGATTGATGATGTAAAAAAACAAAACCCCAACAAAACTACTAATGGTGATTAATGGAAGATGTTTTGAATCCGAAACAAAGCCATTAGCTTCAATAATGATTAAATAACACAGCCCGAGTATGATGCCAGAGATTAAGCTTCTTGCGATCAATGGAATGAGATCATCTCTCCAAGTTGATGGGTAAATCTTAGAGTTTTCGGGTAGGGATTCAGGGGCTTCATGATTGCAAATTATGTAAATCGCGCCTGTGCAAAATAAACTACATGCTTGTGCGATACATAGCGTTGAAAACAATGGGAAAATTGCTTGATCTGGTGCAGGCAGGATAAGTGTTGCTGAAAAAATGCTAAAAGGTAACAGCAGTGTGGTTAAAAGCATTCCTCCATTATCGATGCTTCTAGCAAGTGTTTTATTTTGGTTAGTAGCAAGAAGGATTGAGCTATTCCAGAAGATGCGCCCTAGTCCAATGGCGAAGCCTAGAAAGATTGGATCGGGAAAAAAACCTGTAAATAAAGGAATACTCAAAAAGCCAAGTGAGAGTAACGAGCCAAAAGATGCAAGAATAATGTCGCTGCGGCTTTTGCGAAGAGAGAAAACAAACCCAGCGAATGCGAATCCTATTGCTAGATGGAGTAATAAAGTACTGGGCGTATCTAACCCATTGTAATTCGCTTTAGATGCTAAAATTATAAAAGAGAGCGAGAAAAAATCTGCAAAATTTCTTATTAAAGATGCAGCCAGATAAGCAATAGGAGTCATTTTTATGCTTTTTAATGGGATGTAAGTGGGAATCCGTTTTCTCGCCATACTCGGATCCCGCCATCCATGGATATCACATTGCTGTAACCCATTCTGGCCAGATTTTCTGCGGAAAGCGCAGAGCGGAAGCCTCCACCACAATAAAGAATGATTTCAGTTGCAAGGCCAGGTACCGCTAATTCAATGTCTCTTTCGATTACACCTTTACTTAGGTGAATAGCGCCAGGGATATGATCGGTTGCGAATTCGCTTTCTTCACGAACATCGATGAGCAGAAGTTTTTCGCCTTTGTCGAGGCGTGATTTCACCTCAAGTACCGTGGTTTCTTTGACATTTTTTTTTGCATCGTGTGCAATAGCCAGAAACTTTGGAGAATGATTAGGAGCCATATCACGCCTACTTTCAAAAGCTGTTTAGTTAAAGAACCCCAAGGATAAGTTCGGTCAATAATTGATCGAGCTTTTCATAAGGTAGTTTTCTTGATGCAAGTGCAGTGGGGTCAAAGGTCATTTCTTTAAGCTTGGTTGCAGCTTCAGGAGTGAACTTTGAAAGCGAGCCTTGCAAGTTTTTGGATGCCCCGTGGACTTCCTTG
>JAPLNF010000052.1 GCA_026692965.1 Planctomycetota bacterium
TGCCATAGATATGTTTTTGTTTAGATGTGTTTTTATGGAGGTCGTTATGCAGAGTGTGCATTTCAAAATCTGTACGCTGCTGATCCTTTCCGCCATCGGCAGTAGCTCTATGAATGCTGCGGAGCCAATCCCATTTAGTAAGGTTGCCCCGCTCCTCAAACAGCATTGCTCCAAATGCCATGACTCGAGCATCGTGAAGCCAAAGGGGAAATTGAAGATCGATAAGTTGAACATAGATCTTGTCCAAGGCAAGGACGGTGATCAATGGCAGGAGGTTCTCAATCGTCTCAACTTCGGCGACATGCCCCCTAAAGAAGAACCGCAGATTGGAAACGCGGATCGAGAAATGATCACTGGTTGGATCGTGCAGGAAATGCGGCGGGCTGCCCTCACCAAGAATACCATCACGCAATTTCGCAGGCTCACTCGCCGTGAGTATGAACGAACAATGCAAGACTTGCTTGGTGTCGGGATCGAATTTGGGCGAAGGCTGCCTGAAGATGGCCGATCGAAGGAAGGATTCCGCAATGACGGCGATGCGCTGAGAATATCGCCGCTTCAGTATGAGATGTACCTTCAAATCGCAGACGAGGCTCTTGCTGGCGCGATTGTTACTGGCCTCTCACCCGAAGTGCATCGCTATCGACTCGAAGTGAAGAAGCCCCCAATAGTGTTACCCAAACCAGACAACCGACCGGGCGAAAGCTATAACTTCAAAGCCAAAGATAAGGCCTTTACCATCGGGGATGACTGCCTATTTGGGAAGGATCCCAAAAAACAACAGCCCCTTGGCGTGTTGTTGCCTGATGCGCCACAATCATTTGGCGAAGCAGCGTTGAAAAAGCCCGATTTCCGTTACGGGTTTAGGCTGCACCATCCATTCCGCCGGGGCGAGATGCTGATCCGAGTCCGGGCTGCCAGTGCTGAGGCTGAACCGGGTAAAGAAAGTACGAGGCCGCCACAACTTGCCGTCGGTTTGGGTTGTACCAACTTGCACGGTATCGAAATCAAGAGCATAGGCGAACCGATCGTCATCGAGCATACTGAATTTCGAACCTATGAGTTTCGCGCTCGGCTTGAGAATTTCCCACTGCCCAACCCGGGCCCGTTCCGAGATCAGAATTGCAGCATTCTCTACGCATGGAATGCAGCTTCGATGGTCAAAGATCCGAATCCGCCGAAACTCAAAATAGAGTGGATCGAATTTGAGAGCCCGTTCTTCGAACAATGGCCACCTACCTCGCACACCCACATAATGTTTCCTAACAACGACAAACTTGCCGAGCCGGATTATGCAAGTGAAGTGATCAAACGCTTTGCCACGCGAGCCTATCGTGGCCCAGTCGAAAAGAAAGAAATGGATCGCTTAATGTCGTTCTGGGCTACCTCCCGCAAGGAGGTTGATTCACTCGAAACTAGCATCCGTGAGACACTGAGCCTGGTCCTAACATCGTCGCGCTTTCTCGCCCTCCCTACGAAGCACACAGAAGGCAGTAGCAAAGAGCGTCTTACTGACCACGAACTAGCATCGCGACTCTCCTACTTTCTCTGGAGCACCATGCCAGACGAAGCGCTACTTAAACTGGCAGGACAAGGTAAGCTCCGCGATCCAAAAGTTCTCGCAGAACAAACCCGGCGAATGATAAAGGATCCGAAGGCTTGGCAGTTTATCGAGCAGTTCGCCGAGCAGTGGCTCGAACTCGATCGGCTTCAGCGCATCACCATTAATAAGGGCCGTTACCCTGAGTTCAACGACCAACTTAGCTCCGACATGAAGGCCGAGACTCTCCACTTCTTTGCTCACCTGCTCCGAGAAGACCTGAGCATTCTCAACTTCCTTGATGCAGATTTTACCTTCGTCAACGAAGGGCTTGCCAAACATTATGGCATACCCGATGTCAAAGGTTCGGGGATTCGTAAGGTGAAACTCGATCCGCAAGTCCATCGCGGCGGCCTGCTAACTCAAGCCAGTATACTTACCGGCAACTCCGATGGTCTCGACGGGCATCCGATCAAACGTGGAGTGTGGTTGCTCAAGAACCTGCTTGATGACCCACCGCCTCCTCCTCCGCCCAATGTGCCTGAACTCGACCGGGCAAGTAATCCAAAACTCAAGGGGCTTTCCATCACGGAAGCACTGGCTCTTCATCGTAATAATAACGCTTGTGCTGGATGCCATAGCAAGATCGATCCGTGGGGTATTGCTTTCGAAGAATACGATGCAATTGGTAACTGGCGGATGCAAAAGTCAGGGAAGGTGGTTGAGGCGAAAGCCGAACTTCCAACTGGAATAACGGTAAATGGTATGGTAGAGTTAAAAAAGGAATTATTCCGCCTGGGTCGATCTTTGACTTTGACCGATGTGGAAGCAATGAACTTGCTCCTGCCCGCCTTGAAGCAGCGAGAAGACCGGCTTGCGGCTTTGATTGAACTAGTTGTCGCCAGTGAACCGTTCCAAACGAAGTAACTGAATCACAACTAATACGGAATAGCCGATACAGATTACCGAGACCAACAAACCTACGAAAGGTTTTTACCATGCCTCAACCTTCCTGGAGCCTCAACCGAAGAACCTTCCTTCGTGGAACCGGCCTCACACTCGCGCTTCCATGGCTTGAAGCAATGGCTTCTGCGGCTCCATCTACCCCGAAACCAAAACGCTTTTGTGCATTCTTCTTCGGCAACGGTGTATCCCTTACGAAACCCACTGATCCAACCAGCGATTGGAACTGGTTCCCACGTACTGAGGGCGCAGACTATAAATTTACCCGCTCGTTGGAAACGCTTTCCGATCATAGGAAAGATTTGACGATCTTCGGTCAACTCTCGCACCCCAGTAGTAGGCAGCTTGTCGGCCATAACACTGGCGATGTTTGGCTTAGTGGGGCTGATATTCGACAGAACCTTAATAACTCCGTTTCGATTGATCAGTTAATTGCCCGCGAGTACGGCAGGCATACTCGGATTCCCTCGCTGGTGCTTTCAAGCAATGGCGGCACCGGCATGAAGAGCCGCGCAACCACGATTTCTTTTGATCAGCAAGGCCGAGCAATTCCCGCTGAGTCTAACCCAAAGAGTATTTTTGAACGCCTCTTTGAAAAACCTGCCGAGGTTGACCGTGATGCTCGTGCGCGCGTACTTGCTTCGGGTCGAAAGCGTGTTGATTTCCTTATGGAGGATGCCCGCTCGCTTCGTGGTCAGCTCGGTCGCCTAGATCAGCAACGGCTTGACGAGTTTCTTTCCTCATTAAATGAAGTGGAAAGCCGCCTTAATCGGGCCCAAGATTGGCTCGGCAAAGCAATGCCTGATGTTGATCGTTCCAAGATCAATCTCGAAGTCTCGCAGAAGGGGCCAACCGACTATATTCGCACGATGATGGATCTCATCGTACTTGCTTTCGAGACTGATACCACACGTGTTGCGACTTACCAAATCTCATCGGAAGATGGCCACGGTATCTGTGATCGCTTCCCTGGGATTCTCAATTTTGGCAAGCACGGCGGACATCACGGGTTGAGTCACTCAAATCCTTCAAAAGAATCGAGCTGGGGTGAATACGACCGTTACCTCGCAGAACAATTCGCCTACTTCCTCACTAGGCTCTCGGCGATTCGTGAAGGGGAAACACGGGTGCTAGATCGCACGCTTGCGATGTTTGGTAGCGGAACCAGCAGCACTCACAACGCTCGCAATTACCCAACCGTATTGGCAGGGGGTAAAGATTTTGGGATTCGTCATGGCCAATACATCAAGGCTCGCGAGGAACGGCCTCTTGGTGATTTGTTTGTGACGATGCTTCAGCGCCTAGACTTCCCAGTCCGAAAGTTTGCTGACAACGCTGGCGAATTCAGCGAGATCGTTTAGTAATAACGGCCTTGATGACGCCCGGGGAAAGGTGCTTTCCCTGCGTGATCTTTTTTATGTAAAAGACTAAATTCCGACATTTTATCGGATCTATTTCACGCATATTTTAGTTAAAGATAACGAGAAAACAGATTTAGCCATTAAAAGTTAAATGTGATTTGATTCTTTTATTTGCGTAGAAAGTAATATTTATAAAAGTATTGTGTTATTTTTTATCTCAATTAAAAACTGGGAATGTATAAGTGTTTATTAACTTTCTTATAACACTCCCAGTATCAATCTGACCTACTTAATTATGGTTATTAAGATGGGATTAAGATAGAGTCGATGATGTGAATCACACCATTACTGCAAACGATGTCAGTCTTCGTGACAGTTGCGGTACCAACTTTAACTCCATGGGCCGTGTCGATGTGTAGTCCGCTTCCTTGGACAGTCGTGGCAACTTTGCCATGCATTCCTACGACATCAGCAGCCATCACTTTACCTGCGACGACATGATAAGTTAAAATCGCACTTAATTTGGCTTTATCAGCCAATACAGCTTCTAAAGTTCCAGCGGGTAGCTTTGCAAATGCTTCATTAGTTGGTGCGAACACAGTAAACGGTCCTGCACTTTTAAGTGTCTCGACCAATCCAGCAGCCTTTACGGCTGTTACAAGTGTTGAGAATGACCGGCCGCTACTGCGGTATCTACGATATCTTGCATAATATAATTCCCACGATATGTAACAAATTATCAGGATAAACATAGACAGGAAAAGTTCCTGCAGGATGCTGTCCCATCCATCGCTACTCTTTACTGTTAGACGGCATCAGTTAGCAATGACCATACTTAAACTAAAATATTTACTGACCCTCTAGAAACATGTTCACAATCTATAATTCTTGCATGTATGGAAAGAGACCTTCGCTCACGCATCTGGCTACGACAAAGGTTGCTCCTGAGCTTTGGCTTACCGATTTGCTTTGTTTTAATATCAAGGCCAGATGAAGTTTCAAATAAAGGCACACCTTGTTGATGGCGTTGCTGTGAGTGGCGCAGAACTGCTTCTAAAGTTGTCCGTGTTTGTTCGTGGGAGGATTGTAAATTGAAGGGCGGATGTGGTGAAGAAAATAGTTGGTGACTAGGGCGGTTTAAAGATGTTTTTAGATGTCGGTTTGGTAGATTGGATTTGAAAGATAGATGGTTTAACTTTATCCCCAGAGGTTAGAAATGAAAAGAATATTAGGAATTGCAGTGGTATTAGGTTTGGTGGGTGCATTGACAGTAATGGCACAGGAAGTGAAGCCAGGGAAGACAGAGGTTATTGATCTTGGCAACGATGTTAAGTTGGAGATGGTGTTAATCCCAGCGGGGAAGTTTATGATGGGGTCGCCAGCGTCGGAGGTTGGGCGAGTAGATAATGAAACGCAACATGAGGTAACGCTTACCAAGCCTTTTTACATGGGTAAGTATGAAGTTACGCAGGGGCAGTGGGAAGAAGTGATGGGGCATAATCCAAGCAAAAAGACGATTGGAGCCAAGTTACCAGTAACAGATGTGTCATGGAATGAGTCCCAGAAGTTTATTATAAAGTTGAATAATAAGACGAAAGCTAATTACAGGTTACCAACGGAAGCTGAATGGGAATATGCATGCAAGGCTGGAACAACTACAGCGTATTTTTTTGGGGATAAGATCACACCCAAGGATGCAAATTATGATGATTCAAAGATAAACGATCCTGTAGTGATAGGAAGTTACAAACCAAATGCTTTTGGGTTGTACGATATGCATGGGAATGTATGGGAATGGTGTGAGGATTGGTATGGAGTTTATCCGGCGGGATCGGCAACAGATCCGAAGGGAAAACCAACTGGAGATTACCATATTATGCGGGGTGGGTCTTTCTACTACTTTGGGTCGTATGCTCGTTCTTCCTACCGATACTACAACCATCCGTTCAGTTGGGGCGATGTCTTTGGACTCCGCTTAGCGAAAACAAAATAGCCGAATCAAAACACAGGGTTGAAATTTTGGTATAGAGAGCAAAAAATAGGAATCTAATCATGGCGCATAAATTATTCTCATTGGTTTTGATTTTGGTATTGGCATTACCGGTGGTGATATTCGCCTTTGCAGGTGATGAGTCTAAAGCACCTGCGCCTGCAGAAGTTATGCAGAAGCAAATAGCAGATGCGGTAAAGGTATACAGCGAAAAGAAAGAGGTATACCGGAAGGCTGTGCTGGATCTATTCGAAAGAAAAGAGAAGAATGCGCGTGATAAAGGTGATGTTAAAACGTTCAATCTGATCAAGAAAGAGAAAGATGCATTTTTTGAGAATGGCAAGGAACCTACACTCTTTTTTGTAACGGATCAGAAGAGGTTTTTAGAATTAGCAAAGTTGGATCTTATCAAGGCATATGAAAAAACCATAAAAGATTGTCTTAAAATGAAGCTTGATGTGGAAGTGGAGGGGTTTTCAAA